>JBDSJB010000667.1:0-9253 GCA_039917665.1 Binatia bacterium
GCGACCTTGCCTGGCTCCATCATCACGCCGAAGCGACGCGCGCGTTCGATCGGGACGACGTTGGGATCGTAGAGACCGGTGTCGGTCGCGCCCGGGGCGAGGGTCGTGACGGTGACACCATAGGGCGCGAGCTCGCTCCGGAGCGCGGCGGCAAACGATCGGAGGTAGGTTTTGGTGCCGCCGTAGTAGGCGATGCCGGGAAACGCACGCCACGCCGAGATGCTCGTCATGAAGAGGATGCGGCCCTGCCGGCGCGCCCGCATGTCCCGCGCGAAGAGCGTGCAAAGCAGCGACGGCGTGACGACGTGGAGTTGCAGCATCGCGTTGGCCTTCACGAGGTCGGCGTCGGCAACCTCGCCGAAGAAGAACATGCCCGCGTTCACGACCAGAACGTCCACCGCGACGCCGAGGGCCGCGACCGATGCATGCAGCTCGCCGGCCGCCTCGGGACGCGCGAGGTCGCAGACGATCGGATGCACGAGCGTCCCGTGTGCCGCGAAGATCTCGGCGGCGATCGCGGCCAGGCGTTCGCCGTTCTCGCTCACGAGGACGAGCGTGTAGCCGCGAGCGCCGAGCCGGCGCGCGATCTCACGTCCGATGCCGGAGCACGCGCCCGTGACGACGGCGCAGAGCGGCGGACTACTCGTAGAGCTTGATGACCTTCACCTTACCGGGGAAGGCCTGGAGGCAGAGCTCGCAGAGGGTGCACTCGTCGAGGTTCTCGTCGACGATCCGGAGGGTGCCGTCTTTTTCCTGGGCGAAGATGTTCACCGGACAGACCTCGGTGAGCTTCTTCGCGGTCGCGGCGTCTTTGGCCGCGGCGGCGTCGACCTCGACGTTGATGAACATGCCGTTCGCCATTCTCAGTGCCCTGCCTTGGCGAGGCCCTGTTTGACGAGGCCCGGGATGTCTTCGATGCGCTCGGCGACGGAGATGCCGGCGGCATTCATGCGCTCGATCTTGTCGGCGGTGGTGTCGGCCTTGCCTTCGACGATGGTGCCGGCGTGGCCGAAGCGCATGCCGGGCATCTCGTCCATGAAGCGGCCGGCCATGAACGCGATGATCGGGAGGCGCGACTTGTGCTCGCGGACCCAGTCGGCGAGCTCGGCTTCCATGCGGCCGCCAGGCTCGGAGTAGATGGCGATGGCTTTGGTTTCGGGGTCGGCTTCGAAGAGCGGCATCAGTTCCGCGTACGTCGATCCGATGATCGCGTCGCCGCCGATTGACACGCACGTCGACTGACCGTAGCCAGCCGCGGAGAGCGTGTTGGCGATCTCGGTGGTCATGCCGCCGGAGCGCGACATGATCCCGATCGAGCCCTTCTTGAAGGCGCGGCGGACGTTCACCGCGGGGCCGCCGAGGCCGCCCATCTTGGCCTCGTCGGGGGAGAGCACGCCGAGACAGTTCGGCCCAATGATGCGGGCGCCCCGGAGCTTTGCGAGCTCGACCATCTGAGCGACGTCGGCGCGTGGGATGCGCTCGGTGACGATCACGATCAGCTTGACGCCGGCCTCGATCGCCTCGAACACGGCGTCCTTGGTGAATTTGGGCGGGACGGTGACGATCGACCCGTCGACGTGCTGCTTCGCGGTGATATCGCGCACACAGTCGTAGACGGGGACGCCATAGACATCGCGCCCTGCCCGACCGGGGGTGACGCCACCGACGATCTTGGTGCCGTAGTCCAGGCCTTCGCGGGTCAGGTTCACGGCCTCGCGGCCGGTGATGCCCTGAATGATGACCGTCGTGTCTTTGTTGATCAGAATCGACATGTTTGGGGCTCTCGTGGCCCGGAACCCGGAGGGTTTCCGCGAGCGGGACGCGTTCAAGTACACGCGGGCCGGAAGCCGGTCAAGCCGCTCGGGCGAGGCGGGTTGGCAGCGACTTCAGACCCGTCGAAGCGAGAGCCACACGCCCGTCATCGCTACCAACGACGGTGGTGTCGCATGAAATCGGGCAGCGATCCCACGGCATCCGTAACCTCGCGCCCCGCTCCCCGATCCCTTCCAGGTATGAATTTGCCTATGGGGCGCAGGCCGGGATCGACGTGCCGGGCTATCGAGATCCGATCAGGCGGAGAGGCCTGCCGTCGCGGCGCATCCGGCTCGTCACGCTACGCTGACGCGCCCGGCGCCAGGACGACGACCGGGAACCGGCGCGTCGCCTGGCGCTGATACGCCGCGAGGCCGTCGTACATGAGCTCGAAGCGCCGCCAGAGCTCGGCGCGGCGCGCGCCCTCGACCTCGGTCGCGACGACCGCGCGCCGCTCGCCGCCGATCTGCACCGTCGCATGCGGATCGGACGTGAGGTTCAGCCACCACGCGGGATGCTGCGGATGCCCGGCATTGGCCGCGATCACGACCAGATCGCGGCCGTCCTCGAGATAAATGAGCGGGGTCGTGCGCGGCGCGCCGCTCCGCCGTCCGGTCGTCTCGAGCAGCAGCACGGGTGGACGTACACCGTGAGCGACCCGAATGGCGGAGCCGACGCGACCCGCCGTCAGCGCGTAGAGCGCGACGTGCGCCTGCGCGTAGAGCCGGGCGAGCCGCGTACCACGGAGCGCCATCCGCATCGCGACGGGAACGTGGAGAGCCATGGCTCCCTCTGCGCCGCCGGTCGCGGCGTCGCAAGGGAGAGACCGCTTTTCACCCTTTGACGCAGACCACTTGGCGGAGCGTCTCCACGACCTCGACGAGATCCGTTTGCGCCGCCATCACGGCGTCGATGTCCTTGTACGCCCCAGGGCTCTCGTCGATCACCGCCGCATCCTTCCGACACTCGACGCCGGCGGTCGCCGCCGCGTGCGCGTCGAGCGTGATGCGGCGCTTGGCTTCCGTCCGGCTCATGCGCCTGCCGGCCCCGTGCGAGCACGAATGGAAGCTCTCGCGATTGCCTTTGCCGCGGACGATGAAGCTCTTGGCGCCCATCGAGCCGGGAATGATGCCGAGCTCGCCAGCGCGCGCGCTGACCGCGCCCTTGCGCGTGATCCACACGTCTGTGCCGAAATGATGCTCGCGCGCGACGTAGTTGTGGTGACAATTGACCGCGGTCGCACCGAGCTGAAACGCCGGCAGCTCGGCGCGCAGCACGTCGAGCACGCGCGCCAGCATGAGCATCCGGTTGGTGGCCGCGAAGTCCTGCGCGAAGCGCACCGCGCGCACGTAGTCGTCGAAGAGCGTCGAGCCCTCGGCGAGATGCGCGAGGTTCCGATCCGGTAACGCGATCTTTCGGCGCTGCATCTCCTGCTTGGCCTTCTCGATGAAGTACGTGCCGATCCGATTGCCGACGCCGCGCGACCCCGAGTGCAGCATCACCCACACGCGATCCGCACCGTCGAGGCAGACCTCGATGAAGTGATTCCCGGTCCCGAGCGTCCCGAGCTGCTCGGCGGTGAGGCCACGCTCGATCTTCGGATGATCGGCGACGACCGCAGCGTAGGCCGGCGCCAAACGGCGCCACGCGGTCCGGACCCCGTCCGGCATCCCGTGCCGTCCCCGCTCCTTCCACGAGCCGCGCTCACCCGGACCACCAACGGGAATCGCGCGCTCGATCGCGCGGCGCAGCGCCGCGAGCGAATCGGGTAGCTGATCGGCCCGGAGCGTCGTCGCCTGCGCGACCATGCCGCAGCCGAGGTCGACGCCGACGGCCGCCGGCACGATCGCACCGATCGTCGGCACGACCGAGCCGATGGTTGCACCCATTCCCCAATGGCAATCCGGCATGACGGCTACGTGCCGATGGATGAACGGGAGGCTCGCGACGTTCAGGAGCTGTTGCCGGGCCTCCGCTTCGAGCTCGACTCCCTCGACCCACGCCTTGATGGGTGCCCGTCCGGGCTCATGAATGATCTGGGGCTTGCTCACGGTGGTCGCGAAACCTAACGTCGGTCGACGCCCTTGTCAGCCCTCGGCCTTCTCGTTTCGCCTCCCCTGCTCTCAGCCGGGGCAATCATTGCTCAGCACATGGGCACTCGGAGGTTCGGGCTCGGTGCGCCTCCGTCATCTCTACGACTTATGTGACCCATTGGCGGCACAGGCCTTGCTCATTCGCTCCATGAACCTGACCCGTCGACGGGCCCCACAGAGGCGGATTCTCGGTGACACCACACTCGGCTCCTGATCTCACTCCTACAGACGATCCCTTCGGCGGCTACCAGACGGAAGGATTCTTCGACGAAGTCTTCGCCGCCGACGGCGAGGTTCGTCCTCCCTACCGCAGTCTGGTCGCGCGCTTGCGCGCGATTGCGCCCGAAGATCTTGGCCGGCGCGAGCGCCTGCGTGACGCGATCTTCCGGAGCCTCGGCATCACCTTCAACGTCTACGGCGAGGCCGCGGGCGTCGAGCGGGTGTGGCCGATGGATCTGGTGCCGCGGATCATCCCCGCGGAAGAATGGGCGCCGGTCGAACGCGGGCTCATTCAACGCGTCACGGCGTTGAACCAGTTCCTCGACGACCTCTATGTCGGCGAGGCCGCCGCGATCGCCGACGGTATCGTCCCGCGCGCGCTCGTAATGTCGGCCGACGGCTTCGAACGCGAGGCGTTCGGCATCGCCGTCCCGCACGCTGCCCGCTGCATGGTCTCGGGCGTCGATCTCGTCCGCGACGGCAACGGCGTCTACCGCGTGCTCGAGGACAACCTCCGGACGCCGAGCGGCATCTCGTACGTGCTCGAGAACCGCGCCACGCTGACGCGCGTGATGCCGCTCGCGTTCGCGCAGCATCGCGTCCGGCCGGTGTCGCACTATCCCGCGTCGCTCCTGACCGCGCTCCGCAGCGTGGCGCCAGCGGCGGCCGGCAATCCGCGCGTCGTCGTGCTGACGCCAGGCGCCTACAACTCGGCCTACTTCGAGCACGCGTTCCTCGCGCGCCAGATGGGCGTCGAGCTCGTCGAGGGCAGCGACCTCGTCGTCGATGAGCACGTCGTCTACGTCCGCACCACGCGCGGGCTCGAGCGGGTCGACGTCGTGTATCGCCGGATCGACGACGCGTTCCTCGATCCGGCCGTCTTCCGCAGCGACTCGACGCTCGGCGTTCCCGGCATCGTAAACGCCGCGCGCGCCGGCAACGTCACCATCGCGAACGCGATCGGCAACGGCGTCGCCGACGACAAGGCGATCTACGCGTACGTGCCGGCACTCATCAAATATTATCTGAACGAAGAGCCGATCCTGCCGAACGTCGAGACCTACTTGCTCTGGCAGCCGGAGCAGCGCGCCGCTGCGCTCGCGCGCCTCGATCAGCTCGTCATCAAGCCCGTCGCGGCCTCGGGCGGCTACGGGATCGTCATCGGCCCGCGCGCGAGCGACGAAGAGCTCGCCAAGACCCGGCAGCAGATCGAGGAGAACCCACGCGGCTTCATCGCGCAGGAAGTGATCTCGCTCTCGCGCCACCCGACGTTCCTCGACGGCGGCTTTCACGGCCGTCACATCGACCTCCGCCCGTTCGTCCTCTCGGGCGAGCGCGTCGAGGTGATTCCTGGCGGCCTCACGCGCGTCGCGCTGCCGAAGGGCTCGCTGGTCGTGAACTCGTCGCAGGGCGGCGGCTCCAAGGACACGTGGGTCCTCGCCGACGAGCCCGACGGAGCGGACGACTGACATGCTCGCACGTCACGCCGAAGATTTGTTCTGGACTGGACGCTACCTCGAGCGCGCCGAGGACACGGCCCGCATGCTCGACGTCACGTACCACGGGCTTCTCGAGTCGTCGGTCGAAGACCCGACCGTCGTCTGGCGCGAGCTCGTGAAGGTGCTGCACCTCGACCAACCGTTCGAGGAGCGCAGCATCGAGTGCTCCGAAGGGCCCGTCAGCGAGTTCCTCGTGCTCGACGACGCGAACGGCGGCTCGATCGTCTCGTCGATCGCGTGCGCCCGTGACAACGCCCGCACCGTCCGCGAGCGCATCTCGACCGAGCTCTGGGAGGCGATCAACGGCCTCCACCTCGAGCTCGGCAGCCGCGATCTGCGCTACGACCTGCAGCGCCAACCCTATGAGCTCTATCGGATGGTGAAGGCGCGCTGTCACATGATCACCGGCGTTGCCGCCGAGACCATGCCGCGCGACGACGGGTGGCGGTTTCTCGTGCTCGGCCGCATGCTCGAGCGGGCGGAGATGACGTGCCGGCTGCTCTCGGTGCGCTGGGTGCAACGCGGCTCACCGGATCCGCAGGCGACCTATCAACACTGGGGCGCCGTGCTGAAGTCGGTATCGGCCTTCGAAGCGTACGTGCGCGTCCACCACGACGTCATGGGCGTCGCGGAGGTTCTCGAGTTTCTGCTGCTGTCGCGCGAGTTCCCGCGCGGGGTGCTCTTCTGTCTGCGCTCGGCGGAGGATCAGCTCGCGCGCCTCGGCACCGGCACCAAGCCGATTCCGCCGCATCGCCTGCTCGGCCGCATGCGGGCGACGCTCGAGTATCTCGACGTGCCCGAGCTCGTGAACGATGGCCTGCAGCGGTTCCTCGATCACCTCCAAGAGGGCATCTGGCAGGTCGCCGACTCGGTGAGCGCTCACTTCTTCCAACGCGGAGCGGAGCACCAACTCCATTCGCTGGGATCGATCTAATGCGATTCGACATTCGTTACTTGACCTGTTTCTCGTACCCGGAGGCGGTGCGTGAGTCGCACAACGTGCTCCGCGCGTGCCCGATGACCGATGCGCGCCAGGAGATGCTTTCCTACCGCGTGTCGACGACGCCGGCCGCGCGCGTCTTCTCGTACGTCGACTACTGGGGCACGCGCGTCGACGTCTTCGGCGTCGCAGTGCCGCACACGCGGCTCGAAGTGTCCGTCGAGACGACGGTGCAAACCCGCGACACGGGTCCGCTGACCGCGTGCCCGCGCCTCGCGAGCCTGCGCGACACCGAGTTCCTCGCCGAGCATCAAGAGTATCTCGAGGCGTCGCCGCACACCGCTTGGCGCGAGCCGCTCCGTCGCGATGCCGAGATCCGCGCCGTCAACGCCGGCGACGACGTCGTCGGGGCCGTGCTCGCGCTGCATCGGGCCGCGGCCACGTCCCTGACCTACATGCCCGGCAGCACCTACGTCGGCATGGACGTGAACGAGGTCTTCGCCCGCAAGTCCGGCGTCTGCCAAGACTACGCGCACTTGATGGTCGCCATGTGCCGGAGCGTCGGCATCCCGGCGCGCTACGTGTCGGGCTACCTCCCGACCGCGCTCACCCCGCGCGGCCAGGCGCCCGACCCGAACGCTGCCGAAGTGACGACCCACGCGTGGGTCGAGGTCGCGATTCCCGGCGCCGGCTGGTGGGGTCTCGACCCGACCAATCAGCAAGAGGTGAGCGCGTCGCACGTGAAGATCGCCCACGGCCGTGACTACGACGACGTCGCGCCGCTTCGCGGCATCTATCACGGCCCCGCCGCGCATCGCCTCGACGTCTCCGTGAAGATCGCGCCGCAGAACGGCGCGCAGCAGCAGTATCAAAACGGCCGTCACATGCCGGCGGCGCGGAAGCCGTCGGAGCGGTTGGCGTCGATGCAGCGGAAGCAACAGAGCCAGCAGTAGGGGCATCCCCGATCGGGCGCGCGCTGTTGGGGTTGCAGGGGACGTCACTCTGCGCTCAGCACCTGCGCGTCTCGTGACGTCACGGCTCGTCGCAACGGTCTCGCGGCACGACGCTGCCATCGTCGCCATCCTCGCCACCGTCCGGAGACCGTCCCCACGCCGGAGGCCCTCCGCTCCATCGCAGATCACCCGCATCCTGGATGGTTGCTCCTCGTCGCGTGCGGTAGCCGTCACACTCGTGGTGCGGTGCCCCGGCCGGCGGATGTCGCGCCGTACTCGCCCCCTGGGACAGGAGGATGTGGTGCGTGATCTGATGGGGACCCTCTTCGGGTCGGGCTTCATGCCGCACGGGCATTGCTACCTTTGGCAGCCTGGCGTGCTCTGGCTGAACGTCGGCTCCGACGCGCTGATCGCGCTCGCGTACTACTCGATCCCCGTGGGGCTCGCCGTCGTGATGCGGCGCCGGAGCGACATCGTATTTCCATCGATGTTCGCGCTCTTCGCCGCCTTCATCTTCGCCTGCGGCACGACGCACCTGATGGCGATCTGGACCGTCTGGAATCCCGTCTACGGCGTCGAGGGTCTCGTCAAAGCCGCGACCGCCGGCCTCTCGGTGCTGACCGCGATCTTGCTGTTCCGGCTGTTGCCGGAGGCCTTGGCCTTGCCGACGTCGGCGGCGATCGAGGCTGCGAATGCAGCGCTCGAGGCCGCGAACGCGGCGCTCGCGATCGAGGTCGGACAACGGAAGCGCGCCGAGGAGGGCTTCCGGAACCTCCTCGAGTCGGCACCGGACGGGATGGTCATCGCCGACGCCGCCGGTTGCATCACGTTCGCCAACGCGCAGACGGAAGTCCTCTTCGGCTTCCCGCGCGCAGAGCTGATCGGCCAGAGCATCGAGACGCTCGTCCCCGAGCGGCTGCGGGATTCGCACGCCGCGCACCGCACCAGCTACCTCTGCGGCCCGCGGCTCCGTCCGATGGGTGCCGGTCTCGCGCTCCACGGGCGGCGGCGCGACGGAAGCGAGTTCCCCATCGAGATCAGTTTGAGCCCGCTCGAAACCGAGGGGGGAACGCTCGTCACCGCCGCGATTCGCGACATCACGGAGCGGCGCGAAGCCGAGGAGACCGTCCGTGAGTATGGCGTTCGGCTCGAAGCCTTGTCGCGTCAGCTCCTGACCACGCAGGAAGCGGAGCGCCGCGCGATCGCCGCCGAGCTCCACGACGAGATCGGACAATCGCTGACGGCGCTGAAGCTCGGGCTCGATCGGTGTCGTCAGCGGCCGGAGCCGGCGGTGCTGGAGGAAAACATCGGCCTCGTCGAGCACGTGCTGCAGGAGGTTCGCGAGCTGTCGCGCGGCCTCCGCCCCGCGCATCTCGACGAGCTCGGGCTCGCGGCGGCGCTACGTTGGTTCGTCGACCGTCAAGCCCGGCGCGCCGGCTGGGTCGGACGCGTCGAAGCCGACGGCCTGGAGCCCCGCCTTGCACCCGACCTCGAGGTCGCATGTTTCCGCATCGCCCAAGAAGCGATCACCAACGTCATGCGGCACGCCGGCGCAGACCACGTGACCGTGCGCGTCCAGCGCATCGGTGGCGGCATCGAGATCCTGGTGCACGACGACGGGTGCGGCATGGACGTCGCCGGAGCGCGACGAAGCGCGCTCCGCGGAGTCAGCATGGGCCTGTTGGGCATGGAGGAGCGGGTGTCGTCGCTCGGCGGTCGCCTCGAAGTGACCTCGAC
>JBDSJB010000668.1:0-4788 GCA_039917665.1 Binatia bacterium
TGCCGCGGCGGCGGTCGGGGCGACGAGCGCGGCGAAAGCCAGGGCGAGGGGCGAGAGGATGCGGAAGAAGTTCGTCATGCCGCATCCATAAGCGAGGACGCGCGCGGTGAAAAGCAATGATGGCGCGTGCCGATTTCGCGGGCACTTACGCTCGCGATGCAGGGACGCATCTGATAGCGGACGCGACGTGCGGCGTCGGGTCGAGTCGAAGAGGGGACACATGCGCCAAGCGAGCCTCGCCACCGTGGTGGCGGGCCTCGTCGGACTGCTGCTCGTTGCCGGTTGCGCGGCACCGATTCGCGCCATCCGGGTCGATCCCAACGGGCGCATCGCGTGATGCTCCGCACCGAGCTCACGGCCGGCGAGCTCAGCCGGCGGTCGCAGAATCTGCTGTTCGGTCACGATCTGAGCGAGCAATTCGAGGAAGATCCCGCAGGGCGCTGCGGACGCTGCACGACTCGTTCGTCGCGGGCAACGAGCTGCACGAGGACCTCGCGGCTGCCGCCGAGATCAACCTCCACTATGCGGCGCGCGGCGGCGGGAAGCCGACTACCTCGCGGCCGCGCTCTACGCCTGGCAGTACTCTTCCCGGAAGATCCGACGCTCCCGGCCGGATCGCTTCAGCCCGCGGCTCCGCCTCGCGTGCGACCTCTACAACCGCGCCGTCACCGAGGTGATGAAGGACGGCGCCAACGTCGATCTCCGCGCCGGCACCTTCGCGCTGCCGTTCGGCTCGGTCGACGTCGCCTTCGATCCGAAGACGCTGCGGGGGAGCACCCACGAGCTCACCGACCTCGTGCCGATCGCCGAGCTCGAGGCGCATGACGCCCGGGAACCCCTGGGTGAAGACGATGGCGGCGAAGCCGATCGCCCAGGCGTGCACGCGCATTCCATCATTGCCATCAAAACCGGCGTCATCGCGCCCGGCGCCAACGACGGCGTGGTGCAATATGCGAGCGCGCATCTCGACGACGTCGAGTCGGAGCTGGTGGTGAAGTCGCCACATTCTTGCCAGTCCCATCCTCACACGATCGCGGAAGTGCGGCGCATCCTGCTCGCGCATCTGGCGGAAAATCCGGAGGTGACGCATGTGGAGGGCGAGACTCGCGCGGAGCGTAAGCCCGGTCCCAACGCTGCTGACGGCGCTCGTCGTCGCGGCGCTCGTCACCGGGTGCGCGGCCATGCGCCCGACGGGTCCGAGCGCGGGAACCCCGCTCGCTGAGACCAGCGCGATCGCGAAGGAAGCGTTCCTCTACGGCTTCCCGCTCGTGTCGAATTACCACACGCTCTACCAGCAAGCCGTCGACACCGGGAATCGCGACTACCGCGCACCGTTCAACACGGTCGGGAGCGCGGCGAACGTCGCGACGCCCGACGACACGTTCGTCGTCACGCCGAACTCGGATACGCCGTACTCGTTTCTCTGGCTCGACCTCCGCGCCGAGCCGGTCGTCATCACGATGCCGAAGATCGAGAAGGGCCGGTACTACACCGGGCAGCTGATCGATCTCTACACGTTCAACTTCGCGTACCTCGGCACGCGGCTCTTCGGGAATGCCGGCGGCAAGTTTCTCGTCGCGGGACCGGGCTGGAAGGGCACGAGGCCGAAAGGCATCACCACCGTCTATCGCGCCGAGACCGAGCTCGCGTACGTGCTCTTTCGGACCCAGCTCTTCGACGCGGCCGATCTCGCCAACGTGCAGCGGATTCAGGCCGGCATCCGTGCCGAGCCCCTGAGCCGCTTCCTCGGGGGGACGCCGCCGCCGACCGTCCCGCCCGCGATCGCGTGGCCGAAGCCGACCGAGACAATGACGACCTCGCCCGAGGCGTTTCGGTATCTGAACTTCCTCCTCGGCTTCTGTCCGCCGCACCCGTCCGAGACCGAGCTGATAGCGCGCTTCGCAAAGATTGGCGTCGGGGCCGGCTGGACCTTCGACCTCGCCAGTCGCCCGCGCGCGGAACGGAAGGCGATCGAGGCCGGCATCGCGGACGCCTGGCAGGAGCTCGCCGTCCTGCAGAAAAAGATCGACGCGCGCGAGGTGTCGAGCGCCGAGTTCTTCGGTACGCGCGCGTTCTTGAAGAACAACTATCTCTATCGCTTCGCCGGGGCGAAGCTCGGGCGGTACGGGAACTCGGGCGCCGAGGCGATCTATTTGACGTACTTCGTCGACGCGAACGGCAAACCTGCGGACGGTTCGAAGACGGGGTATACGCTGCGGTTCGCGCAGGGCCAGCTTCCGCCCGCCGGCGCCTTCTGGTCGCTCACGATGTACGACGGGAAGACGCAGCTCCTCGTGGCGAACCCGCTGCAGCGCTACCTCGTCAATTCCCCGATGCTGAAGTCGTTCACCTACGGCGCCGACGGATCATTGACCCTCTACGTGCAGAAGGATTCGCCGGGCCGCGAGCGCGAGGCCAACTGGTTGCCGGCACCGAACGGACCCTTCTATGCTGTCCTCCGCATCTACATGCCGGCGAAGTCGGTGGTCGACGGCACCTGGAAACAGCCGCTCCTGCAGCCGGTGGTGGACTGAACGAAGCGGTGCGGCGCCGCGGGCGCGCCGGGATGTGCCGCGGCAGCGACACGCCGCGCGTCACACCGCGCGGCGCGGGATGGGGACAACGTGAGCGCGATCACCTATGACTTCTATCAACGGTGCACGAAGCTCCCGCCCGAGCAGCTCGCCAAGGCGACGAACCTGCGCGTGCACCTCAACGGCAGCCTGAGTGCGACCGGCCAAGGCCACGGCACGGAGCGCGCGTGCCTCGCGGGCATCATCGGCAAGGAGCCCGCGACCATTGATCCGGCGTTCCTCGACGAGCTCGCGGCCAAGCCCGACCAGACGTTTCCGGTGAAGCTCGGCACCGCCACCTTCGATGCCTCGCTGAAGGACCTCGTCTTCGACGACGCGAAGGGCGACTTTCCGCATCCCAACACGATGACCTGCAAGCTCCTTGCGGGCGACAAAGTGTTGCTCGAGCAGGAGTACTATTCGGTCGTCGGCGGCTTCATCGAGTGGAAGGGCTACACGCCCCCGAAGAAGGGGGCGCAGAAATATCCGTACGCGACCATGAAGGAGCTCCAGCAGGACGCCGAGAAGGACAAGCTCTCGGTCGCGCAGGTGGTGCGGACCAACGAAGTGGCGGTCTCCGGCCGGACCGACGCCGAGATCGACGCCTTCCTCGACAAGATCGCGGGCGCGATGGTGGCGATCGTCAAGTCGGGCTCGCGGCGCCCGTCACCACGCTCCCGGGTCCGATCAAGCCGAAGACCAAGGCGGGCGAGGTCTACAAGCGCGCGGAGGACGACACCGACGAGAAGCAGCGCAGGCCTCGGGGTGGTGGCGGCGTACGCGCTCGCCGGCTCGGAGGAGAACGCTCGCGGCCACCTCGTGGTGACGGTACCGACCGGAGGATCGGCCGGCGTCATTCCGGCGCTCGTTTACGCGCTCGGTGAGGACGGCCGGAAGCTCCCGCACGCGAAGATCCGCTCGCGAAGGAGATGAACACCAAATACAAGGAGACCTCCGAAGGCGGGCTCGCCGTCTCGGTCGTGCTCTGCTGACGACGGCGCGCATCCGTCTCTAGGAGGTCACATCATGACGCAGACCGGCACCGGTAAGTCCGAAGACCTTCTCGAGCGCTGTCGCGGTCAGGCGCCGATCCCCACGGCCGTCGCCTGGCCCTGCGAGGAGACGGCGCTCGCGGGCGCCATCGACGCCGCCCGCGCGGGCCTGATCATGGCGATCTTGGTCGGGCCGGCGCAGGAGATCAAAGATCTCGCCCAGGCCAAGGGCATCGAGCTCGGCACGCCGAGATCGTCGACGTCGCCGACAGCTACGCCGCTGCCGCGAAGGCCGTGGCGCTCGTGCGCGAGGGCAAGGCCGAGCTCTTGATGAAGGGCAGCCTGCACTCGGACGAGATCCTCGGGGCGGTGGTGTCGAAGGAAGGCGGGCTCCGCACCGGCCGGCGGCTCAGCCACGTCTTCGTGATGGACGTTCCGACGTACCACAAGGCCCTGATCGTCACGGACGGCGCGATCAACATCGCGCCGAATCTCGAGGACAAGGCCGACATCTGTCAGAACGCGATCGACCTCGCGTGCGCGTTCGGGGTCGAGCGCCCAAAGGTCGCGATCCTTTGCACCGTCGAGACCGTCAATTCGAAGATGCCGGCGACCTTCGACGCGGCCGCGCTCTGCAAGATGGCGGAGCGCGGTCAGATCAAGGGCGGCCTCGTCGATGGACCGCTCGCGTTCGACAACGCCATCAGCCGCGACGCGGCGAAGATCAAAGGGATCGTCTCGGAGGTGGCGGGCGATCCCGACATCTTGCTCGCTCCCGATCTCGAGGCGGGCAACATGGTGGCGAAGCAGCTCCCCTTCCTCGCCAATGCCGACAGCGCCGGCCTCGTGCTTGGCGCCAAGGTGCCGGTGATCCTGACGAGCCGTGCCGACAGCGTACGCTCGCGCATCGCCAGTACCACGGTTGCCGTCCTCGCCGCGCACGCGCGGCGCCAGCCTCCGCGCTGAAAGCCGATCATGGACGACTACGCTCTGGTGCTGAACGCCGGCTCGTCGAGCCTCAAGTTCGGCGTCTACTCCCGCCATGAAGCGGAGCGTTGGCGGCTCGCGGCGCGCGGGCAAATCGACGGGATCGGCGCCACCCCCCGACTCACGGCGGAAGACGACGCCGGTACCAAGCTCGCCGATCAAACGCTCGACGCCACGGTGAAAGACGGTCGCGCCGCGCTCGACGCGCTCGCGGGCTGGCTCCGCCCTCGCTACGG
>JBDSJB010000669.1:0-10771 GCA_039917665.1 Binatia bacterium
AGCAAACCGGCGACCGTAGGAGCACTCCCTGACCCACCCACCGGCGACACCGCCCGTCGTTTGACAGACCGCCACGAGTGTCCTTTGCACGCGCGATGGCGTTTTCCATCGAAACATTCGCTCGTCGCTGCGATCACCTCCAGGGCGACAATCCGCTGCGCGCGCTCACCGAGGTGATCAACCGGGTGCCGAACGGCATCAACCTCGGGCAGGGCGTGTGCGACCTCGGGACGCCGGCGCCGCTGGTCGCCGGCGCGCAGGCGTCGATCGCCGGCAACGACGATCGCCAGACCTACACGCACTACTCCGGTCTCGCCGAGCTGAAAGACGAGATCCGTCGCAAGCTGCGCGACTTCAACGGTCTCGCTTTCGACGAGAACGAGGTCATGGTGACGGCGGGCTCCTCGGGCGCCTTCGCGGCAGCGGCCATGGCGCTCTTCGAGCCCGGCGACGAGGTGATCCTCTTCGAGCCGTTCTATTCGTACCATCGCTCGTCGCTCGCGCTCCTCGGCTGCCGGGCAGTGAGCGTCGCGCTCACGCCGACGGATTTCGGCCTCGATCTGGCGGCGCTGCGCGCGGCGTTGACGCCGCGCACGCGCGCGATCGTGATCAACACGCCGGGAAATCCGAGCGGCAAGGTCTTCACGGTGGCCGAGCTCGAAGCGATCGCGGGACTGCTCGACGGGACGCGCATCCTCGTGCTCACGGACGAGGTCTACGAGTACATGTGCTTCGACGGCCGTCGTCACGTGTCACCGGCGACGATCCCCGGGCTCGCCGCGCGGACGCTCACGCTCGGCAGCTTCAGCAAGACCTTCTCGATCACCGGCTGGCGGATCGGCTATCTCGCCGGACCCGCACGCGTCGTCGAGATGGCGGGGCGGGTCTTCGATCAGCTCGTGATCTGCGCCCCGCGGCCCATGCAACGCGGCGTCGCCCGCGCGCTCCGCGAGCTGCCGGCGTCCTTCTACGAGGAGCTCGGTCGGGGCTACCAGCGCAAGCGCGACCGCTTCTGCGCCGCGCTCGCCGCCGCCGGCTTTCGCTTCGAGCCGCCGCACGGTGCGTACTACGTGCTCGCCGACTATCGCGACGCGCTCGGCGACCTCGCGCCGTACGAGGCGGCGCTGTCGTTGATCGAGCGGATCGGCGTGAACGGCGTACCGGGCGACGTCTTCTACGCGGAGCCCGCGGGCGTTCGTTCCATCCGTTTCCAGTTCGCCGTCGAGCCGCCGGTGCTCGAGGACGTGTGTCAGCGCTTGGCGCGGCTCTGACGACTATCCGCGCGGCCGCAGGAACGAGCCCGGGAGCGTGACCTCGTCGGGGAGCGTCACCCAGTCGTTCGGTGCCGGGCAGTCCGTGCTCGTACACTTGGTCGACACCGCGCAGCTGTAGCGAATCATCACCAGCGCGGGGTTGGGATTGCCGTCGTCGCCGAGACGCTCGCAGGCGAGGAACTGCGGGTCGCGCCCGTCGGTGAAGAAGATGTTGCCGGTGACGGTCTGGTCCTCGACGTTTTCCGTGATCGCCCATTGCTCGGTGCCGACCGGCTTGTTGATGAGCGTGCGCTTGCCGTCGGGCGTCGTTTGCAGACCGCTCGGCTTTTCGTCGGAGCTGCCGGCCGTCGCGACGCTGCGAGCGGAGGTCGACGAGACGAACGTGCGTGACGCGGACGCCGAGCCGGCGCGGGGCAGAAAGAACGAGCCTGGCAAAACGACGTCGTCGGCGAGCGGCGTCCAGTCGTTGGGGCTCGGGCACGCCGCCGCCGTGCACTTCGCCGAGAACGCGCACGCATAACGGATCTGAACCAGGAAGGGATCGGCGTTGCCGTCGTCGCCGATCGGCGTGCACGTGAGGAACAGCGGATCGCGCCCGTCCGTGAAGAAGATGTTGCCCGTGACGGTGAAGTCCTCGTTCTCGGTGATCGCCCACTGCTCGGCGCCGACCGGCTTGTTGATGAGCGTTCGCAAGCCGTCAGGCGTGGTCTGCAACCCGCTCGGGAGATCGCTGCTGCCACCGATCCTGGTGGCGATCCAGTCGCGGTAGCGCGACACGCGCGTGTACACGCCCGGGACGTCGGGCTCCGCGCACCCGGACCCAAAGCTGACGATGCCGGCTTGCTCGTATCGACCCGCTCCGGCCGGCACGACGAGGGGACCACCGCTGTCGCCCTGACACGAGTCTTCGCCGCCTTGCGGCCTGCCGCCGGCGCACAACATGTTGGCGGTGATGTCACCCCCATAGATGACGTTGCACGACGCGTTCGAGGCGATCGTCAGGTTCACTTGCTTGAGCAGGTCGGAGACGTCGCCGTCCTCGGCGGTCGCGCCCCATCCGGTCACGGTCGCGACGGTGCCGGCACCCGCGATGGCCGTTTCGTCGTCGGCGGTCACCAGCGTCACGGCGGCCACGCGCGCGTTCAGGGTCGCGGCGCGGCTCAGATGGACGAGCGCGACGTCGTTGTCGCTGGTCGTGGTGTCGTAGCCCTCGTGCACGACGATCTGGTCGACCGTGAACTCCTGTTGCGACGGCTCGCTCAGGCTCAGGTTCTGGGCGCCCAGCAGGATGCGGACCTCGCCGTTGGACACGAGCGCTTTCGTCTCGTCGTCGACCACGAAGCAGTGCGCCGCCGACAGCACCCACTCGGGGGCGATCAGAGAGCCGCCACAGCCGACGCTCGCAGCGCCGTCGAAGAGGATCGCGGCCTGCCAGGGCCATGCCCCGGCGGTGGCAACCCGGCCGCCGACGATGCGCGGTCGCACCGGAATCCCGGCGGCGCCCGTGACGACGACCAACGGCACGGCGACTCCGAGCGCGGCCAGCAGCATGATTCCCAGACGTCCGACCCGTTGCATGTCGCCTCCCACCCGTATGCGATGTCGCATCCAGCGCGCATCGTTCGCGCGCGCGCTCGCGGCGCGTGCGCGAGCACATCGTGCCGGGTGCGTTGCCGGGTGTCTCTACCGGATTTTTCCGAACGCGGGGTGCCGCATCGGCGCTCGCACGGTTCGCGACGGCGTTGACAAGGTGTCCTGGGCCAACTCATGATCCTCGCGTGATCGTGACCTGGAAGCGCGCGCCTCGCGGCGACGGCCGTGGGGCGGACCGTTGCTGACCTCGATCGCCGACCGGCCCACCAGTTTCAAGGTGGCTGCGCTGCTGCTGCCGCTCTCGATCGTCTTGTACGTGGCGAGCTTGACCATGAACGTCGCCCGCGTCACCGGCAACGTCGGCTTGAACGCCGACGGCATCCGCGAGGAGATCAAGGCGAAGATCGGCGGGGAAGAAACCCTCACCAAGGTGAGCGCGGAGATCACCGCCGTGATCAGCGGCGTCGTTCGGGAAAAGTTCCCGATGTTCGCCAATCCCGCGATGCTGAATCGGATCTCCGGCGGGGTCGACGAGCAGGTGCGGCGGCGCGGCCCGTCGATGGTCGAAACCCTGGTGCCGCACATCGACGTTCCGCAGCCCGCGCCGGAAGTGCGCCTGATGAAGCTCCTGCAGACCATCCGGGATCTGTGGAACGACCACGACAAGTTCCTGGCGACGTGTCTCGTCATGTTCACGATCTTCTTCCCGATCTCGAAGTACATCGCACTGATCTCGCTGCTGATGGTGGCGAAGCACTCGACGACGCAACATCAGGTGGTCCGGTGGCTGAAGAACTGGGGGCAGTGGTCGATGGGCGACGTCTTCGTCGTCGCGTTCCTGGTCGTCTACTTGCGCATCAACACCAGCGTGATCAGCACGAGCAAGCTCGCCGACATCGCGGTGCGCGTCGACGTGGAGCCCGGCATGTACCTGTTCGCCGCGTCGGTCATCTTGGCCATGATCTGCTCGATGCTGCTGACGGCGGAAGCGTCCGCCGACGCCCACTCATGAGCCGCATCTTCGGGAAGATCGCGCAGAACGGCTACGTGGTGCACGACATCCAGGCCGCCATGCGGCACTGGGTCGAGGTGATGGGCGTCGGTCCCTGGTTCTACTTCGAGAAGGTGCCGGTCGACTATTTCCGCCATCGCGGACAGGACTCCGCCCTCGACATGAGCGTGGCGCTGGCGAACTCCGGCGACCTCCAGATCGAGCTGATTCAACAGCGCAACGACGCTCCCTCGATGTACCGGGAGTTTCTCGCCGCGGGCCGCGAAGGGCTGCAGCACGTCGCGTACTGGAGCACCGAGTATCAGGCCGTCTACGACCGCGCCCTGTCGCTCGGCTACCGGGTCGGACAGGAAGGACAGATCGGTGGCGAGCAGGGTCGCTTTGCCTACTTCGACACCGAGTCGCATCCCGGCACCGTCATCGAGCTCTCCGACGTCAGCGGACCGAAGGGCGCGTTCTTCCAGCTCGTGAAGGAGGCGTCCGTCGACTGGGACGGCTCCCAGCCCATCCGCACGCTGTAGGGAAAAGCTCCGACCATGCGCGCCTCGCGAACGACGGAGCGCGCGCCGAGGGGTCAGCTGCGCGCGGAGAGCCGCGCCAACGTCGCCTCGATGCGTTCGTGCTCGTGGGGCGACAGCTTGCTCTTGTTGGTGCTCTTGAGGGGAGGCATGGCCGCCCGCACCGCGGCACTGTCGATCGTGATGCCGAGGATCTCGTCGGCGACGCGCTCGACCACGACGTGCGGTGCCTGGCAGAATTCCTCGTATTCGACCACCCAGAAGCGTTTGGGACCGAGCGTCTGTTGGAGCTCCGCCATCCGACGCTCGTGGTACAGGACCTGCGCGCACACTTCCTCGATCGGGTTCGAGCCGGGCGGGGCGGTATAAGCCGGATCGCCGACGCCGTACGGGGCCTCGCGTTTCCCCTGGATGAACTCGCGCGTCCCGAGGATCGATTGCACGGCGTACAGGGGCTGACGGCGAATGCAGACGAAGTGCGAGGTCGGCAGCGCCGCGCCGATCACGTCGGCGCAGATGGCGAGCGCGTTGTTCTTGTTGATGATCGGGCCGCCGAACGCGGCTTCGAAAGCGCCGAAGAAGCGCCGCATGTCCTCGGCCACTTCGGGTGCCATGGAGGTCGGCGGACGATAGCGATCGTTCCCGAGCCAACGGTCCCACAGATGGAGGCCGTCGTTGCGGTTGCCGAAGCCGGAGGTGCGACCGTAGAAATTCTGGAGCTCCTTGGACGGCTTCCGGAGCAGGCGGCCGAAGAGCCGGTTGGCCATGATCGGCGCGCGCGGAAAGACGGCGGTCAGATTGTTGAAGTAGGTGGCCGGCAGGCTGCCGACCAGGACCTGCTCGAGAATGGTCGTGCCGCTCCGCGGTGCGCCGCCGACGAAGACGATCGGCTTCTTCGGGGCCTCGGCGCGGGCATACAGGCGGCGCTCGAAGCGTCGCAGCAGCGTGTCGAGCGGTGCCGTGCCCACTGCCAGCGCGGTGTGCGCGACGGCGAAATACGCCGCTGGGTTACGCGTCTGCAGGATCCGTACGAAGAGGCCCCCGGCATCTTGAAAGTTCGGCGGCAGGAGGTTGGGGCGCGCGCGCGCGGGCAGGCTCGCCTTCTCGATTTCCACGTGTTCGGTCATGTCGCGCTCCGTCCGGAGCCGCCGTGGCTCAGCGCGCGACGACGCCGGGCGCACGGCCCGCAGCGCACAGCGCCGCGAGCTCGGCCAGGGTGACGAACGTGCTGCCAGTGGCGAGCTGTCGGAGGGTATTCTGCAGGACGTCGGCCTTGTGCGCACCCTCCTTTCCGTAGCCGGGGACGTTTCCGAGCTCGGCCAAATCCTCGCTCGGACCGGTCGCCGCGAGCTCCAACGCGTGCAATTCGTAGTTGATGGCGTGGGGGCGGCGGCGAACGGCCGCCAGGGCCCGCGCGAACCACCGCGGCCCGAGAATCTGGGTGATCGTGCCGTAAAACGGGAAGCGGAGCGGCGCCATGGTGAGGGGCAGCTCGAGCAGGGCCGGCGTGCCGGCGGGGGGCGGCGCGGCGTTCCGGTTCAGCGCCCGAGCCCCGGCGCCGGCGCGCCAGTACCAGTGCGGTGTCGCCGGCGCGAAGCGGTGCTCCCAGGTGCCGAGGCCGACGCGCCGACGGCGGGCGAGGGCGCAGATGATCCATTTCATCGGCACGAGAAAGGGCGTCGGGTTCAGGGACGAGTCGTAGCGGTAGCCCTGCTCGATGAGGATCTCGAGCGTCGCGTCGTCGACGTCGTACGACGGCGCGCGGAAGCCGACGACGGGCTGGCCGGTCGCGTCTTCCAGAATCGCGCGCGCGTCGGCGATCTCGCGGCGGCGTGCCGCATGGTCGAGCGTGCGGAAGGCGGTGACGTGCGACAGCGTGTGATTGGCGACCTCGTGGCCGGCCTCGACGAGCGACCGGTGCACCCGGGCGCCCTCGGCGCTGCGCGCGTTGCGGGCGATCGCGAAGAACGTGGCGCGGATGCCGAGCGTGGCGAAGAGCTCGAGGAAGCGCGGAAGGACGCCGGTGAGGAAGCGGTCACCCGCCAACTGCCACGGCTTCCCGTAGAACTCGGCGTAGTCTTGCGGGGCATCGAGGTCGACCGAGACCGCGACGGTCGTCGCGGCGTGCGCAGTTGGACTCGGCGTGCTCACACTCACCGACGACGCGCGACCACGAGGATCGCTGGGGTGTGGCCGCGACCGAATCGGGTCGGCAGATGGAGATAGAGACCGCCGGGGAGCAGGTAGCGCAAGATGCCCCACCATTCGACGACCGTGAAATTTTGCTCGATCCACGTCAGCCAGTCACGGCGCGCCAGCTTGTGAACGTGCGTCGGGTCTTTGTCCATGCTGCGGATGATGGGACCGCAGAGGCCGTCGTACACGGGCACGACCAACATGAAGTGTCCGCCGGGGCGGAGCATGCGGGCGATGGCGGCCCCTGCCGCGTCGCGATCGGGCACGTGCTCGATCACGTCGCAGGCCGTGACCGCATCGAGAGAGCCGGTGGGGTAGGGCTGATCGGTCGCGGTGGCTACGCTCAACTTGACGTCGGGCAGCTGCGCACCGCAGTCCTCGATGGCCCACTCGGAGACGTCGGTACCCGCGAGGCGCCAGCGCGTGTGACGGGAGAGGTGACCGAGCCACGCGCCGAGACCACAGCCGATGTCCAGCACGTCTGCCGGTTGATCCACGGGGAGATGGCGCCCGAGCGCGCGGAGATAGAAGCCGAGCTTCCAGGGCGGATTCTGCGACGCGTAGTTGCGATAGTGCGTTTCGAAGTACTGGGCGTCGAAGCGCCCTGGGGTCGCACGTGGTTGAGTGGAGGTATCCTGGATCACGGACGCTCGGGGTCGGACGCCAATCGTAGTCGACCGGGATTCATGCGGTGGCACGGGCCAATCGACACGGCTCGAGCGTTATCGAGGTCGCATGATGACAGGTCAAGTCCCGCGCCGATCGCGGGACGACGTTTGCTGGCGCGTACCTCATGTCGCACGCTACTCGGACACGCGGCGGCCGCGGGCATCGATCACGCCAAAACCCAACAGATGCGCGGCCTCCACCGCGCCTCCGGCGAGCCCTGGCGCGAGGATCGTCGTCGCGAAGACGAGGAGCGAAAGCGCGAGCGCGTCGTGCGCCGGTACCCCGAGGCTCTGCAACGTGAAGACGAGGGCGCCTTCGCGGATGCCGACGCCACCGATCGAAATGGGCAGCAGGGTGAGCACGGTGACGACGCTGCGGACCCATCCCATGGAGAGCGGCGACACCGATAGGCCGAGACCGTGGCCGAGTGCCACGAAGACCAAGATGCCGGGAATCTGCGCGAGGATCGAGATGCCGAAGATTCGCGCGAGTGCCGAGGGCGCCATCCGCGCGACGGAGCCAAGCGCGTGGCTCAGGCGGGTCAACGCGGCGGACCACCAGGTGCCGTGGCCGCTCATCTGGAGCTCACGCACGGAACGGCGAAGCCAGAGCGGCACGATGCGCGGCGCGATGAGCACGGCGCTCGTCGAGAGACCGGCGAACAGCACGAACAGGCCGCCTGCCGGCTTCGAGTGGGCATCGGCGATCCAGCACACGAGGCCGACGAACCCGAGCGCAGCGACGGCGGTCAACCGATCGCAGACGATCGCGGTGAGGGCGACGGTGAGCCGACCGGTCGCCCCGTGCGCGATCTTCTGCAAGCGCAGCGCGGCGACGCCGACGCCACCGATCGGCAAGAAGAGGTTGTAGAAGAACGCCGACAGGTTGATCGCGAACATCTGGCCGAGTCGCGCCGGCACGCCTTGCGCCGTCAGCAGGACCCGGAGTCGGAACGCGATCACGAGGAGCGCCGTGAACGACCACACGGTGGCGAGTGCGACGTCGCGTCGCGAGGCCGCGACGAGCGCGTTCCGCACTTCCGCGAGGTCCACGCGGCTCGCCAACACGACGAGCACGATCGTCGCGACGGCGATCCGGGCGCAGAGTCGAATCATGAGCGTCGAGCGCCGATCAGGGAACCCGCCATGCGAGCCGGACGTACAGCGCGAGCGCCGCGAGGATCGCGAAGCCGTTGACCGAGCTCGCCGTGAGAAGCATCGCCTCCCCGAAGTGCTCGGCGCCGGTCTCGGTTCCGAGGTAGTTGACGAACGGCACGGCGACCAGGGCGAGCGCCGTCCAGCGCCAGCCAGGATGGCTCCGCCACGGCTCGAGGTCAGGGCGTGCCAGGAGCACCACGAGCGGTAACGTGAGCGCCAGCGCGTCGTAGGCCTGATGGTAGAACGCCGCGACGATGGCGAACGTCGCGAGGCTGGTCGCATGGAGGCGCCGGGCGCGGTCTTCATGCGGCCGGAGGCGTCGCAAGGCCGCACCGGCGGCGCCGAGGATCACGGCCATGATGCCGAGCGTTTCGGGGGTGGTCGGGGAGCGTCCGAGCGTGCGCGCGATCGTGGCGATCGCGTCGATGCGGTACGGGGAGTTCTCGGGACGCTTGGCCGGAACCTCCAAGCGCGCGTCGTAGGTCGCACGCAACGTATCCACGATCGGCGTGATGCCACCGGCGCCGACGGTGAGGCGCACGACGGCTGGCAGCGTGAGCAGGGCGGCCAGCAGCAAGCCCACGACGACGACGCGGCGATCGCCGCGCATCCAGAGCAGCAGCGCGATCGGCAGACCGTACGTGCCCTTGAACGTCGACACCGCGAGCGCGGAGATGGAAAGTCCGGGCCGGCTGAGCGCGTACCAGAACGCCAGGTACGCGAGGAAGGCCGTGACGGTCGTCACGTTGACGAGCGCGATGTGCATCAGCCCCGGTCGGCTGAGCATCAGCAGGGCCCCGAGCCCCGCGACGCGCGCGACCGTCAGCGGGACGCCCGACCAGTGGAGCGACGTCGCGCCGAGCGTGACTGTCAGCACGATGCACAAGATCAAATAGAAGAAACCGGCACCGTCGAACGACAACAGCGCGAGCGGCGCGTGCATCAGGTACATCAACGGCGAGTAGAGCGGGGCGTTCTGGGCGGCGGGATACTTCTTCAGATACGTCGGAGCGTCATAGGGGATGTTGCCGTCGACGAAGGCCAGGGTCGGATAATAGATGCCGTCGCGAAAATCGATGAGGCCAAACTCCCGAAACGGCTCGGCCTCGCCCGGCACGACCCGGTGGTTCCACGTCCGCGCACCCATGGCCGCGACGACGGCGGCCAACAGCAGCAGCGCACCCGCGGTCCGCAGCCATGCGGGCATCGTCACCGCCCCCCCTCCGCGGCGATGCCGCGAACGCCCCCGCTTTCCACCGCGTGAGGGTACACGGTGACGGCGCGCTCGTGTAGCCGCGACGTGCAGGCTGCCGCGAGGGCATCTGGGATCGCGAGCGGCCGGCGTGCATCCGGCGCAGCGTGCTTACGAGCGTCGCCGCGGCTTCTTCTTCCCGACTTTGCGCATCGTGCCGTACTGCCGTTCGCGCGACGCCGTCACGACCGCTTGCGCCTGTTCGTCGGTGAGCGCTCTCGGCTCGCCGAGGGCGAGCGTGCGGAGATAGAGGTCGCACGCCCACTCGAGGAGCTCCATCGCCTCGTAGGCTTTGGCCAAGGTCGGGCCGTAGGTGATCGCGCCATGGCTCGCCATGAGGGTGGCACTCCGGCCGATGAGAGCCCCGACGACGTTCGCGGCGAGCTCGGCGCTGCCGAACGTCGCGTAGGGTGCCACCGGCACTGCGCCCCCGAAGCCGAGCATGGCGTAGTGGATGCACGGCAGCTCGTCCCGCACGCTCGCGACGGCCGTGCACGCGGGTGCGTGGGTGTGCACGACGGCCCCGGCCCCGTGCTCGCGATAGATGCCGAGGTGGAGGCCCAGCTCCGAGCTCGGCTCGAGACCGCCGTGGACGAGGCGCCCGTCGAGATCGACCACCGACACCTGGGCGGGCGTGAGCTCGGCGAGGGAGGCACTGGTCGGCGTGATCGCCACGAGCTCGCCGACACGGACGCTGACGTTGCCCGCAGTCGCCGGCACCATGCCGGAGCTCGCCAATCGACGGCTCACTTCGGCGACGGCTTTCCGCGCCGCGGCCATGGCCGTCGCGTTTCGTCGCGTGGTTCCCGTAGCGCCCGTCCGCTCTCTCCGCATCGCCATGGCCGGGAGGGTAAGCGAATGCGAGGAATCCTTCTAGATGTGAGTTCCCGGGGTACCGGCTCAGTTTGATCCTCGCGGCGGTGATGCGATCGGTGGCAGCCGGCGGGCGGGTCGGGGATGGCTCCTACGGTCGCCGGGTTTCCGCCACCCAGCGCTGACAACCTGCCGCTGCCTCCATAGCCTGCGCACACGCGAGCTGCGGCCATCCCCGACCTGCCCGCCGGCTGCATCAAACATCAAATCTCATTGGAGCCGTCGGT
>JBDSJB010000670.1:0-3420 GCA_039917665.1 Binatia bacterium
CCGACCAACGCCAGCGCCAGCCACCCCGGCCAATCGCCGAGCCGCGCGTACACCGTCTCGCCGTCGAGCATGTGAACGACGCCTCGCAAGTTTTCCCGAGTGAGGAGCCCGGTGCGCGAAACAATCCGGCCGGTGGGATCGACGATGGCGCTCACGCCGCTGTTGGTCGCGCGCACGAGCCACCGGCGCTGCTCGACGGCGCGAAGCTGCGCGAGGCCGAGGTGGAGCCAGGGCTCCTGCGAGTCGCCGAACCAGGCGTCGTTGGCGAGCGTGACGAGCAGCTGCGGCTGCGTCTCCGCCATCATGCGGTTCACGAGCTCGGGGCGGATCGCCTCGTAACAAATGGGCGTCGCGATGCGCCACGCGCCGAGGTTGAGCGGGGTCACCGCGGTCGAGGCGGCGAACTCCTCCGCGTGGGGAAAGAGCCTGGCGAGCGCGGCGATCGGCAACGACTCGGCGAGCGGGATCAGGAGATTCTTGTCGTAGCTGTCGCGGATCATGCCGTCGGCGCCGGCGAGGAACGCCGAGTTGATCTTCACCTTCCGGCCGTGCCGCTCCTCGGTCGAGCTCGCGCCGAACAGCAGTGGCGTCGTGACGTCGGCGACGATCGGTCGGCTCGCGACCGGGAGCGGACGCCGAATGCCGCGCACGTAGGCGCTCTCGGGCCAGACGACGAGATCGAGCTCGCCGTCGCGGAGGAGGGCGCGGGTCGCGTCGAGGTGCTCGCGGTGGGTAGTGACGCCGAGCGCGTCCTTGGCCCGGACGTCGAGGTTCACCTGCACGAGGCCGACGCGGAGCGCCGGCGCCGCGGCGCTCGCGGCGTCGAAGGTCGCGACGCGCACGCGGCCGTAGAGAAAGACGGCGAGCACCGTCACCGCCCCGATGGTCCAGACGATGCGAGGTGCGGCGCGTCGACCTTCGAGCCAGCCGACGGTTTCGAAGAGCACGAGGTTGACGCCGCCGAGGAGCGCCGTCAGCAGCAGCGGACCGCCGAGGTCGGCGCTCTGCGCCCAGAGCGGCGCGGCGATGAGGCCGTTGCCGGCGTAGAGCGGGAAGATCTGCGGCTGCAGCCATTCCACCAGCACGTAGGGCGCGATCGCGGCGATCGCCATCGGCCACCCGCGCCGGTGGATCCGATGGAAGAGGGCGCCGTACACGGCGAAGGCGAGCGCGAACCAGATCCCGTAGACGATCCAGAGCGCGGTGCCGGCGATCACACGGCCGTCGAGAAACGGGCCGATCAGCGCGAGCAGCCAGAGATGGCCACCCGCGTAGGCCGCGCCTCCGAAGACGAACCCGAGGCCGGCCGCGGAGCCGAGCGTCGTCGCCGGGCGCGCGGTGAGCGCCCACCAGAGCGGCACGAGGAACCCGAGCAGGCACGGCCACGCGCCCCACCCGAGATAGCCGAGGAAGTAGAGAGCCCCGCCAGCGACGGCCGCCGCGACGGTCGCGAGACGCGCCGAGCTTCCCGCTACTTCGGCAGGCTCCGACATGGAGCCGTGTCGGGGGCGCTGCGCTCCTTCGCGGTTCGCCCTTCCTGATCCTGGATCGTGGTGTCGGCGCCGCGCTGGAGGAGCAGCGCCGCCGAGGACGTGTTGCCCTTGGCGCACGCGGCGATCAGCGGCGTGTCGCCGAACTGGTCGCGCATGTTGATGTCGGCGCCCCGCTCGGCGAGGAACTTGATGACGTCGGGATGATCGCCGCCGGCCGCGTGCATGAGCGGCGTGCGCTGCTGGACGTCACGCCGATCGACGACGGCGCCCTTTTCGACCAGATATTGCACGACCTCCAGGTAGCCGTAGTCGGCGGCGAAGCTGAGCGGCGTGCGGCCGCTCACGTCGGCGTCGTCGACCGGCACGCCCTTCTCATGCGACCAGCGCACGAGATCGAGGCTGCCGGCGTCCATGACGGCGCGGAAGAGCGTGGAGCGTCCGAGGTCGTCTTTGGCCTGGATCTTGGCGCCCATCTCGAGCGCTTTGTCGATCGTCGGACGATCGTTGCGGCTGGCGGCGTCGAGCAGACGCTGATCGAGCGTGAAGAGCTCGGGGTTGCGCGCTTCCCCAATTCCCATCGCGCGATTGACGGCCGGAGCGGCGGGCGCAGGGATCTCGACGATTTGCGTGGGCGCCGGTTTGGGTGTCGGTGCCGAGGGTGGCGGCGCGGTCGGTGCGGGTGCGGATGGTGCGCCGTTGCTGCAAGACGCCAGCGCCGCGACGCCCACCGCCAGAAGAAAAAGGCGGGGGCCCCAATGGGACCCCCGCCTCGATGAGACGCGAGCGCGGATCAGGCGCCTGCGAGTGCGTCGTTGATGAGCGGACCGTACAGCTGCATGCCCGGATCCTCGGCGTTGTAGTTGTTCGACGGCTCGACGCTCCGGAGCTGGGCGTTGTTGTTGATCCAGTTGGCGAGGAAGGTCTCGAATGGCGTGAAGCCACTCGGGCACTTCCAGGTCTGCGACCACGGGAACTCGAGCGCTTCGTACCAGTACTTCTTGCGAATGTTTTGGCACGAGTGACTGCCCATGAACGTGATGATCGACACGCAGTGGCTGTCGTTGATCGGCCGGCTCCACGGCACGTGGTAGCTGTAGTTCGAGAACGTCTTCAGCTGATTGATCAGGTTGGTCTGATCGGCGCGCCACTTGGCGAGCACCCCGTCCTTGGTGATGCCGGGGTAGAAGCGCTCGTACGAGAAGCGCGAGAAGTTGTAGTCACTCGAGAAGCCCGTGTACGCGAGCCGATCGTTCGGGAACTGGGTCGCCACCATCGAGTTCATGGTGCCGAAGTCGTTCTGGTTGAACGAGGCCGGGAGCTGACTGAAAACCGACGGCAGGTTCCACGCCGTCGTGATGAGCGAGTGGAGCGGCTTCGAGTTGGAGCTGGCACTCGCCGCCGGGAAGAGCGGACCCGAGTCGTTCAGCAAATAGGCCTTGGTCGGATTCAACGTCCGGCGCACGTTGTAGAACGTCGCGCTGCTCGCCACGCCGCCGGCGCTGAAGCCGGTCACCAACAGCTTGTTGATGGTCGGGAAACGCGTGTGCAGGAAATTCGCGATGGCGACACTGTTGTTGTAGCCGTTGTGCCGGAACGTGAGCGGCGGATTCACGCCGGTCGGATCGGTGTACGTCGCGACGCGATTGCCGACGTGGACGTCCCCCGTGCAGTACGGGACGTAGACCATGTCCCAGCCGTTGGTCACGATGTTCTGCTTGGCGCGGCCGGGGATGCCGGGATCGGCGCCGTTGATGATCGGCGAGACGTACTTGGCCTTCATCTGCGTGATGTAGTCGGTGGGGATGCCGTTGGGGTTGGCGGCGCCGAGAATGCCGATCTGACCGCTACAGCTCGGGTAATCCCAACACGCGCCGCCGCCTTCGAACGAGATGGCCATGTTGGTGGAGGTCGGCGAATCGTAATACCA
>JBDSJB010000671.1:0-6505 GCA_039917665.1 Binatia bacterium
GTCGGGCAGCGCGTGAAGAAGGTCATCGACGCGGCCGGCGGCTGGGGCGTCGAGTTCAACACCATCGCCGTCGACGACGGCATCGCGATGGGCCACGGCGGCATGCTCTATTCCCTGCCGAGCCGCGACCTCATCGCCGACAGCGTCGAGTACATGGTGAACGCGCACTGCGCCGACGCCCTCATCTGCATCTCGAATTGCGACAAGATCACGCCGGGCATGCTGATGGCGGCGATGCGCCTGAACGTGCCGACCATCTTCGTATCGGGCGGACCCATGGAAGCCGGCAAGATCGCCGGCACGCGCGACCGTGACGGCAATCCGGTCGCCCCGCGCAAGCTCGACCTGATCGACCCGATGATCGCGGCGAGCGACGCGTCGGTGTCGGACGACGAGCTCGCGGAGCTCGAACGCTCGGCCTGCCCTACCTGCGGCTCGTGCTCCGGCATGTTCACCGCCAACAGCATGAACTGCTTGAACGAGGCGCTTGGCCTCGGCCTTCCCGGCAACGGCACGCTGCTCGCGACCCACGCGCGACGCTGGGAGCTCTTCGAGGCCGCCGGCCAGCGCATCGTCGCGATGGCCAAACAGCATTACGTCGACGGTGATCCCTCGGTGCTGCCGCGCGCGATCGCGACCTTCGACGCGTTCGAGAACGCGATGGCGCTCGACATCGCCATGGGCGGCTCCACCAACACCGTGCTCCACATCCTGGCGATCGCGCACGAAGCCGGCGTCGACTTCCGCATGGAGCACATGGATGCGTTGTCGCGGCGCGTGCCGACGCTGTCGAAGGTCGCGCCGTCGTCGCACTACCACGTCGAGGACGTGCATCGCGCCGGCGGCATCTTCACGATCCTCGGCGAGCTCGACCGCGCCGGCTTGATCCATCGGAACGTCGGCACCGTCCACGCGAAAACCATGGGCGAAGCGATCGACCAGCACGACGTCCGGCGCGCGACCGCGACCACCGCCGCGAAGGAGCTCGCGCTCGCGGCGCCCGGCGGCGTGCCCACGACCGTCGCGTTCTCGCAGGACAAGTATTTCGAAACCCGCGACGACGACGCCGCGAAAGGCTGCATCCGCGAGGCCGCGCACGCCTACAGCAAGGAAGGCGGCCTCGCCGTCCTCTACGGCAACATCGCGCGTGACGGCTGTATCGTGAAGACGGCCGGTGTCGACGAGAGCGTGTGGAAGTTCGAGGGCCCGGCGCGTGTCTTCCACTCACAAGACGCCGCGTGCGACGCCATTCTCGCCGACCAGATCAAGGCCGGTGACATCGTCGTCATCGTCTATGAAGGCCCGAAGGGCGGGCCCGGCATGCAGGAAATGCTGTACCCGACGTCGTACCTCAAGGGGAAAGGCCTCGGGAAAGCCTGCGCGCTCGTGACGGACGGCCGCTTCAGCGGCGGCACCAGCGGTCTCAGCATCGGCCACGTCTCGCCCGAAGCCGGCGAAGGCGGCGCCATCGGCCTCATCGAGGAAGGCGACCGCATCCGCATCGACATCCCCGCGCGCACGATCGACGTCGTCGCGAGCGACGAAACGCTCAAACAGCGGCGCCACGCGATGCTGGCCCGCGGCGCCGAGGCGTTCCGTCCGAAGCGCGAGCGCGAGGTGTCGATGGCGCTCCGGGCGTACGCCGCGATGACGACGAGCGCGGCCATGGGCGCCGTGCGCGACGTGACGCAGATCGAGAAGCGCTGAGCGGCGCCTTCGGTCGCAGCGCGATCGGTCAATATTTGAGGCGCGTCAGCGTCCCCGTCGCCGGTACGAGCATGAAGAGATCGTCGAACTCGTCGTCGCCGATCGTCACGCTCGGACCGCCGAGCGCCTTGATGACGTCGGGGACCGTGTCCGAATGGCCGACGACCAACACGGTTTCGTCGGCATGCGTCCGGAGCTTGGCGACGAGCTGAACGGCATCGCTCTCCTCGATCGGCGTGAGTCGAAGCGCGTCGGCCACGGGCTTGGCGGTCGCTTGCGTGCGTCCGAACCGGGTCACGAAGATCGACTTGATGTCGGCCTTCGCCAGGAGCGCGGCGAGCCGCTGCGCCCGAGCCTTGCCGGCGTCGGTCAACGGCGCGTCGTCGGTCGCGGGGCCCGCGACCCGCTCAGCGTGGCGCACCAGCAGGATCACGCCTTTGCCGGCGGTGGCGGGCGACGGCGCGCCGAGCACGAGCCCAGCGATGACGAACGCGGCGATCTTCACGAATGAGGCGAACGGTTTCACGTTCGCCACTTCAGCACTTCTGACGTCGCTACGCACGACCACCAGTCGAGCGATTGAACCTCCGCGCTGAATCCTCGATCCTGCGCGCCCCATGACTGCCGCGACCCGCCCCCGCGCCCGCCTCGGCTCTCACGCCTGCGGCTCGGCGTGGGCCGAGAGCGCGCTGGCCGTACTGGCCGGGACCATCGTGATGCTCGCGCTCCTGTGGCCCGCGTTCGGCAGCTATTTCTTCGCGGAGAATTTCTTCTACCTCGGCCAGTACCGGGAGAATGGCGGGCACTTCTGGCGTGCCGTCTTCACTCCGATCACGGGCATTTTCTTCCGACCCGTGTTCGTCGCGGCGAGCATCCCCTGGCACTTCGTCCTCCCGACGGAGCCCTTCGCGTACCATTGCCGCAACTTCGCCTTCGCCGTCCTCAACCTCTTCCTCCTCCACCGGGTGCTGCTGCGCCTGACGGCTTCACGAGCCGCGCGCGGCGCCGCGCTGCTCTTCTTCGCGATCTCGAAGATCCACCTGACGGTTGTGTCGCCGGAGTGACAATTACATCTCCCCCCCTGTAACCTTCGCGACCGCGGACGCAATTACGCATCAGACACTCGGAGGAGAGACGAATGCTGACGCGAATCGCGATGACGACCCTGACCATCCTGGGAATGTGGGTTTTGGCGCCCACCGGCCACGCTGCACCGTTACAGGTCAACCCCGGGGACTCGATTCAAAGTGCCATCGACGCGGCGGTGGACGGCGACACGATCGCCGTCGCCGCTGGCACCTACCCCGAGAATCTCGACTTCAAAGGCAAAGCGATCGCCATAGTGGGCGCGGGCCCGGACTCCATCGTGCAGGGCGACGGCACGAGCTCGGTCGTGCGCTTCACGAGCGGGGAGGGCCGCGACAGCGTGCTCGATTCCCTCACGATCACCGGGGGCGCCGCCGCACAAGGAGGCGGGATCTACGTCGCGAGCAGCAGTCCGACGATCCTGCGCACGGTCATCACGCGGAACCAAGCCGCCAACGGCGGGAGCGGCGTGTTCATCGACGGTACGGGTGGCGTCACCACGCCCGAGCTGCGGAACAATCTCCTCACCTTCAACACGACCAGTGCCGGCGATCCCCATTCGCTGCAGATCCTGAGCGCCACGCCGGTCGTCATCAACAACACCCTCTTCGGCGGCGACAGCAACGCCATACACCTGAGCGGCTCGTCTGGCCGCAGCATCATCATGAACAACGTCATCACCAACAACGGCAGCGTGATCAATGGTGGCCGCCGCGGCCGCGGCATCTGCGACTTCAGCCCAGGCGGGACCTTCACGCAGTACAACGTCTTCTGGGCCAATCGCGTCGGAGCCCTGCTCACACAAGGAACGAACTTCGCGAGGATTCGGACTGCCGAGCGCATCCTCGCTCGCGAGGAGCTCGTGCACAATTACGACCGCACCCCGGGCTTCGTGCGGCGCAACGGTCGCCGGCAGCCGCTCGACCTCCGCTTACGCGCCACGAGCCCCATCCGGAACACCGGTAATCCCGACCCGGTGTTCGACGATCGCGACGGCTCGCGCAACGATCCCGGCTACACCGGAGGGCCGTTCGCATCCACGCTCGGGAATTGATCGCCGCGCCGTGGAGCACCGTTTCGCGTCACCCGGGCATCCAATGGCTCGATGGCTCGCCCGCGGCGCCGCGTTGACTCGGGAGCGGCGGGCAGCCCATGGTCGCGCAACGTGCATCGACCCGACACGACGGCATCCAGCGCGCGGAGGTCGCAGCTGATGGAACGCGTCCAGGCCGGGGATGGCGACGCGTATCGGGCATTGCTCGAGGACATCCAGCCGTTGATCCGCGGTATGTTACGACGCTGGTTCGCCGACGCCGACGAGCTGGCCGATGCCGGGCAGGAGACATTGCTGACCCTGCACCGGGCTCGTCACACCTATGACCCGACTCGACCGTTCGAGCGTTGGCTCGGCGCGCTGGCGCGGCACACGGCTGCGGACCTGCTGCGACGCAAGATGCGCCGCCTCCGCCTCGAAGTCGGCGTCGATGTGGTTCCCGACCTACCGATCGAGCCCGCCACCGGCGGGCCTTCGGAGCTCGAACGAGCCATCGGCGCTCTCCCGACAGCGCAACGCGACGCCTTCGAGATGGTGAAGGTCGACGGGCTCTCGTTCGAGGAAGCCGCCGCCCGGAGCGACACGACGGTCGGCGCGCTCAAAGTCCGCGCGCACCGAGCCTACAAGTCGATCAAGGCCGCGCTCGCGAGATGACCCATGGCTGATCGGACACCCCCACGACCCACGTACGATGCGACGATCGATTGGCTCATCGGCGAGCTGCAACCGGTGCGACGACTGCCGGCCCTCGGCGCAGCGCTGAGCGCGTGGGTCGTCGTGATGGTCGGCGTCTTGGCAGTGGCCGTGTCGGCACCACGTCCCGACCTCGCGACGCGCGCCGGTCAGCTCGGGTATCTAGCCGAGCTCGTGGGGTTGGCCGCCGGGACGGTTCTGCTCGGCGCGCTCGCACTACGGAGCGCTGCGCCCGACCGAACGCCGAGGCCGTGGGAACACGCCCTTGCAGCGATGCTCGCCGTGCTCGCCATCGCAGCGGTGGCCACGCACGCGACGGCGACCAGCGTGTCGCTCGTCGAGTTCGTCGCGAGCGGCAAGGGGTGCACCTGGGCGACGCTCGAGTTCGCGATCCTCCCCGTCGCTGTGCTGCTCGTGGCGGTGCAGCGCGGAGCACCCGTACGACCGCGCGTCAGCGGCACCTTCGCGACCGGCGCCGGGCTCGTGCTCGCCTACCTGGCGATGCGCGTGCATTGCCCGAGCGACGACGGGGCCCATCTCTTGGTCTGGCACACGCTTCCGGTCGTCATCGGGACGCTCGTGGGTACGGGGCTCGGCGGACGATGGCTCGGTCGGTGGAGTCAGCGGCCGTAGCGGCTCCCGGCCTTTCCGCGAGTGAGCGGGTCATGGAAAACGCAGGCCTCGTGCCATCGCCGCCCCGACACGAGTCAGGCGGCGACCACCCCCGACGCACCAACGTCAGCACCCCGCTCTCGCCCGCGAGATACTCGAGCGCGAGCCGCGACGGTGGTCGTCGTGCTCGCGTGCAACCGCTTCCCACGCGATGTTGAACGAGCCGTGCGCGATCGCTGGCGGCCATTGCTCGCGGTCGTGAGGCGCAAATAGCCGTAGCACGCGCCCAGGTACCGTCGGCGCGTCATGAGCTTGCTGATCGGACTTCTCGCCGGCCTCCGGGCCCTCACCCCGGCCGCGGCGACCGCGTGGGCCGTGCGTCTCGGCTGGCTGCCGCTCGACGGCCCCTTGGCGCTGATCGGATGGTTACCCGTCGTGATCGTGCTGACCCTCCTCGCGATCGGCGAGCTGATCGGCGACAAGCTGCCGAACACGCCGGCGCGGACCGCGCTGCCGGGACTCGCGGAGCGCATCTTCGTCGGGGCGGTCACGGGCGCGTGCATCGGGCGCGGCGGGGGCGGAAGCCTCGCCTTCGGCATCGTGCTCGGCGCGATCGGCGGCATCATCGGCGCTTATGGCGGGGATTTGCTCCGCACGGGCGCGGTGAAGGTCACGAAGTTGCCCGACATTGTCGTCGCGCTGGTCGAGGACGCCGTCGCGATCGCGGGCGCGCTCTGGGTCGTGTCGCGCTTCTGAGTCGACCCGCGGCGCGCCGAGTGGACTACGACGAGCGCGCCGCTTTAATGCCCGAATGATTTTCGAAATCGGTTGCGAGCTCGAGTACACCGCAAAGTTCCCTTCGACGCTGATCCTCAGCATCTACGCGCAACGGAACGCCTCGCAGACGATTCGCGCCGAGCACTTCACGGTCGAGCCGAAAGTGGCGACCCACGAGTTCGTCGCCGAAGGCGGCGGCAATCGCTTCCTCCGGCTCCAAACCGGGAAGCACAAGAAGCTGCACCTCAGCTACGCGGCGACGGTCGAGGCCGACTGCAAAGAGCGTCCGGCGCACACGATCGCGACGACACCCATCGCCGAGCTCGACAGCGCCGCCCTGCCGTATCTCTTTCCGAGCCGCTACTGCCAATCCGATCGGCTCGCCAAGCTCGCCTGGGATCTCTTCGGCGCGATCGAGAAGCCGTACGACACCGTCATCGCGATCACCGATTGGATCCACGACAACGTCGAGTACGTGCGCGGCATGACGACTTCCGAGACGTCGGCGTACGACACCGTCACGCAGCGCGTGGGCGTGTGCCGCGACTTCGCGCACCTCGGGATCGCGCTCTGCCG
>JBDSJB010000672.1:0-4834 GCA_039917665.1 Binatia bacterium
TAGGGCGGCGGCAAGCCGACGTCGCCGAGATAGCCGGTACAGTAGCGCGCCGGGATGTTCATGCAGCGGCAGAGCGCGACGGCGAGGTGCGCGAAATCGCGGCAGACGCCCTTGCGGTCCTGGAACACTTGCGCGGCCGTCTTCGTCGGGCTCGAGGTGCCGTAGCCGAAGGTGATGTGCTGGTGAACGAAATCGCAGATCGCCTGGACGCGTCCCCAGCCTGTCGGCGCGGACCCGAAGAGCCGCCACGCCGTCTCGGAGAGAACGTCGGTTTCGCAGTATCGGCTGCCGAGGAGAAAAAGCAGGGCTTCCTGCGGCAGCGCTTGCACCGGCCGTTGCTCGGCCCACGGGGCGACTGGGTCGGGTGTGCCGCTATCCGACACGAGGGCGTCGCTCCGCAGCGCGAGCTGACCCGGGGGCGCGACGATCCGGCTGCACCAGTTGCCGAACGAGTCGCGATACGCGCTGATGGGTCCCGACGGTCGCAAGGTCACGTGATCCGGCTGCAGGATGTCGGAAGCGCGGCTGTAGTGGATGTTCAGGGTGAGGATCATCGGGGTCCACTGCTTGTGCTCGTACGTCATCTCGTAGCCGACTCGAATCTTCATCGCGTCTCCTCGGACAGTGCATCCCGCAGCGCGACGGCCAGGCGTGCCGCCCATCGTTCCCGTCCGTCGGCGTCGGCCAAGAGGTCCTGACGCACCTCGAGCTCCACATAGGGAATCTCGCGCCGCTCGCCGTGCACGAGGACCGTGTAGTCGCTCGCGTCGTCGAGGGCGTACGGCTCGTTGTCGCCGACGACGAGCGTCGCGTCGCTGAGCAGGTGCTTCAGGACCGCACTGCCGAAGTCCGCCGTCCCGCGATGGAGCACGCCGACGTGCCAGGGCCGGTCGACGTCGAGATAGCGCGGCGTGAAGCTGTGCAGCGCGACCAGTACCGTGCGGCGTCCGTGCTGCGTGCGTCGATCGATCTCGGCGGCGATGCGTGCATGGTACGGGTCGAATACTTCCGTGCGGCGCTGGGTGGCCTCGGCGGCCGAGACGTTCTCGTTTCGCGGGACGCGCGTGCGTTCACTGAGCGCGAGGATCGACTCGGGACTTTCCGGCGGACGATTCGCGTCGACGACGAGCCGTGAATAGTTGTGCAGGATCGCGAACGCATCGAGGTGCGCCGCGAGCCGTCGACCGAGACCGGCGATCCCGAGATCCGACCCGACGTGCGTCGCGAGCGCGTCGGCGGACAGGCCGAGATCTTCGAGCTGACGCGGAACGTGGCAACCGGCGTGATCGCCGGTCAGCAGGAACGGCGAGCCGCCGTCGGCGCGCTCGATCGTAAAGAGGGGGGGATCACCGGCACCGAGCAACGGAGCCGTCGTCACTCGCGCGCAGAGCGCGTCGCTTGTCGCGGGTGCATCGTTTGGCCCAGAGACCTCGTCATTGCGACGGAACTACTTCGTCACGGTTTGCGGCTGTTGCGGCGGGGTCGTCGCTGCGGCCCGGCCACGCTCGTCGGCTTCGCGCTGGCCGGCGCGAAACTCGCCCCAGAAGCGCGCCCGCTCTTCTTTGCTCCTGGTGCTGCGCTCCTCCGTTTCGGAAGGGCCGGAGATGCGGCTTGCCAGGGTCTTCAGCCAACGGCGCCACCAAGTCATCGGAGGATCCGCGCCGCGTGCGATCGAGGGTCGTGGCTCATGCGTCACCGTACCATTTCTCACGTTTGGCGCGAGCGCGAAGGTGGAGGCATGAGAGATGGCCTGGGTTCCCTCAGGCCCGGGAATCGGTAGGGATGGCCGGATGCCAACCGCCCGAGCCGCCGCCGCCATCGCTTATGACGACGATCAGCCGCACCCACCCGAGCGCCGACGCGTGCGGAACGGCGCCATCGACTGTCTCCGCGGCGTCGTCATGATCCTGATGGCGCTCGACCACACCCGGTCGTTCCTCGGGTCCACGGTCGACCTCGCGCATGCCGACGCCGCGCACTTTTTCACCCGTTGGGTCACGCACTTCTGCGCCCCCGTCTTCGTGCTGCTCGCGGGCACGGGAGCCTGGCTGCACGGGCGCCGTCTCGGCTCGACCGCCGAGCTGTCACGCTGGCTCGCGAGCCGCGGGCTCTGGTTGATCGTCGTCGAGCTCACGTTCGTGCGCGCGGCCTGGATCTTCTATCTCGGCCCCGACGTCGTGATCCTGCAGGTGATCTGGGCGATCGGCGCGTCGATGGTGGTGCTGGCGGCGCTCGTCTGGGTACCGTTTCCCGTGCTAGCCACGGCGGCGATCGCCACCATCGCCGGCCACAACCTCCTCGACGGCGTGCGGGCCGACGATCTCGGCGGACTGCGCGGGCTCTGGCTCTTGCTGCACCAGGAAGGTCCGGTCACGCCCTTCGCCGGCGCGCATTGGTTCGTGATCTACCCGCTGATCCCGTGGTTCGCCGTGATGGCGGCCGGCTACGTGCTCGGTCCGTGGGTGATCCTGCCTCCCGAAGTACGGCGCCGCCGATTCTTCACGCTCGGAACCGCGCTCATCGTCGGCTTCGTGCTGCTGCGCGCGAGCGGCCTCTACGGCGATCCGCATCCCTGGGAGCCGGCGCGCGGTGTCCTCGGCTTCCTGGATTGCGAGAAGTATCCGCCGTCGCTGCTCTTCCTCGCGATGACGCTCGGACCCGCGCTCGTGCTCTTGGCGCTGCTCGATCGCCCGCTCGGGGTCTGGGGCGAGCGCGTGACGATCTTCGGTCGGGTGCCGCTCTTCTATTACGTGCTGCACATCCTCTTGATCCACGTCATCGCGGTCGCGCTGGCGTGGCCGACGATGGGCAGCGCGGCGCTCGCACGCCAGTACATGCCGAACGCGCCGCTCGAGTACGCGGTGCCCCTCGTCTACGCGTTCTGGGTCGCGGTCGTCGTGCTGCTCTACCCGCCGTCGCGGTGGTTCGCCGGGGTGAAACAGCGTAGCAACGCGGCATGGCTGAGCTACCTGTGAGGAGAGGCGGTGGTGCGGCGGCGATCGGCATGGCGCTCGTGGTCGCGATCGGGTGCGGACGTCCCGCGCCGCGGCCTTCCGGTCCAGGAGCCGCGCCGGAAGCCGCAACGGCCGGGAGCCCGTCGCCGCTCGCGTCGCCCGGACCGGCGGTCGCCATGCCATCCCGGGCGCTGATCGCGGCCGTCGACGCCGCCGCGGTCAAGCTCGCGGCGACCTCCGATGCGGCGCCCGATGTCGCGTGGGACCGGCTCGTCGAGCTCGTCGACAAGCACGGCAGCCGCATCTCGGGATCGCCGTCGCTCGAAGCGGCGCTGCGCTGGTCGACGACCCGCATGCAGAGCGATGGTCTGACGGCCGTCCGGCTCGAGCCCGTGCGCGTACCGCACTGGGTTCGCGGCGAGGAGCGCGCGCGCATCACCAAGCCCGTCGATCGGGCGTTCGCGGTGTCGGCGCTCGGCGGCTCGGTCGGAACCGACGGCGCGATTCGCGCACCGCTCGTCGTCTTCGACGATCTCGATGCGCTCCGGAAGACGACTCGTGACCTCGCCGGCGCGATCGTGCTCGTGAACCATCGCATGTTGCCGTTCGACGAGGCGCACGACGATCCCGGCTACCTGGAAGGCGTGCAGGCCCGGTTGCACGCGGCGACGGCGGCAGCCCAACACGGCGCTCGCGCCGTGCTCGTGCGGTCCGTCACCGCGACCAGTCTCGCGACGCTGCACACGGGAGCGCTCGATTACTCCGACGACCTGCCGAAGATTCCGGCCGCGTCGGTGACGATCGAGGACGCCGAGATGCTCGCCCGTCTCGCGCGCGGTGGGCCGGTGGATCTCGAGCTCGCGCTCGGCGCCCACATGCTCCCCGACGCCCCGAGCGCCAACGCGATCGGTGAGATCCGCGGCCGCACGCACCCCGAGGAGATCGTGCTCCTCGGCGCGCACATGGACTCGTGGGACATCGGTCCGGGCGCGTCCGACGACGCAGCGGGGTGCATCGCCGTGATGGAGGCGATGCGGCTCTTGCAGGCGAGCGGCCTCGCGCCGCAGCGGACGATTCGCGCCGTCCTCTTCACGGCCGAGGAGTACGGTCTCGCGGGCGCGAAGGACTATCACCGTCGTCATCGCGGGGAACGCCACGTGGCGGCGTTCGAGACCGACTACGGCATGGGCGCGCCCGACGCGATCGGTGTCGGTGGCGGGAGCGCAGCGATGCAGCCGTTTCTCGATTCGTTCGGCCGCTTCGGTATCCGCCATTTCCGCGACCGAGCGTACGGGGCAGACGTTGCGCCGATCGTCCGGGAGGGTGCGGCTGCGTTCAGCCTTCTCCCGGACGGTCGGCGCTACTTCGATTCACATCACACGGCGGCCGACACGATCGACAAGATTCGCCCCGAGGATCTCCGCCGCAACAGCGGCGCGATTGCGCTCCTCGCGTACGTCCTCGCGATGCGATGACCGTCGCCTCGGTTATTTGATGAAGAGCATCTCCTGGTAGGTCGCGAGCGGCCACAGGTCGTCGGCAACGGTGCCTTCGAGTGTGTCGGCCGTCTTCCGGAGATTCGCCATCGCCGGCAGCACCGTGTGGCAAAGGTGCGTGGCATGGTCGATCTTGCTCGTGCCCGAATGGGTGCTGGCTCCGGCGTGATTTTCGGTGGCGGCTTCGAGCTTTCCGATGCCGTCCTGCAGTTCCTTCACGAGCGCCGTGATCTTGTCGAGCGTGTCGGTGTCGAACTTGTACCCGATGTTCTTCAAGCTGGCGCACGTGGCCGCGAGCTCGCCCTGATAGCGGATGGCGGCCGGGAAGATGATGGTCCGGGCCATCTCGATGGCGGTGCGGGCTTCGAGCCCGACCGTCAGGCA
>JBDSJB010000673.1:0-8636 GCA_039917665.1 Binatia bacterium
GGCACGAACGCCGGCGGCGTGTGCACGACCGACAGCGCGTGCGGCGGCGGCGGTGTCTGTCTGCCGGCGGATTGCTGTGAAGTGACGCCCCCGGGCTTCTGCATCGGTGGCGCCAACGACGGCGCAGTCTGCAACGTTCCGGCTGATTGCAACTCGAATGTGTGCGCGCGCGAGTGTGTTGGTGGACCGAATACCGGCAACCTATGCACCGTCGATGAGAACTGCGCCCCGGGTGGTGCTTGCACCGGCGGCGTACCGCTCATCTGTCCCCCACTGGGAGGTTGCAGCCCGAACCCGTCGTCAGGTCTTCCGGGCCTGAATTCCCAGGCCGCCCGCGAAATTGCGTACACCGTGAACTTCGCGGCCGACGCGATCGGCGGTGCGATCAACGCGCAGTCGATCTACTTCACGGGTCGCTCGCACCGCGACCCAGACGACGAGAACGCCAGCGACATCCGCGAGGTCGAGAATCTGGTGACCACGCCGACGCCGACGCCGACCGCGACTGCGACGCCCACGGCCACCGTCACCGCGACGCCGACCCCGACCCCGACGGTCACCGTCACGCCGACGGTCACGCCGACCCCGACGGTCACGCCGACCGTGACGCCGACGCCCACGGTGACGGCAACCCCGACGGTCACGCCGACTCCGACGGAAACCCCGACGCCGACCGTCACGCCGACCGTGACGGCGACCCCGACGGTCACGGCCACGGTGACGGCAACGCCCACGGCGACCACCACGGCAACGCCGACGCTCACGCCGACTCGCACCCCGACGCCGACGATCACCGTGTCGCCGAACGGGGACACGCACTATCAGTGCTACGAGGTTCACCAGGGTCCGGCGAATGCGATTGCGATCACGTTGAATGACGTCTTCGGCAACGCCGACGTCACGGTCCGTCGCGCCAAGCGTATCTGCAACCCGGCCGACAAGAACGATGAAGATCCCAGCGCGCCGTTCCAGGCCGACCACCTGAAGGGCTACGAGATCAATCAGACCCAACGCTTCACGGGAGTGAAGGGTCTGAATGTCGAGAACCAGTTCGGTGCCACGACGCTCAATCTGGCGCGTCCCGACTACATGCTGGTTCCGACCGCCAAGAGCCTGATCACGAACCCGCCGGCGCCGGTTCCGGGGATCAACCACTTCAAGTGCTACACGATCGCTCGGGCGAAGTTCCGCGCGTCGGGTATCAAGGTCGACGATCAGTTCGGCACCTTGAACCTCGACATCAAGCGGCCCGTTCGCTTCTGTGCCGCCGCCGACAAGAACGGCGAGGGCATCATCGATTCGAGCGAGAATCTGCTGTGCTACCAGGTGCGCCCGGTCACCGGCTCGCCACGCTTCAAGGCGCCGGGGAGCATCTTCACGACCAATCAGTTCGGGACCGCGATCAACCGCGTTTTCGGTCCCCGCGAGCTTTGCGTCCCGACGTCGATCGTGACGGACTAGCTCTGATCTGATCTGCAACGCGAAAGGGCCCGCCGGCGTCAGCCAGCGGGCCCTTCGTGTTTGTCCCCCCGCAAGGCGGGGAAGGTTGCTCCGGACGCGGCGAGCTACGGCATCACGGTGAAGCCGTCCATGATCGGCCGGTGCTCGGCGAACCACGGGCCGAGCGTGGCGGCGACGTGCTCGGTCGTCCACTCGGTCTCGGTGGAAAAGGACGGTTCGAGCTTGGGAGCGCGGATCAGCGTAATCTCCTTGCCGTAAACGATCATCACGTGTCCCGAGACGTTGGCGGCATCGGGTGAGGCCAGGAAACCGACGAGCGGTGCCACGTGCTCGGGGGCGTAGACGTCGAAGCCGGCGTCGGGTTTGGCGAACATGGCGGCCAGCGTACCCGAGTCGTTCATGCGTGTGCGCGCTCGGGGCATGATGGCGTTGGCCGTGATGCCGTACTTCTCGAGCACCTGCGCGGCCGACATCGTCATGGCGACGATCCCGGCCTTGGCGGCAGCGTAGTTCGGCTGACCGGGTGACCCGAAGATGAACGCTTCGGAGGAGGTGTTGATGATGCGGCCGTACACGGTGCCGCCGGTTTCCTTGGCGTGGTTCCGCCAGTATTCGCTGGCGAAGCGCATGCCACAGAAGTGACCCTTGAGGTGGACGCGGATCACGCTGTCGAATTCGTCCTCGCTCATGTTGAAGATCATGCGGTCGCGGCAGAAGCCGGCGTTGTTGACGAGGATGTTGAGGTCGCCGAACTTCTCGACGGCGGTGCCGATCATGGCGCGGGAGTCGTCCCACACGGCGACGTCGCCGAAATGCGGGACAGCCTCGCCGCCGAATGCCTTGATCTCGTCGACGACGGCGCGGGCAGCCGTTTCGTCGCGGCCGGTCCCATCACCCTTGGTGCCGAGGTCGTTCACGACGACGCGAGCGCCGAGGCGCGCGAGCTCGATCGCCTCGACGCGTCCGAGGCCGCGCGCGGCCCCCGTGACGACGGCGACCTTTCCTTCGAGAGGAGTTTTCGTTCTTGCAATAGACACGCTCATAGTCGTTCCAGGATGGTGCCGGTGCCGATCGACGAGCCGCAGCACATGCTGATGTAGGCGGTGGTCTTGTCTCGGCGTTCCAGCTCGTGGAGCGCCGTCACCAACAGGCGGCAGCCTGTGGCGCCGACGGGGTGACCGAGGGCGATGGCCCCGCCGTTCACGTTCAGCTTGTCCATGTCGGCGTTGAAAACCTTGACCCAGGAGAGGACGACCGCGGCGAAAGCCTCGTTGATCTCGTAGAGATCGATGTCCTTCAGCGACATCTTCCACTTCTTCATCATGCGCTCGGTGGCATCGATCGGTCCGTCGAGCAGGTAGTAGGGATCGCTGCCGACGACGACGTCGTGGAGGATGCGGGCGCGGGGCTTGAGGCCGAGCTCCTTGGCACGTTCCGCGGTCATCCAGAGGATGGCGGCAGCGCCGTCCGAGAGCTGGGACGAGCTGCCCGCGGTGTGGACGCCGCCGTCGACCAGCGACGGCAGGGACTTCAGGCCTTCCGCCGTGCTGGCGCGGACGCCCTGGTCGGCGACGATCGTGCGGGTCGTGCCGGTCGGCTGACCGTCGTCGCCGAGCACCGGCGCGTCGATCGGCAGGATCTCGCGCGTGAAGCGGCCTTCCTCGTGCGCCTTGCTGGCGAGCGTCTGCGAGCGGAGGGCGAGGGCGTCGCAGTCCTCACGGGTGATGCCGCGCTTCTTGGCGATGCGCTCGGCCGACGCGAACTGATCGAGGGTCGAGTCCCAGGGCCAGTCGGCGGTCTGGAAGAATCCGGGGCCGTGCATGACGTTGGCGCCGAGGCCGACGTGGCTCATCACCTCGACGCCGCACGCGATGCCGACGTCGATGCTGCCGGACTTCACCAGCGCGTTGATGAAATTGTTGGCCTGCTGGCCCGACCCGCATTGCGTGTCGATGGTCGTGCCGGCGACGCCGTACTGCTTGCCGCGCGTCAGCCAGGAGTTGCGGGCAATGTTGTTCGACTGCTCGCCGGCCTGGGTGACACAGCCGCCGACGATCTGCTCGACCTCGGCCGGGTCGATGCCCGAGCGCTCGACGACGGCCTCTTGGATCTTCGCGAGCAGGTGAGCGGGGTGGAACGCCGACAGCGCTCCCTTCGATCCGTGCTTGCCTTTGCCGATCGGCGTTCGTAGCGCTTCTACGATGACCGCTTCACGTACGGCTTCTCTCATTGGTGGGGTTACTCCTTCCCGAGGATCATGGCACTCGTGGGGACGCCGACACCGGCGGTCACCAGCACGTGGTCGTTCTTCTTCGGCTGATTGACGGAGGTGCCGCGGATGAGCCGCACGCCTTCGTTCACGCCGTTCATGCCGTGGATGTAGGCCTCGCTGAGCTGTCCGCCGTGGGTGTTGGTGGGCAACGTGCCGTTGCGGCGCAGCGTCCCACCTTTGATGAAATCCTTCGCCTCGCCGCGGCCGCAGAGGCCGAACGATTCGATCTGCCAGAGCACGATCGACGTGAAAGCGTCGTAGATGACCGCGGCGTCGAGATCCTTCGGGCCGAGACCGGACTGCGCGTAGACCTGCTTCGCGACCAGATCCATCTCCGGCAGATACGAGATGCTCGGACGGTAGAAGCTGGTCATCGATTCCTGGTTCGCGCCGGCCGCCTGGGCGACACCGCGGATGATCGCGGGCTTCTGCTTGAGATCCTTGGCGCGCTCGGGGCTCACCACGATGGCGGCGCAGGCGCCGTCCGTCTCCTGACAGCAATCGTAGAGACGGAGCGGCTCCGCGATCCAGCGCGCCGTCTGGTGGTCCTCCATCGTGAGCGGACGCTTATAGAAGAAGGCGGCAGGATTGGTGACCGCGTGCTCGCGGGTCGCGATGGCGACCTCGGCGAGGTCGGTGCCGGTCGCGCCGTAGTCATGCATGTAGCGCTGAGTGAACATGGCAACCCAGCTGGCTGGCGTCATGAGCCCGTAGGGCATGTACCAGCTCCAGTGGATCAGATCGGAGGTGGCGACGCCCTCGGCGACGCCGGCGCTGTAGCGCTGGCCGGAGCGGCCGTTCAAGCCGCGGTAGCAGACGACGACGTCGGCGACGCCGGTCGCGACCGCCATGGCCGCTTGCTGGACGACGCCGATGGCGGCGCCGCCGCCGTGCGGGATGCGGTTGAAGAAGGTCAGATCGCCGATGCCGACGGCGCGCGCAGCCTCGATCTCGTCCGTCGTGTCGAGCGTGAAGGTCGTCATGCCGTCGACGTCGGACGGCTTGAGTCCGCAGTCGTCGAGGGCGGCCTTGATGGCCTCGGCGGTGAGCTGGAGCTCGGAGCGGCCGGAGTTCTTGGAGAACTCGGTCTGGCCGATGCCGACGATCGCGGCCTCGTTCTTGAGCGTGGTCGGCATGCGGCTACGCTCCCGCTCGCGGCAGCGCGACGACGACCGTGCCGGTCACGTGGTCGCCCCACGAGTTCCGTCCCGCGACCTCGATCTCGAGCGTGCGCGCCGCCTCATCCTTCTTCTTGACGGCGCCGGTCATTCTCATGGTGTCGCCGGGGAGGTTCGGGGCGCCGAGCTTGATGGCGACCCGCTTCAGGACCGCGTTCGGCCCGGCCCAGTCGGTGACGTAGCGGCCGACGAGACCGTTGGTCGTCAGGATGTTCATGAAGACGTCCTGCATGCCGCCGGATTGCGCCGCGCCTTTGTCGTGGTGCAGCGCCGTGAAGTCGCGCGAGGCGAGGGCGCCCGCGACGATCAACGTGGTCGTGACCGGGATCGGAAGCTCCGGCAACGTCGTGCCGACGCCGACCTCTTCGAACGATGCACTCATGCGAGCTCCGCTGGGCTGCTGTTGGCCAGGTCGCGGCCAAGCCGCACCAGGTGCGTCGTGGCGCCGCCGAGCGCGAGCTCGAGGGCCTTCGACCGCAGGAAATAGCGATGGATGGGATAGTCGAGATCGACGCCGATGCCGCCGTGGAGGTGCTGACAGGCGGCGAGGATGCGGGCGCCGCCCTCGGCCGACCAGAACTTGGCGACGGCGCACTCGCGGGTCGACGGCAGGCCGTCGGCGACGCGCTCGACGGCGCGCCACGTCGTCCAGCGCATCGATTCGAGGTCGATGAAGCAATCGGCGACACGGTGCTGCACGGCTTGGAACGAGCCGATCGGCACGCCGAACTGCAGCCGCTCGCGGACGTAGCGGGCAGTCATGTCGAGCGCGCGCTCGCAGACGCCGAGCTGCATGGCGCAAAGGGCGACGAGCGTGCTCTCGTAGAGGTGTCGGGCGACGTCCGTCCCGGGGAGGACGTCCGCATCGGCGACGGGCGCGCCCGCGAGGGTCAGCGTGAAGACGGTTTCACCGGTCGACGTCCCTTGCGCCTCCAGAGTTACGCCGGCTGCTGTGGGATCGACGAGGAAGACGCGCGTGTCATCGCCGACGCGTGCGGGGACGAGGATTCGGCGCGCCAGATCGGCAGCGGAGACCCAGCGCTTCGTGCCGCTCAAGACCCAGCCGCGGCCGTTCCGCTCGGCGTGCGTGCCGGGTCGGAGTGGATCGGAGGACTCGGCATCGACCAAGGCCAACGCGAGGACGGCGTCACCCCCGGCGACCGGCACGAGCCAATCGCGCTTCTGCGCTTCCGTGCCGGCGAGGGCGATCGCGAGCGATCCGAGCACGGTCGGCAGAAACGGACCCGGAGCGGCCACGCGGCCGAGCTCGAGGAGGAGGATGCAGGCCTCCTGCAGGCCGAGGCCCATGCCGTCGTGCTCGCCCGGGATGGCGAGCCCGAGCAGGCCTACATCGGCGAGCGTCGCCCACAGAGCCCGGTCGTGCGCGCTGTCTTCTTGTTCGAGCCGCTTCAGGCGGTCGACGGTTACCTCTTTTTCGAGGATGCCGCGGGCGAGGTCGCGGACGGCGTTCTGATTTTCATTGAACGTGAAATCCATCGCTCAGCTCGCGGCCGGCTTGAAGAAGGGCAACGTCATCGTCTCGTCGACGGCGTCGAGACTGAGCTGCACGCGCATGCCGATGCGGACGTCGGCCGCGTCGCAGCCGACCACGTTCGAGACGATGCGCGTGCCCTCGTCGAGCTCGATGACCGCGCAGACCAGCGGATAGTCGTAGCCGGGGAACTTCGGATGGTGGAGGACCGTGTAGCTGTAGACGGTGCCGCCGCCCTTCGCCGGGACGCTGTCCCATTCGACGGACTGGCACGCGCCGCACATCGGACGGGGCGGGTGGCGGAGCACGCCGCAGGACTTGCAACGTTGAATGGGCAGCTCGCCGCGCGCGATGCCGTCCCACCACCAAGCGTTGTCGTGGCCGCGCGGGGCGCGGAGACGCGTCGGTGTGGCGGGCGCGGCGCTGGCGCTGCTGCTTGCGGCCGCCTGCGGCTGCTGCGCCGGCTTGAACTTGAGCACGCGAAACAGCATCGAGCCGACTTCCTGGCCGTGCTGATCGCGATACACGTCGCGGGTATTGATGAAGTACCCGATGCCGAGGGCGGTCGCTTTCTCCTCGGAGATCGCCTCGATCACCGTCGTCGCGGTCAGACGATCACCGGGACGCAGATAGCGCGTGTAGGTCTGATCGCAGTTGGTCGCGACGACCGACGTGTAGCCGTACGAGCTCAGAAGCCCGTGCAGCTCCGTCTGCTTGTTCGTCCGCATCTGCGCAGGGTCGGCCATCTCGATGCCGCGGAGCGTCCACCCTTGCAGCATGGTCGGCGGGGCGACGATGCCGTCATGGACGGTGCGGCGAGCGGCGTCGGCGTCGGTGTAGGCCGGGTTCGTATCTCCCATGGCCTCGCACCAATGCCGAATCATGGACTCGTTCACGGGCTCCGGCGCTTCGGCCGGCGGTCCGGTCTCGAGGCCGACGAACGCCTTCAGTTGACGTTCGAGCTCTTGCTTGGGGTCTTGGCTCATCGTGGGTTCTCCGCGGATCGGATCAACGACGCTGCGCACGCGGGAGGCCGAGGCCGGCCATCGCGATGATGTCGCGCTGCACTTCGTTGACGCCGCCGCCGAAGGTGAGGGTGGTGGCGCTGCGATAGGCGTGCTCGAGCATGCCGCCGAAGAGGGCGCGGGGATCGCCTTCGGGCACGAGACCCGCGGTGCCGACGACCTCGAGCAAGAGGCGGTAGCACTCGACGAAGAACTCGGTTCCCATGACCTTCACGGCCGAAGCCTCGGCCATGTTGGGAACGCCGGCGGTGATCGACCAGGCGGAGCGCCAATTGAGGAGCTTCAACGCTTCGAGCTTGGCGTAGACGCGTGCGAGGTTCAGCTGCACCCACGGCTCGTCGAGCATCCGGCCGCCGTCGGGTGCGGCGGTCGCGGCCGCCCAGGCCCATACTTCGTCGAGCAGGCGGTCGGCGATCCCGGGGGTGGCGAGCGTGATGCGCTCGTGGTTCAGCTGCGACGTGAGAAGGCGCCAACCCTCGTGCTCGCCGCCAACGCGGTTGGCGACCGGCACGCGCACACTCTCATAGTAGGTGGCGTTGGTGCGCTCGCCGCCGAGCGTGTGGATGGGTGTGACCGAGAAGCCCGGAGTATCCGTCGGCACCAGGATGATCGAAATCCCTTTGTGTTTCGGGGCTTCAGGATCGGTGCGCGCGGCGAGCCAGATGTAGTCGGCGTCCTGCGCGTGGGTCGTGAAGATCTTCTGGCCGTCGATGACGTAGTCGTCGCCGTCGCGGACGGCCCGGGTGGTGAGCGACGCGAGATCGGTCCCTGCACCGGGCTCGGTGTAGCCGACACCGAAGTGGAGCTCGCCCCGTAGGATCCGTGGCAGGAGGTCGTTCTTTTGGGCTTCGGTCCCGAACTGCATGATGGTCGGACCGATGGTGTTGATGGCGATGACCGGCAGCGGCGCGCGGGCGCGGTAGGTCTCGTCCCAAAAGATGAACTGCTCGAGCGGCGTGCGACCCTGGCCGCCGTATTCCTTCGGCCAACCGATGCCCAGCCAGCCGTCGGCGCCCATGCGGCGCACGACTTGGCGATAGACGGGTCCGCCGCAATCCTGGATCTCGGCATCGAGCGCCGCACGCAGGTCGGGCGTGAAGAGGGTGCGATAGTAATCGCGGATCTGGTGGCGGAGCGCGCGTTGCTCCGGCGTGAAGTCGAGATGCATCGCTCGGTGGTCTCGTCGTGTGTGGCGGCGGACCCGGAAC
>JBDSJB010000674.1:0-4111 GCA_039917665.1 Binatia bacterium
ATCGAGGCCGCGTGTCACCGCGGCGGCGTCAGCCTGCACGGCACGGGCATCCATCCCGGCGGCATCACCGAGCTCCTGCCCCTCACCGTGTCGTCGCTCACGCGGAACGTCCGCCACATCCGCGCCGAAGAGTTCTCGGACATCCGGGTCTACCGCGCCGAGCTCGTCGTCAAGGAGATCATGCTCTTCGGGAAGCGACCCGAGGATGCGAAGGCGAGCCCGATGCTCGACTTCCTCGGCGTCGGCTTCCACCAGTCGATCGACATGCTGGCAGCGGCCCTCGGCTTCCGCCTCGACGCCGACAAGCGCGGCACCCACGAGATGGCCGTCGCGACCGCGCCCATCACGACGCCGGTCGGCGTGCTCGACATCGGCACCGTCGCCGCGCAGCGCTTCACCTGGCAGGGCACCGTCGACGGCACCCCGGTGATCACGGTGCGCGTGAACTGGCTCATGGGCGAGGAGCACCTCGATCCGCCCTGGACCATCGGCGGCGAGCGCTTCGAGGTCGACGTCGAAGGCGACCCGTCCGTGCACCTCACCATCAAGGGACTGCAGCCGCCGTTCGCGACGGCCGACCTCGATCGCAACCCCGGCATCATCGCGACCGCCATGCACTGCGTGAACTCGATTCCCTACGTCTGCAAAGCGGCGCCCGGCATTCGCACCTACCTCGACCTACCCCTCGTCAGCGGGCGGGCCGACCGTGACCTCGGCCGGCGGTAGCGATGCGGCGCGCGGATTCCGCGCGCGTTCCTCCGGCACCACGATCACGAAGCGATCCTGCTTGCCGTATTGCATGGCGTCGCTCTCCGTTGCCGTCAGCACGTCGAGGCGGAACCCCTTGATGGCGCCTCCGCAATCCTGCGCACGGTACCAGCCGAGATCCTCGATCCACACCCACGAGCCGTAGGGAATCAGCTTCGGATCGACCGCGATGATGCGCGCCTCGGGATCGGCCTTCCACATCGTCGACGTGAAGCCGTCGTTGTCCTTGCCGTAGGCCGGGCTCCTCGGAATGTACTTGGTGACCGTGAATCGCCGGCCCCACGATTTCGTCCCGACCGACGGCGCCTGCTCGGTCGCCGCGAGAATCTGCTCGTGGCTCCGCGCGAGCGCGCTCAACGCCGCGTTGGTCCGGTGCGACACCTTCCGATAGTGGCGCGCTTGGCCCGTCGTTTGCGCGAGCCGGGTCGATTGGAACGCGAGGGCGCCCGACACGACGACGCACAGCGCCACGAAGGTCCGCAGCAGGATGCGGTGGCGCGTGCGGGTGACGCGGAGGCGGTCGTTCTCGTCCTTCAGCGCGACGAGCTCGCGCGGATCGACGACGACGGCCCTCGTCCACGTGATGCTCTGGTTCCGGTCTGCAGTCATGGACCGGGGAGAGTCCAAGAGACGTGCCGGAAAAGTGCCAGCGGATTCGCGGGAGGCTGGATGACCGAAACGCACGGACGGCAGCACTGCACGGGAAACCACGCATCTGATGGGGGCCTCGAGCCAGCACGTTCGACGGCGACGCTCGACGTACTCGCGCCGGCGGACGCCACCGTCGCCGTCATGTTCCCGCCGAGACCGATGGTGTAGACGCCCGGATCGTGACCGCACCGTCTTCCGCCGCGAATTGGATTGCTCGCTTCCTGCATTCCGAGGTCGCGGGCGGGATCGTCCTGTTGACCTGCACGGCGCTGGCATTGCTCGTCGCCAACTCGCCCGTCGGCCCCGCGTATCACGACTTCTGGCACGTGACGCTCGGCCGCGACATCGGCGCGCTCCACCTCGCGCTCTCGCTCGAGCACTGGATCAACGACGGCCTGATGGCGATCTTCTTCTTCTTGGTCGGGCTCGAGGTGAAACGCGAGATCGTGATCGGCGAGCTGCGCGATCCGCGCCGCGCCGTCTTGCCGATCGTCGCCGCGCTCGGCGGCATGATCGTGCCGGCGGCCGTGTACCTCGCGCTCATCGGTGACGGCCCCGGCGCGCGCGGCTGGGGCATTCCAATGGCGACCGACATCGCGTTCCTCGTCGGCTGCCTGGCCCTCCTCGGCCCACGCGTCCCGCGCGGCCTCCGGATCCTGCTGCTCACGCTCGCGATCGCCGACGACGTCGGCGCGATCCTCGTGATCGCGATCGGCTACTCCACGGGAATCCTGGTCGGCTGGCTGCTTCTCGGCGTGCTCGGCCTCGCGCTCGTGTTCGGGCTCACGCGCGCCGGCATCCGCACCCTTGCGGTGTACCTGCTGCTCGCCGCCGCGATCTGGGTCGCGTTTCTCCAGTCCGGCGTCCACGCGACCATCGCCGGCGTGCTGCTCGGTCTGCTGACGCCCATCGCGCCGCTCGCGACCATCGAGAAGGGGCTTCATCCCTGGGTCACCTTCGTCGTCATGCCGGTCTTCGCGCTCGCCAACGCGGGCGTGGCGCTCGACCTCGCCCATCTCGGCGATCCCGTCGCCCTCGCGGTCGGCGCCGGGCTCTTGCTCGGCAAGCCGCTCGGGATCGTCGGCGCGAGCTGGATCGCCGTGCGGCTCGGCCTCGCGACGCTTCCCGACCGGGTCGGGTGGACGGCGATCGTCGGCGGGGGCGGGCTCGCGGGCATCGGCTTCACGATGGCGCTCTTCATCGCCGGCCTGGCACTCGGTCCAGAGCTGCGCGCCGCCGCCAAAGTCGGGATTCTCCTCGGGTCCACGCTCGCGGCCATCGGCGGCATGGGGATTCTCCTCCGCGTGCTGCCGCGGGGAGAGGGCTTTACGTCCCCGTCCTGATCCCGGAGGATGGACACATGACCCGCGACCCCACGCGAGCGGGGGAGACGCCTTTCGTCCCGAGTGCCGACGCCGAGCTCGGTCTGTTGCGTGACACCCTCGCGGTTCGGAACCGCCAGATCGCGGCCGTGCACGGCATCAGCCGCCTACTCTCGTCGTCGCTCGATCTCGAGGACCGCCTGCGCGACATTCTCACCGTCTCGCTCGACGCGGTCGGTGCCGTCGCCGGGACGATCTTCCTGCACCGCCCGCAGGACGACATGCTCGTCTTCCGTTACGTGGTCGGCGAGAAGGCAAGCGAGCTGACGGGCCACGCGATTCCCATCACGACCGGCGTCGCCGGCGCCGTCTTCCGCGCCGGCCGCTCGCAGATCACCAATCGGCCGCAGGAGGCGGTCGAGCACGACCGCGAGGTCGAGCGTCGCATCGGCTTCGCCACCGAAACCCTGATGACGGTTCCGCTCAAGTACCAGGCGGGAAAGCCGATCGGCGTCATTCAGATCCTCAACAAGCAGAGCGGCGACTTCGACCAGCACGATCTCGAGGTGCTCGAGATCATCGCGTCGGTCGCCGCCGCCGCGATCGAAACCGCGCAGCTCGCGCGCGACGCGCAGACCGCGGCCATCGCGCATGCCGTCGGCGATCTCAGCCACGACATCAAGAACAAGGTGTCGCCGATCGTCATGGGCATCCAAGCGCTGCGGAGCGACATCGACGAGATGTTCGCCACCGAAGGCGCGGTGGCGGCGTCCAAGGCGGTCGCCGCCGTCCGCGACGGCTACGGCTACACCTTCGACATCGTCATGGACCAGGTCGACGCGATCCAGGAGTACACGAAGCTGATCGCCGACGCGCTGAAAGGCGTCGTCACCGACCCCGAGCTCGAGCCCAACGACGCCGCGCTGATCGTCGAAGGACAGCTCCTGTCGCTCGACCCGATGGCGCGCCACCGCGGCGTCGCCTTGCACCGCCGTTTCGCCACCGTCCCGACCTGCCGCTTCGATCGCTTCCAGGTCGAGCGCGCCGCCTACAACCTCGTGAGTAACGCGCTCGCGGCGACGCCGCGTGGCGGCTACGTCACCGTCACGATCACCGTGAAGCCCGAGCCATGCTTCGCCAGCGGCCAGGCACTCGAGATCGTCGTCAGCGACACGGGCTGCGGCATGGCGCCTCCCGTCCTCGAGCGCATCCTCCGCGGCGAGCCGCGCAGCACCAAACCAGGCGGCACCGGACTCGGCACGCGCATCGTGCTGAACGCCGTCGCGGCGCATCGCGGGGTCTTTGGTGGGACTAGCGATGAAGGGGTCGGGACGACGTTTCGAGTGTTGTTGCCGTTGGTCGTCGACTGA
>JBDSJB010000675.1:0-5203 GCA_039917665.1 Binatia bacterium
GGATGGTTGGTCGACTTCCGTCCGACGCTGTCGATCAGGCACGCGAAGAAGATCCCCCACACGACCCAGAGGCCGGTGCGATGGAGTCGCCCCCACGCGACCGGACCGAGTCGGCGCCGCAGCGTCCGTGCCGACGTGAGGGTCATCAGCGCGACCAGCACCAGACCCGGCACGCCGATCCAGAAGTCGGCGTCGGTCACCATCGGCGGACGCTCGGGCGCGTGCACCGTGAAGAGCCGCAGGATGCAGAGCACGTGGATCGACATGCTGAGCCCGAAGATCACACCGAGCGCGCGCCGGCGCCGCACCAGCCACGTGGGAAGCGGTCCCGGTCGGAGCTCCGACCACGGCGACGCCACGAACGCCAGCATGAACCAGACGAACGAGACGCGCGCGGTCGTGCGGAGCGCCAGCTCGGTGCCGGCACTGTCGGTGCCGACGACGCTGAAGAGCGCCAGCGCGATCGTCGCGTTGAGGGCCGTGGCGCCGAGGATGAGGGCCAGCTCGCCGACGTCGCGCGCCGCCGGCCGCTCCAAGTGCATGACGTTCTCCATGAGGTCGGATTCGCTTAGCAGTGTCGGCCCGACTCCGACGAGAGCCACTTCGGCGCGCGTGCGATGAGGCCATCCGCGCGGTTGCTGCGACCGCCGGTCGCCGCTACTGTCCGCGCCCGTGTCGGACACGTCTCTCACGATCCTCGGCGGCGGTCCCGCGGGCGTGGCCGTCGCGCATTATGCGCAGCGGGCCGGTATCCCGTTCCATGTGTTCGAGCGGAACGATGCGTTCGGCGGCCTGTGCCGCACCTTCACGTGCGGGCCGCACCGCTACGACTCCGGAGCCCACCGCTTCCATGCCCGCGATGCCGACGTCACCGCCGACATTCGAGCGTTGCTCGGCGACGAGCTCGTCGCCATCCACGCCCCGAGCCAAATCTACGACCGCGGCCGCTTCGTCGACTTTCCGCCGCGGCCGCTCAATTGGCTGCGCGGACGCGGCGTCGTCGAGACCGTGCGTGCGGTCGGCGACGTCTGGGCCGCGCGCCTCCGGCCGCGCCCCGAGCACACCTTCGAGGATCGCGCGCTCAATCTGTACGGACGGCGCCTCGCCGAGCCGCTGCTCATTCGATATTCGGAGAAGCTCTGGGGCCTGCCCGCGCACGAGCTCGCGCCCGACGTCGCGACGCGCCGGCTCGCCGGCCTGTCGCTCAAGACCGCGCTCGTCGAGATGCTCGCCCCGGAGCGGACGACGACGCACCTCGACGGATCGTTCTTCTACCCGCGGCAGGGCTACGGCACGATCGTCGACCGCCTCATGGCGTCGTTGCCGGCGCACACGCTCCGGCCCCGTCACGAGGTGACGGGACTCGAATGCGTCGACGGCCGCATCGCCGCGCTCCGCTTCGCCGACGGCTCGACCTGGCAGGTCGGCGGCCGCGTCGTCGCGACGCTGCCGATGACCGCGATGGTGCAGTGGCTCGGCGGCATGCTGCCCGACGCCGTGCACCGCGCCGCCGCGCAGCTGCGCTTTCGCCACGTGCGTCTCGTCGTGCTGCGGCTCGCGATCCCGCGTTGCACCGCCAACGCGAGCATCTACCTGCCCGATCCCGCGCTCTGCGTGTCGCGCGTCTCCGAGCCGAAGAACCGCTCGCCACACATGGCGCCCGCCGACGAGACGTGCCTGGTCGCCGAGGTGCCGTGCTCGAACGGCGAGCCCCTCGCATCGCTCGCTACCACCGAGCTCGCCGCACGCGTCATCCGCGAGCTCGCCGGCGTCGGCCTCGTCGATCCCGCGAAGGTCATCGAGTGGCGTCACCACTTCCTGCCGAACGCCTACCCGGTCTATGCGCTCGAGTACGCGCCGGCCGCGACCGCCGTGCGCGACGGGCTCGCGACGATCACGAACCTCGATCTCCTCGGGCGGAGCGGCCGCTTCTGGTACAGCCACCTCCACGACCAGCTACGGCTCGCGAAGGATTACGTCCGCGCGCTACCCGTGTTCGGTTCGACGCTCACGTTCGCCGAACAGCATGGCGGCGCACATCCTGAGGTCGGCGACGAAGCTGTAGTACGGCCGCCCGCCGCCTGACCGGTCGCCGCGCATGAACAACGTGCCGAGCAGGCTGGCGCCAGGTCGCGTCCGCGACGTCGGTTGGTTGCCCTCGAACATCCAATGACCGAGCCAGCACGGCGCGACGCCGAGCACCGGCACCAGCAACAGCAGCGCGACGTTGCGCGTCCGCAGCGCAGCCACGAGGGCGACCACCATCAGGATCTTCGCCGCCAGGTGCAGCGCGCGATTCGCGGGATGGCGATGCTGGCGGAGGTAGTCCGCGTAGAAGGCATCGAATGACGGCGTCGACTTCACCGGCGGCGCGCCTCCTCCGCATGACGCTGACGGACGTGCTCCTGCCCTGCGGCGTCGCGCTCGCAACCGGTGCGACAGTCGCGAGCGTCGTGCCGGCGCATTGGCAGACGATCGGCGCACCCTACTTCCTCGGCTACGGCAAGAACGTCGAGGGCACCGCCGTCGCGGCGGCACTGGCGGCGGGCGCGCTCACGCCGCTCCTCGCGGATCGTCGCGCCTGGCTCGGTCCGCTCGCGATCCTCGCGATCGTCGGCTGGGCCGCGCTCTCCTGGGTCGCCGATCTCGGTCTGCTCGCGGCCGGGACGTGGCGCGTGCTGACCGCGGCGAGCCTGACCTTGGTGCTGCGCCTGCAACGGCCGGAGAGTCCCGCCCGCACGGTGGACGAGAGCGGCGACCTCTCGCGCGGCGTCACACTGCTCGCCGTCGTGACGTTGGCGCTCACGGTGTTCATGATCGCGCTCGAGGCGCTCGTGATCGACGTGTTTCACCACGGCGAGGTGCTCACATCGGCCCTCGACCTGCTGCGAGGCGGACGTCCGTTCGAGAGCTTCATTTGGCCGCATGGTCTGCACGATACCGGGCTCGCCGCGGGATGGATCTGGGCGACCGGAAAGGTCGGAACATCGCCCGTCGCGCTGTCACGCGCAACCTGCCGCGCGCTGGCGATCGTGACGGCCTACGCGCTCGGGCGCGTGATGTTCGGGTCGCGCCACGGGGCACTGGCCGTTGCCGGCGGGCTCGCGGCGGCGACCGTTGCAGCCAGCGTAAATGCGCACGGCGTCGCGCAGGCGCAGGGCATGCACCACCTCGGTATCGTCGTGTTCGTCGCGGTCGGCTTCGCGGCGCTGGCGGTCCCGTCGCATGGGCGGTTGATCGTCGCGGGGGGGTGTTTCGCGCTCGCGCACCTCTTTCGCATCGAGGTCGGGGTGTTCGCCGTGATCGCAGCGGGTGCGGTCACGACGCAGCGCCATCTGATGGCTCGTGAGCACGGCTTCGGGCCGGCGCTCGTCGGTTTCGTCACGGCGGGTCTACAGATGGCGGCCGGCGCCGCGCTCGTGCTTGCGACGTGCGCGCTTCTCTTCGACTGGCCCGCGGGCGCGTGGCTCGAGTACACGCTGCGCGAGCTGCCGCGTCATCATCGCGATGCCGTCGGCCTGCCGTTTCCATGGCCGCTCGCGCACGGGCGCATCGCCCTCCATCCCGACGATCTCTACCCGGTCGCGCTCGGCTGGTTGGCCTTCGTGCTGTTCCTGCTCGGCCAGACCGTGCGCGCGCTCTTCACGTGGCGCGACCGTACCCGCACCGCACACCTCGTCTTCCTGGCGGTGTTCGCCTGGCTCGCGACGCGCTCGTCGCTCGATCGCAGCGATCAGGTCCACGTGCTGCAGTGGAGCCTGCTGCCGCTCATCGGCACGCTGACGCTCGCGCTGGCGATCGTCCGCGAGCGTTTCCGCTGGTCACCGCGCCGGACGGCGGTCGTCACGGTGCTGGTCCTCGTGTGCTTCGACGCGGCTCGCATGGCGTGGCATCCGCTCGCGTCGCGGCGGATCGTCGATTTGCCGGGCCGCGTCGCCTCGGCCGCGAGCCTGCTCGTCGAGCACTTGGTGCCGAATCCCCCCGTCGGTGATTGTGCCGACCGCATGTTCACGCCGGCCGAGAGCCGCATTTCCGCCAATGCCCGCTTCATCGCCGACACTTGCGCGACCGAGCATCTCCTGGCCTCGCACCACATCTCGCGTTTCGTCATCCAGCACTCGGCCCCTTGGTACGAGGTCCGGTTCGGCCAACCGCACACGACCAGGTTCTTCGCCTTCGCGCGCGCATACACGCCGACGACCCAGAGCGAGCTGGTCGGCGATCTCCGCGCCACCGGAGCCCAAGCGCTGCTCCGCGTGCGCGGCTACGAGGCCCTCACCATCTTCGACGTCGCCGACGGCGTGCGCGTCCCGGTCACGGACGCCTACCTCCGCGCGCGCCGACGCGACGTGGCGCCGGTATCGACGCCGATCGGCGAGTGGTTCTTCTGGGACGAGGCCGCGAGTTGCGGACCGTCGAGTGCCGATGCCGGCGGCCCCGCGGTCGAGGCATTCATCGATCGCATGGTCTACATCCCGCAGAGCGAGATGCTGGCCGCGGAAGGCTGGTCGGCCGACCTCGCCGGCGGGCGACCGTTTGCGCACGTCGGGTGGAGCGCGGACGATCCCGTGACGGACGGCGACCTCGACTACGGCATCGCGCGCCCCCACGGGGCCGGCGAACAGCAGGCGCCGGCGCTCGAACGCACCGGCTGGCGGCTCGTCGTGCGCGTGCCCGCCGCCACATGGAAGGCACGACGCGAGAACGGAAGCCTCAGCCTCGACGCCACATCGATGGACGGACGCCATGCGCGCGCGACGTTGCCGTTTGCGACTGCGACCGAGCTTCCGCGGCTCGGCGCCGAGTGGGACGACGCCGTCGCGCGCATGAACGACGCCGCGTTACAGGGTCGGCGCGATCGTGAGGCCGCGTGCGGGCGGCTCGCGAGCGGTCAGGCGTGCGCGTGTCCGGCGGCGGGCGCCGTCAAATAGCTCGCTACCAAGCGCACGATCTCCTCGACGTAGACCTCGAGATCGTGGTGGCGGTCGCGATCGCCGTGCACGACGAGGTTGTGCGTCAGGGCTTCGACCGTCTTCACGACGACGGCGGCGGCGAGCGCCGGATCGGAGACCGTGACCTCGGGCCGCGAGCGCAGCAGCAGCTCGACGCGCTGAGTGATGCGGGCCTCCATCTCCGCCAAGAGCTCGCGGAGCTGGCGCGGCAACGGCGCTTCCTCGAAGAGCACGCGATGCAGCTCGCGCTC
>JBDSJB010000676.1:0-13315 GCA_039917665.1 Binatia bacterium
GCGGCTCGAGGTGCTGGGAGTCGGCGCGATCAGCCTGGGCAGGCGGCGAGCTTCGCCGGGTCGACCACTGCTGCCGGCAGGCTCGGCGGTACTGCGAACGTCGCCGTGTTGAAGTCGAAGAACTCCATCATCGGATCGGCGGCGGCGTCGCGGGCGGTCAACGAGGGCAGCCCAAAGCGGTTCTCGATGAAACGGAGGATCGAGGTGTGATCGTGGACGACGTGCGAGACGAAGTTCGCCTTGGAGTACGGCGAGAGCACGACGACGGGTACGCGAACGCCGTACTCGTCGAAAAGCTCGTGGGGGTCCCCCGCCAACCATTTCGGAGGGACGGCGTCGGGAGGTACTGCCGCCGGCGGCACGACGTGGTCGTAGAAGCCGCCGTGCTCGTCCCACGCGAGAAAGAGCACCGAGGTCCCCCAGGTCGGGCTCGCCAACAGCCCATTGATGGCGTCGGCCACGAACTTCTGGCCGACCTGGACGTTGGCGATTGGATGCTCGTCGTTTTCGGTTCTAGGCGTGCCGCTCGCACCCGGGTCGATGAACGACACGTTCGGCAGGGTGCCGTTGGCGACGTCGGCGTAATATTGCGACAGCGGGACCACGCGCGTGGCGGCCTGGTCGGCGACGTACTGGAAGAAGATGGGGCCGTAAGCATCCGCGAAACGGTCCGCGTAGATCCGCCACGTGATGCCGTGCTGGTCGAGCAGGTTGAAAATCGAGTTCTCCTGCAACGGGAAGAAGAGGTCGTTGCGGATGTGGCCGAATGACGATCCCGCGAGCAGGTAGAGACGGTTTGGAAAAGTCTGACTCTGCACGGAGCTGAAGTAGCGATCGCCCGTCCCGAACGTGGAGGCGATCCCATAGTAGAAAGGCAGATCCGTCGAGTCATAGTACCCCATGGCGCGACCGCCCGTGGGGTCCAGACCCGGATTGGCGTTTTGGGTCGTGAAGCGATCCATCGCACCGCTGCGCACTTCGTTGTGCGTGCCCTTCCACGAGTGATCCAGGTCGAAGACTTCGCAGTAGCTCGTCTTGTGGAATGGGGTGATCGCCGGACCGAACGGATTCGTCGGATCGGGGTTGCCCGTCGTCGGCTCGGCCTCGTAACCCGGTTGACCCTGCGTGCTCAGCTGGCCGAAATACACGTCCGCCGACCGGTTCTCTTGCATCATGACCACGATGTGATCGATCGGCAGGTTGTTCGGGTTGGCGCGGATGCACGAGTACTGATTCTTCGGCTTGGAGATCTTGAAGAGCTTGGCGTCCTTGTTGCTGGCCACGCCGGTGGCGAAGCTGACGCTGTAGGAATCACCGCCGGTGATCGTCAGCAGCGCACAACCGTCCGTGCCGGGGTTCGGCGGCAGGACCGTGATCGTGCCGAGCTTGCCCTTGATCGAAGCCTTGATCTGAAACGTCCCGTTCTTGTTGCTCATCTGCACGGAGGCGACGGGCCCGTTCTCGCCCTTGGCGTCCTTGTACTTGAACCCCTTGATCGCATCGCCGGTCCAGAACGGCTTCCCCGTAATGGGGCTCAGCCCGCTCGGGAGGTTGTAGGTCTGACCGTCGACGCTGCCGCCGGTCAAATGGATGTTGAGCGTCGCCCCGTTCGCGACGGGGTTGCCGACGATCGTGTTGTCCGTTTCCTTCTCTTTCGCTTGAAAGCTGACCTTCCGCTTCTCGGGCGTGCTCGTGTTCTGCACGCTGAACTTGCTTCCGAGTACGGTTTGATCGGCGGCGCGACTCGTCGCGGGCATCATGAGGAGGACGCCGAATATCGCAAACGACACGCGGGATAGCGGAAACGAAGATACACGCATCATGGGGGTGGTCCTCCTTGGGACGGCACAGACGGCTCAGTGACATGGTGGGTGTACGGAGTAGAAGCCCGAAGTGTCAACTAATTTGTTTGGAGATTCGCGGGGCGCAGCACGCAAAGCCGAGCGCCTGCCGCGGCGACCTGCCCCTTCAACGGTAGTCCTCGTCGAGCGCTCGCAGGAACGCCGCGAGCGGCGCGACGTCGCCGGGCAGGAGCGCGACACCGGCAAGCTCGTGTGCACCGTTCCGGAGCAGTCCCGCACGCTCGGCCTTGGACATGTCGCGGTAGAACGCGATGACGTCTTCCACGGTGTCCTTGCGCCCGGTGTGCAAGTACGGGTCGGAATGGCTGAGGTCGCGGAGGCCAGACGTCTTGAAGAGCCCGAGGGCGGCGTCAAGCATCCGATCGGGTTGCTGGCGGCGTCCTCCGCACGATCGCAGCGACCCGCATATCATCGGTTCGAGCGCCTGCTGCTGAGCGGAATCGGGAAAGGCGGGATTTTGGTACACATTCCACAGACCGAGGTCGGCGAGGCCCGGCTGCGCCGCCGACGCCACCGCGCGGAAGGGCGACTGCGCGTGAGGATGCGCGGCACTCGGCGGGAGGAAGCGATCGGGGTCGGCGTTCCGCGCCTGCAAGGTCGGAATGTCGAGAGCTGTGAAGCTCCCCTGCCCGTGCATCGCGTCGTACTCCTCCTGGGTCGCTCCCGTATTGTGAAAGGAGAAATCGGTGAAGTCGGGCGCGGCATGACAAGCGATGCAGTTCCCGACCCCGCCAACGCTCAGCTTCTTGGCGGAGGCGCGGTGCCGCGACTCGGTGAGGAAGATGCGAAGACCGGCCAGCTCCTCCGGGCCGAAGCGGAACGGATGGCTGTGGAGCCTGAGCTCCCCCTCCATCTCGGTCACGAATTGCGGGGTGGTCAGGCGCTTCAAGAGATGAAGCAGACGGCGGCTGTAGGCCAACGCCGACTGGCCCGAACGCGGTTGCTGCGGTAGCCCGTTCTTTTCGAGGAAGGCGTCGAACGCCGAACCGATGTAATTGCCCGCGGCGTCCTGCAGGAAGACGAGCGAGCGCATGTACTGGGTAATCATGCGCGCGACTGCGTCGACGACCTCCTCATCGGAAGCCTGCACGACGTCGATCCGGAACGCCTCTGGAATGGGCAGATCAATCGGATAGATCGGCGCCGCGCCGCTCAGCACCTCGCGATAGGTGACGTTCCCGAACGAGTCTGCGGTTTCGGCCGACCCGTCGTCGTTGCGGACGACGTTTGCGATGTGGGCGATGGCGGTCGCGCGTTCATCGGCAAGCCAGCCGAAATTCCGGCCGACGAGCGTTCCCTTGACGAGAGCTTCGGGGGTAGTGAACTCGCCGTCGAAATGGAGGAAGAATCCGACGCTGCGCGGGACGAACGCGTTCACGAGGGGCGGCGAATTGCGTACGGCCATGGAGCCGCCATCCTCGCGCGCGGGCATCGGAGACTGTCGTGCGAAGTCGGCGTACGAGCGCTGCGCGCCCCCCTCGTCGATCAGGTGACACGTGCGGCAGTTCATCGCCTGGCCGGCGAACGGACCCGGCAAGGGGCCATCCGTCGTTTCAATGGTGTCGACCACCGGATCGCCGGCCGGGAGCGAGATGTTCACCTGCCCGCCAGCATGCGCGTAGAAGTACTGTGAGAAGCGGGTCTCCACCGACATCCGGTCGCCGGTCAGGACCTCGGGCGGACTTCCGGGGGGATCGGCCCATGCCGGCGGTACGCCACGCGACCCGCCGATCGAGGCGACGAGACACACCAATCCGAGCGCGACCCTGACTACCGTCTGCCGTGACGGCACGGAGGCGCACTCAGACCATGCGAGCATCGTTTGGAGCTTCATGGGTTTGGTTCAACGCCCGAGGGAAGGCCGCGGAAGGTAAGCGGGGCAAACGTGGGCGGACGACGGGACATCAGGGACGACAGTCGGACTGGTACGGGTAGGGTAACGAGCCCGCGTCAAAACTGTCAAGCAAAAACTGAGGGATGGCGCCCGAGGCGACGGTCGGGACCTCGAGCCTGAGCCCTGCCAAAACACAGCGGTCCGCGGCTCACTGTGACTCTTCGCGGGCTTCAGCCCTCCCCGCCAGCGAGCCCACGACCGAGCGCGAGACGTTCGGCAACCGTGAGCCCGTGTAGGTCGGTCGTCGCGAGCGTCTCCATGGCGGTGCGCAGACCACGCCCGTTCGCGAGCTGGATCGTGAGGCCGGGGCGCGCGTTCAGCTCGAGCACCATCGGGCCGTGCTCCGCGTCGAGCACCAGATCCACACCGAGGTAGCCGAGTGGGATCGCGTCGTAGCAGCGCGCGGCGATCGCGAGCATCGCGTCCCATTCCGGAATCGCGCGGCCGCCGACGTCGCACTCGAGGTCGGGATGGTGCCGGGTCGGGCGACCGCGCAGTACGCCCTGCGTCGTGATCCCGCTCGCGAGATCGACGCCGACCGCCATGCCGCCCATGTGCAGGTTGGCGCGTCCGTCCGACGCCCGCGTCGGCAAGCGGATCATCGCCTGCACCGGCACCCCGCGGAACACGAAGACACGCACGTCGGCGACGCCACGGTAGCTGATCGCGCCGAGCACCGGATCGGCTTGCACTCGGTACTCGACCAGCACCTCGTCGCTGTGGGTGCTCCGCGCATAGGCACCCGCCAAGATGTCGGAGCAGTGCGCCGCGAGATCGGCCAACGACATGGGCGCGCCGCTGGCTTTCACGAAAGCGTCTCCCGACCGCCCCGCCACGACGACGACGCCACCACCGCCGGCGCCGCGGGCCGGCTTCACCACGAAGGACGAGTGCGGGGCGAGGATCGACGCGAGATAGCGGAGATCCCACTGCCGGCCGAGTTCGGCATAGGTGGCCGGCACGGGAATCTCAGCCGCCGCCAGCCGCCGTTTGGTGCCGGGCTTGTAGTCCACGACAGCGTAGAGCCCCGGCGGATTGTACGGCACGAGGAACTCGAGGTTCCGCCGGTTCATCCCGAGCGCCTCGCGGCGCAGCCGTCGCAGCCTCTCGAGCATCACGACCCCGTCGGGGATCCGTCGCGCCCGCGCCCGAGGTCGGAGAAGCGCACGTACTCGAGCAGGCGGAGGCCGCGCCACTTCCCGATCGCGATCTCGAGCGCGACGACGCCGATCAGCACCTCCGGGAACGACAGGACGATCGACTGCAGCCCGCCCCACTCGATCGTGAGGTAGCACGCCGCGCAGACGAGGAGCGTGTTGCGCGTCAGCCGAATCGCCTCGCGGGTCCCGAGCTCCACCTGGGTGGTCGTGAAGTTCTCGATGACGTTCGACATGATGACCATCGGGAAGATGCTGACGTTCAAGAGCGCGCCGACGCCGAGATAGGCGCCGGCGACCGTCAACCCCGCCATCATCGCCGACACGAGCGCGATCAACACGGCGAGCCGCGCCACGAGCTGGATGCGGAACCACTGCAGCGCGCTTCGCAGCACCACCCCGAGCCCGACGATCACGCAGAAGATCACCGCCCCCCAAGCGAGGCCCGTCATCAGAAACGCCAACGACACGATGACGGGCGCGAACGTCCCGAACGTCTCGATGCCAATCACGCTCCGGAAGATGACGACGAGGCAGGCGATCACGGGCAGTACGAGAATGAGGTTGATGGCCTGGAGCGGCACCTGCGCCACGACGGCTTCCGACCAGGCGCGCACGAGCGCCCGACGCCAACCGGCGAGCCCCCGCACGTCCTCGGCATCGATGACCAGCGGCTGCAGATCCCACAGCGACGCCGCTTCCACCATCGGCGTGCCGTCGATGAGATTGGCGCGCGCCATGCTCCAGAGCGACAGGAGCGGCGCCTGCGGATTCACGAGCACGAGCTCGCCGGGGTGCATCAAGCGATACACGACCGACCCGAGCACCTTCCCGACCGCGCGGGGAAAGCCGCCGGCCACGACGATCCGCGCATCGCGAAGCGCCACGCGCTGCTCGCCGAGCTGCAGCAGCGCATACAGCCCGGCCTCGTCGCGCGTCGAGACCAGCAAGAGATGCGATTCCGCCACGGCAGCGAAGTTGTTGGCGATGAGCCGCTGCAGATAGTGCTCGCGAAAGTAGCGCGACTCGAAGCTCGCGGACAGGAACACGACGCTGATCGAGCGCTCGCGCGCGTCGGCGACGATCTTCTCGATCACCGGGGTCGGCACCGGCGTATCGGTGATCAGCACGACCGACGCGACCGGCTTCTCCGCGTAGAACGCGTAGGTGCGCACGCGATCCGACTCGATGTTGACCTCGCGCACGCGACTGATCGCGGTCGCCGGCGGCTCGGCTTCCTGCGCGAGCAGCGCCTGCCGGGTCACCTGGTGGATCAGCATGTCGTAGCGGAACCCGAGCTTCGCCGTGTGCTCGATCAGCGGCAGGTCGCCGTAATAGAGCGCCAGATAGTTCGCGGGGAGTGTCGCGTAGTGGCCATTCGACGGGTCGAACGGCACCCACTTACCGCCGAGCCAGGCCTCGACCCATGAGAGCGTGGCGCGCTTCCGTGCCGCGTCCTCGAGGCGAAGGCCGCCGACGAGACGCGTCGGAATGCCGACCGCACGCAGCAACGCGACCAGCAGTCGCGCGCGGCCACTCGGGCTCCCTCGTTCGGCGCTCAGCACCGCGCGGGCGTCGTCGGGCGCATCGGCGCTCTCGTTCCGCAAGAACGAAGCGGCGTACTGATAGAGCGACCAGACGATCTCGTCGACGCGAGTCGCATCGCGCGTGAGCGTGCCGGCGCGCCGCACCAAAACGGGATCGTCGGACTGGATGGTCTCGCTCGGGCGCAGTGTCTCCGGATCGAGCGGAGGCGGGTTGTCGGCGAGCGGGATGCGCGGCACCTCCGCCCAGAGGTCGGTCGTCCGCGCGGTGTAGCTGTACGAGATCGTGCCCTTCTGGGCCTTCACGGAGCCCGCTTCCCAGCTCACCCAGAAGTTCGGCGGCGCGGCGTCCTCGCGAAAGCGAAACGCGCTGGGTCGTGCTGTGCGGCCGAGGATCGCCTGGCGGCCGTCGGAGATCGGCGTGAGCATGCGGACCGACGCGGCCTCGACTGTCGGATCGACCTCCATCGACACGGTCACCGTCCAATAGGTGATCGTCGGCTTCTTGGGCCGTGCCCGCGCCTCGTCGGACGGGCTGAAGACGCGCGTGCCGTCGTTCCGCGGCGCCGGGCTTGCCGTCGGATCGGCGTACGCGGCGGTGACCGCGAGCACCAGCACCGCGAGCACAGACAGACACGACGCACGGAGGGAGCGGACGGGCATCGCGTTCAGCGCGCCGCCCCGACGAGCGCGGCCAACACCCGCGCCGGCGCGAAGTGCTCCTCCGCGAGGCGGCGCGCCGCCCGACACTGGCGAGGATAGTCGGCCGCGATCGTCGCGAACGCCGCGACCGCATCGCTCGGAGTGCGAAAGGTGAACAACCCTTCCCCCGTCGGCAGGTGCTCGTCGAAACCCGTGTCCTGATTCACGACCGGCCGCCCCGCCGCGAGGTAGCAGGCGCTCCGGTCGCTGAACCATCCGCTCCTGAGCCGCACGTTGACGTCCTTCGCGACCGTGAACTCGCCCCCCGAGGATCGGATGAACGCACGATAGACCCGGGGATCGCGCGAGACCTCGAGCGGGTCGACGACTTCCCAGCCGGCCGCTTCGAGGCGCGCCAAATCCTCGGGTCGGCTGGCAACGTCCATCGCGGGACTGAAACGCTGCCCCGTCGCGCGCGGCAGATCGAGGAACCGGAACCACTCGGTCCGTTTGCGCCACCCGAAGACCTCGCCGTCGAACGTGACGTCGCGGCCGGTCGCGTCCCATTTGCCGATCGTCGTGAACGGCGCGCCGGGCTCGGGAGGCAACGGCTCCCAGAGCTCGGGTACGATCGGCTGTCGCAGCGGTTGCCAGCGGACGTGGCCGGTCGGGATGCGGCACGCGTCGGTGCCGATGCTCTCCCCGAGCGTGAAGTGGACCGTGTGCTCGCCAACCATCGCCGCGAGCGCAGCGTCGCCTTGGGCGAGACGCAATTGCGTGTACGCCGGATCGAGATCGACGTACGCGGCAACGGCGCGCGGGCGGCGCGCCGACGGCACGCGATTCACGCCGGCCAAGTTGATGAAGAGATCGGCGTCCGCGAGCGCCGCCCGCGTGCGCTCGGCATTCGCCCCGTAGGTCGTGTCGGCCGCGGCGTCCCAGAAGGCCCACGCGTCGCCGAAGCCATGAGCCGAAAAGAAATCGGTCGCCGCCCGCACCCCGTAGTCGTAGTCGGTCGTCATGGCGTCCGCACCTGGGACGTACGCGTCGCCGTAGTACTCCGTGTCCTCGTAGAAGAACACGTCGCACCCGAGCGTGCGGAGCCCCGACAAGAAGTGCAGCGCCTGCCAGGCGTAGCCGCCGAGCGGATAGCGCACCATGTAGCCAGCGAGCACGACGCGCGGCGGAGCCATCGTCAGGCACAACCCGCGTCGGCAAGCAGGCGGCCGAGCACGCGCTCGGCCCCGAAGTGCTCCGCTGCGATGGCGCGCGCGGCGTCACAACGACGCGCGTAGCCATCCTCGACCGCGGCGAGCCCGGCGGCGGCACCGTCGAGATCCTCGAACGGCAAAATGGCGTCGCCGATCGGATAGTGCATCGCGAGGCCGGTGTCCTCAATCACGACCGGACGGCCGAGCGCCAGGTACGACGCCGAGCGGGTGCTGAACCAGCCACTGCGGGTCGCGGCATACGCTTCCTTGGCGACGCTGATCTCGCCGCGCGATCCGGCCAGATAGCGCTGATAGCGCTCCGGTGTCGCCGAGGCCTCGCGGGCGTCGCGCAGCCGCCATCCTGCCGCCGTCAGCGCCGCGCGCGGGGCCGCGCCCGAGAGCGCGATCTCGAGTGTCGCCGCCGTGCGAGTGGGCAGGGCCATGATCTTCGCGAACTCCACGTCCTTGCCGCCGTACACGCGACCGCCGATCACCGGCGACGTGACGTCGATCTTCCACGACATCACGGTGGTGAACGATCCATCACTCGGTGCGGCGGTGACAGGCCAGTCGGCGAGCACGATCGGGTGGCGGGTCGGGTGCCACTCGAGCCCGACGGTCGGGATCGGGCACTCCGGCCGGCCGAGGTTCTCGGCATACGAGAAGAAGACGTCGTGGCGGCGGATCATGTCGGCCGACTCGCGCACGAGCGGCTCGGCCGTGCCGGCGTCGGTCGCCGCGAGCTTCGCCTGGCTGTAGCACGGGTCGGTGTCGACGTACGCGTGCACGCCGCGGCCACGATACTGGTCGCGCAGCCAGCAGCTGCCCGAGACGTTGAGAAAGAGATCGGCGTCCCGGCAGCGCGCGATCAGCGCCACCGGGTCGAGCCCGTGCATCGTGCCGCGCGGGTCGCGAAAGGCCCACGGAACGCGCGACGACTCCATCGTCAACACGCGCTCCAGGTACGCGAGATTCTCGTCACACGTCTCGGTGAAGGTCATGAGGCGGGGCGAGTAGACCCACTGTCCCGTGTCTTCCAGGTAGGTGACGTCATGCCCGAGCGCCGCCAGACCGTGGACGTACTGGAGGTAGTCCCACGCCACGCCGCCCACCGGGTAGGTCGCGATGAGACCGGTCACGACGACGCGCACGGCGGCACTGTAGCCCCTGTCGATCGGAGCGTCACGAGGGGCGAGGCTTGCCCGGTCCGAGGCGTCGATGGTAGCTGCGCAGCGCTTACCTGACAGGAGACTGCCATGATGCGATCGGCATCGGTTCGGACGTTGCCGCTGCTCATTGGCGTGCTGCTCTGCGCCACCACCCCCGCGTTCGGCCAGACCTGCGGTGACGACGGCAGCGGCGCCGTCACGGTCACCGACGGCGTGCAGACGCTGCGGACGGCCGCCGGGCTCTCGAGTGGCTGCACCACGGCCTCGTGCGACGTCGACGGGAGTGGTTCCGTCACGGTGACGGACGGTGTGAACGTGTTGCGCACGGCGGCCGGCCTGCGCCTTCATCGCACGGCTCGCCACCGACACGGGCGGCGGCACGGATGGCCCCATCGTGATCACCACGCCGCAGGGCAACTTTCTTCTGAAGGTGAACGAGCTCAACATCGACAACGACGGTCATGCGGTGTCGGGGGGTGGCTCGATCGAGCAGGAGGCGAAACCGGGCATCTTCGCGCTCGATGTCGTCGACTTCCAAGTGACGGACGCGATCACCACCGCGACACTGACGGCGACCTTCGACGACGGTCACACCGCCAACTTCGTCCTGAATCTACTGACGGGAGCCGTGTCACCGGCTTGACGGAATCGGGGGCCGCGTCGGCCGTCGCGGCGACGCTCCCCTACGCCAGCGTCTCGAGGAAGACGGCGCTCGCTTCCTCGAGGGGGGCGCACGCGAGAAACGCGTCGCGTCCCGCTCCGTCGGGGCGCGTCCCGGCGAGTGAGCGCCAGGTAGCGGCCCCGAGACGCTCCCCGCCCGCCTGAATCGCGAACTGCTCGGCGAGCGGGCGGTCCGCGAAGATCGCGGCGTTGATCGCCGCGAGATCGGGGTGCGCCGTCCGAAGCCGCGTTTGGATCGCGGTCGCGTCGGCGTGGACGGACTCGACGAGCGCCGCGATCTCGTCCTCGCGGGCGGCGCACGCGAGGAGCCCGGCCCGGGTCGCGGGATCGCCGACCGCCTCGGCCCAGCCGCGATAGCGCTCGGCGGCCATGCGTTCGGCGTTCGCGAGCAGCAGCGGGACGTCGGGCGGCGCCACCGTCGCGAGGATCGGGCGAAGAATCGCGCCGATGTCCGGCAATGCCGCGCGCGCGCTCATCGCAGCCCCGCCGCGACCAGCATCGCTCCGATGACCTTGCCGGCCGCGAAATGCTCCTCGGCGACGGCGCGAGCCGCCCGCGCGTGCAGGGTCCAGTCGGCGGCCACCGCGCGTACGGCCTCGACGGCTTCCTCCTCCGTGGAGAACGCGAGCAAGCCCTTGCCGCTCGGAATGAGCTCACTGAAGCCGGTTTCCTGCGTCACCACCGGCTTGCCGGCGGCCAGGAAGCACACGCTGCGATCGCTGAACCAACCGCTGCGCGGCCGGACGTAGATGTCCTTCGCCACGGTGAACTCCCCGCGGGCACCGTCGACGTAGGCACGATAGGCGTCGACGTCGGCCGAAATCGGCCGCGGGTCGACCAGCGACCAGCCGTGCGACGCGAGCCGCGTCCGCACCGCGTCGTCACCCGGATCCATCGCGAGCTCGAACGGCTCGCCGCTCGCGCGCGGCACGTCGATCATGCGGAGGAAATTGATGTGCTTCGACCAGTAGTAGGTCTCGCCACGGAACTCGACGTTCTTGCCCTTGTTCTCCCAGGTGGCGATGCTCGCGAAGCACCGCCCCTCCGCGCTCGGACGCCAGCAGTCGAGCACGACCGGCGGCCGGGTCGGAATCCACGTGAAGCGTTCCACCGGCACCGTGCAGGACGGTGTTCCGAGCAGCTCCCCGTACGTGAACAGCACGTCGTGCGCGGCGAGGAAGCCGATGCTGTCCTCGTCACCGTTGGCGACGCGCATCTGCTCGTAGATCGGGTCGGTCTCGACGTAGCAGAGCTTGGCCCCCTGCCGATGCTCGGGTCGCAGGCTCGTGGCGCCGCACAGATTGAAGATCGCGTCGGCGGTTCGATAGAGCTCGCGGACGCCAGCGGCGTCGTGCCCGTGCCAGGAGTCCGTCAGCGAGTCCCAATACGCCCAGCGATCGGCGAAGTCGTAGCGGCGCATCACGTCGGCAAGAAAGGCGACGTTGGCGTCGGCCGTCATGCCGAGCCCGCCGCTCATCGGATCGTAGGGCGGCGCGCCCGCGTCCTCGACGTAGAAAACGTCGCATCCCAGATCGCGGAGGCCGACGAGATAGTGAATCGCCTGCCACGTCACGCCGGCGAGGGGATATTGCGCGGCGATACCCAGCACCACGACCCGCGGCTTGCCGACCTGACTCATCCCGCTGCCTTTCCCGCCGTCCGACCGAACTGCGCGTCATAGAGACGCGTGAACGCTCCGCCCCGGGCGACCAACTCGTCGAACTCCCCGACTTCCGCGACGGTCCCGTCACGCAGCACGACGATCTGGTCGGCGTGGCGGATGGTCGAAAGTCGGTGCGCGATCACGAAAGTCGTACGCCCGCGCATCAGCTCTTGCAACGCGGCGATGATGAGCCCCTCGGTCTCGGTATCGAGCGCCGACGTCGGCTCGTCGAGGATCAAGAGCGGGGCATCGCGGATGATCGCGCGCGCGATCGTCACGCGCTGCTGCTCGCCGCCCGAGAGCGTCGCGCCCTGCTCGCCGACGGGCGTCGAGAGTCCTTGCGGCAGGCGCGCCAGCAAGCCGTCGAGCTGCGCCAGGTGCGCGGCGCGGGCGATCGCCGCCTCGGTCGCCTGCGGACGGCCGTACGCGATGTTCTCCCGGAGCGTCGTCGGGAACACGACGGCCGGCTGCAGCACCATCGCGATCCGACTCCGGAGGTCCTTCAGACGGAGCTCCCGCAGATCGACGCCGTCGAGGAGGACGCGACCCTCCACCGGATCGTAGAAGCGTCCGACCAGGCTGACGAGCGTGCTCTTGCCGACGCCGGTCGGACCGACGATCGCCATCACCTGCCCCGCTTTCGCGACCAGGTCTACGCCGTGCAGCACGGGACGGTCGGGGGCGTAATCGAAACGGACGTTCTCGAACGTGATCTCGCCACGCACCGGCACGCCGTCGAGCGAGCGAGTGCCATCCGGGAGATCGGGGGCGGTGTCGAGGATCTCGAGCGCGCGGGCCGCGCCGGCGCGGGCGCCGTGGATCATGCCGATCGTCTGACTGATGCTGTTGATCGGCGCGTAGAGCGACGCCAGGTAGGTCGTGAAGACCAGCACCTGGCCGATCGAGAGCGTCCCGTCGAGCACCTTCGACGCGCCGACCCACAATACGAGCGCGGTCCCGAACGCGATGATCACGTTGATCGCGCCCGAGTAGAAGGTCTGCATCATGTACATGCGGAGGTTCGCGCGCAGGCTGTCGCTGCTGGAGGCGGCGAACTGCTTGGCCTCTTCCTCTTCGGTGGTGAACGCTTGGATGACCCGGATGGCCGCGATGCCGCGCTGGGTGACCGTGTAGAGCCGACTCTCCTTCTGTCGCGCTTCGGTGGCGATCGCGTTGATGCGGCGGCCGAGCAGCGAGATGCCGACGAAAATGATCGGACACACGGCGAGCGCCACCATCGTCAGGAACCAGTCCATCCGCCCCATCACCACCACCATCCCGCCGAAGAGCACGAGCGAGGTGATGATCGGGAAGACCCCGTTCATGCTGAGCGTCTGAATGGCGAAGGCGTCGGCGGTCACGCGATAGAGCAGATCACCGACCTCGCGGCTCGTGTGGAACTTGAGCGAGAGCCGTTGCAGATGCTGATACAGGTCGAGGCGAAAGTCGTTCACCATCCCCTGCCCGATCGTGATGGTGGTCACGTTGTTCA
>JBDSJB010000677.1:0-3606 GCA_039917665.1 Binatia bacterium
CCGGCATAGGCACCCGTGCCTGCTCCCACGAGCGCACACATGCCAACCAGCGCCACCACACACCGCAACGGAAGAATTTTCATCACGCTCGACCCTCGGAAAGTCGGAAGAAGTAGCCCGCGGTTCATGACGAAAGGGGGCCGAGGGTCGTTACAGTTGCGTTACGCCCGCGGCCCCGTTGCGACATGATCAGGGAGCGACGACCGAGCACGTCACCTGATTGGTGACGAGATTGTCCCCATCGTCGGTCGCCTGCAGGACGACACATCCGAACTCGTTCAGTGGCACCGGGCGGCTGGCACCGATGCAGTTGTCGAGCTGGACGGTGAAGAAGTCGCCCGCAGGAATCTCGTCCGGCGCATTGTTGGCCGTGACGGCGACCTCGTAGTCGGCGTCGTTCACCTGGAAGAAGAATGCCGACACATCCGAAACGCGAGCTTCCGCTTGCGCGTCACCACCGGATCCCGGCACGCCGACCTTGCTCTCGGCATAGTCGAGCGCGATCTGCAGACCGACGATCTTCTTGCCCGCCGGTTTGTTGAAGCGGACCTTCACACTTTGCCGGGTGCCGTCGTCACCGCACGGCTGCAGGTTCACGGCGCAGTTGTTCGGCGTCGGATCGCTGCACGCATCCGCCGGGGCATCCCCACAGCGCTCGACGCCCGCGTGGACGAAGCCGTCACCGCAGCTCGCCGCCTTGCAGGCGATGCACGCGTCCGTGGTGATGAGGTTCCCGTCGTCACAGTCCTCACCGGCATCGATCACGCTGTTGCCGCAGCCGGGCGTCGGCTCGCCGAAGAGATCGGTGGCGAGCAGCTCGCCGGTCGTGGTCGCGTTCGTGACGACGCAGCTCGAGCCCGGCGCCGCCGGCAGCAACGGGTCACAGCTGCCGACGTCGGGGCCGGTGAGCGCCGGGCATTTCTTGCCGAGCGAGACGTTGCTCTTCGGCGCCGACTTCACGGGCGCGATCAAGCACGCGCCGGACAGCTCCCCGAAGGCGACCGCCGCCTTGTCGACGCCCGCTTGGCATTTGATCGATCCCTTCAGAATCTCGTCGACGACCTTGGCGATCGCCTTGGCGATCTCGCCGTGGCACTTCACCTTTGCCTTGTCGCCGACGATGGACGGTCCACCCTGCACGGTCGACGAGAGCTGCTCAACCGCGTCGGCGATCTTCGGGAACAGGGTCCCGTCGATGTCGCCGTTCGCGTAGTTCCCGAGAACGACGTTCCCGAGCGTGCACTTCTTGTCGACGCCCTTGGTCGCGGCCGCGAGCGCCTTGCCGTACGCACCCTTCAGGTCCGCCGCGCCGAGGTCGTTGCAGTCACCGTTGAACTTGCCCTTGTCACGTTGCTGGTGACAGGAGGCCAACACTTTGAGCCCGGTCTTCACGACCTTGCTCATCTTGCTCGCAATTTCCTTGCGGCACGTGCGTGCCACCTTCGGGTCCGTCTGCGCGCTCGCCGTCGTTCCATCGATCAGACTCGCGGAAACCGCGAGCACTACCCCCACTACGAATGCATGCCTCATCATCGTCCCTTCTCCTTCTTGGTCTGCGCTGCGAGCGTGCACGTGATCCCGTCGAGCAGGAGTTTCCCGTCTCGGTCAGATCCTTGATCGACGTGACAGCTGAAGTCGGCCGCCGTCGGCGCCGGTCTCCCGGCGCAGCGATCGAAGGCTACCGTCGCGATTGGGCCCGACGGCAGGGGCTCGGTTCCCACCAACGCGATGACGGTGTGACCGTCCTGGTCGTTCGGGCTGTAGAGCACGCCGCCCGGGAGCATCTGGACGCGTTCTTTGACGCTGGCCTCGTCGGCGTCGCCGGGAATGCTGACGCCGGCGGGATACGTGAGGGTCACCTTGAGCCCCACCAACACGACGTCGTGTGGCGGCGTCAGCGCGATCGTCGCGTCGAGGGTCCCGTCAGGAATGCAGGGACCCGATGCGAGAGTGGTCTTCGATGGCGTGGTCGACTTTTCCTTCGCCCACGCGACCGGGCAAACCATGAGCAGCATGGCGATGGATCCGGTCACCATCGCGCGCGTCCGATACCGGCGCGGCGACGGCTGATGCTCAAACGTAGCTCGTGCATTCACGATGCATGTCCCCCTCTGGTCTTCGAGATACGGCGGCGGGACGACCCCGAGAGGTCGCCCCGCCATCGTGATTCAGCTGGAAACTACGGGTTGCGCACTAGGGAACGGTGACGCTGCAGGTGACGCCTTCGACGATCGCGGCACCGTTCACGTCGGAAGCGCTCTGCACGATGCAGGGGAAGTCCCCAGAGACCGGCGTGCCAGAGCAGGTGCTGAAGGTTACCTGCAGAAGCGCGCCGTTCGTGAGGAATTCGAGGTTGTTGATGTCGGCCGATGCGCCGATCGAAGCCGTGTCGCCGCTGTCGGATGCCTGGACTTGCACATTGCCGGGCTGCTGCACGGTCACCAACGCGGTCGCGTTCCCGGCGTCGTCGGGCAACTGGACCAACGTGTACGGGTAGCCGATGTTGAGGAGTACGCCGCCGAGATTGACCGCCGGCGTCGCGGTGACGGATACCGTTGCGACGACGGTTCCACCGTTCGAAGAGCAATCGCTGATGCCCCGCACGCACTTGCCGGGCAGCGGAAGCGAGCCGGAGTTGAACGTCGCCCCAGCCTTGTCCTGACACTCGGCACGATCGGCTGCCTGCGTGTCGACACACTCGAGCACGCTCGCCATCGTCTGACCGATGACCGTGCCGCCGATCGGGCCGGCACCGACGTTCTCACCCGGACACGGATCGACGAAGCCGATATCCTGAACCGGACGATAGTCGTCGCTCTGACAGTACGAGGTGCCGCTCTTGTCGCAGGTGCCGCCCACGCAATCGGCATCGAGCACGCAGTATTTGCCGTTGTTCGCGCCGCCGTTGCAGAGCGACGCCGTCCCGGTCTTGTCGCACGGGAACCCGCAGAAGCCGCCGCCCGGACACTCGGAGGCGACGGTGCACGCCGCCCCGTTGTTCGGGCCGCCGCTGCACGTGCTGCCGGCGCCGGGGCAATCGGAGGCGCGCTCACACATCGCACCAGCCGAGGTGCCACCGCCGCAGATGCCGTTGGCACATCGACCACCCGCACCGCACTCACCGTTCGTCTGACACTCCAGGCCGAACACCGGGCCCGCGATGCAGCGGAAGCATTCGCGAGTTGCTTCGCACGACGTGTCGAAGTCGAAGCCGATGCAGTTGCCGGTGCCGACCCCCGTGCAGCAGGGCCTCGGCGTGCCGATGCCGGTGCAGTCGCTGTTCTTGCCGCACGTGCCCGTGCCGACCCCAGTGCAGCAGAACAGCGGCGCCCCGGCCGCCGTGCAGACGGAATTGTCGCAGGTGGGACCCGTTCCAAAGCCAGTGCAACACGCCGCGGGAGCGCCGGGGCCGGTGCAGCCTCTGACCACGAGATTCGCCGGGCTGTTCACACACTGACCGCCACCGCACGTGCCGTCGTCGCCGCAGCACGCCTTGGTGATCCCCGCGACCTTCTTGTCCTCGGCCTTCTGGATCGCCGCGAGCGCCGCCGCGTCCGGACACGGACCCGAGATCTTGCCGCCGATCACGCTCGCTTGGCACTTCGC
>JBDSJB010000678.1:0-4752 GCA_039917665.1 Binatia bacterium
TCGCTGCCGTCGAGCACGACGATCGGTTTCAGGCGTGCCGCGTGCTCGAGCGACTGCGTCACCTCTTCGACGAGGGGCCCCAGTGCTTCGCGCTCGGCGAACGAGTGCGCGTACTCGCGCTGGATCGCGCGCAGACACGCCGCCATCACGTGAGCGTAGCCCTGTGCGTGATAGTAGAGGTCGTCGTTCTGCCACGGGCGAATGGGTTTCCCGTCGAGCTCGGTGCGGTACAGGTTGGCGTGCGCGTCGCCGAGCATGTCGCTCCATGCTTGGAAGAGACGCAGCAGCTCCATGTGGCGGAGCGTCAGCGGCTTCGAGGTCTGGAGCTCGGGCTTCAGGCCCGTCACGTACGTTTCGAGGGCCTGCACGCCGAGCCGGTAGCGGCTCTCGGCCGACGGCAGCCACAAGCGGCGCTCGTCGTAGCGAAACGCGTTGTCGGCTTCGTCGAGATTCTTGTCGAAGGGATCGCTCGAGATCTTGGTGAGGTGCTCCTTCATGACCTGCGTCGTGCGGCGCACGGCCTGCAGGATGCCGAGCTGACGATTGGCGTTGTTGTCGGCGAAGACGCGCGGCCCCCAGAGGATGAAATCGTTCGGACGCCAGCCGGTGCCTTCGAGCTCGTGGCGCATGATGGCGGCGAGCGTCGTCGCGAGCAGCGTCCCCGGCGGCGGCGTCTCGCCGGGCTTCGAGAGCGCGTCGAGGTCGAGCGGCAGGCGATCGTGTCGGATCTGACCGACGTGGAGCACGATGATCGACGCGAACCACAGCAGCACCAGCAGCGCAAAGCGATTGAGGAGAAGACGTCGCAACCAAGCCATGAATGGACTCCCGGTGGGGCTGTGAGGATCAGGGCCGTACGAAGCGTTGATAGATCTTCGGCAGCTCGCGTGGCAGGGCCGTAATATCGTCGATGACGAGGTAGCGCGAGGCCTCGCACATCTCCTTCAAGTAGTCGTGGCCGGCTTTGTCGACGGTGATGCAGAAGGGTGTGACGCCCGCTCGCGCCGCCTCTTGGAACGCCATCGTGGTGTCCTGGATGCCGTAGACGTTGGAGCGCCGATCGTCGCCGTAGTCGACGTCCTGCGGGAAGCCGTCCGAGATCAGAATGACGTGCTTCGAGCGTGCGGGAACGGCGCGTATCTTGGCGACGGCGTGGCGGAGGGCGGTGCCCATGCGCGTCGAGCGTTTCGGCTCGATCGCACCGACCCGTCCCTTCACCACGCTGGTGAGCCGTTCGTTGAAGTGCTTCACGAGGTAGAGCTCGACCTGCCGCCGGCCGTGGCCCGAGAACCCGTAGATGCCGTAGGTGTCGCCGATCTCCTCGAGCGCTTCGGTCATGACGACGAGCGCTTCCTTCATGATGTCGATGACGCGGCGGCCGTCGGGCGCCTCGGGGACGGGCTCGTCGGTCGAGGCGCTCATGTCGACGAGGAAGAGCGTGGCGACGTCGCGCTCTTCCCTTTGCTTTGCCTGGTAGACCTTCGACGACGGCGGTCGCCCCGAGCGCCGGTCGGCGCGCGCGGTGATGACGGCGTCGAGGTCGAAGTCCTCCCCGTCCTCGAGCCCGTGGATCACGCGGTAGCGCTCGGGCCGGATGCGTTGGAACTGGCGACGCACCTCCGGCAGCAGCTCGGCATGCGCGGCGAGCGTCTGGTGGAAGAAGTCGCCCGTGTCGCTCGCGAGCGGGATCTCGGAGAGGCGACACCAGGCGTGACGGTAGTCGCCGATCTGGTGATCCCACTCGTCGTAGAAGAACTCGCCGTCCCCGGTCGCGAGCGGTAAGGCCGCCGCGCGTCCGGTCTGTGCCTGACGCAGGAGGCCCTGCAGCTCGGCCATGCGCTCGCGCGGCAGCTTGCCGGCGAGGTCGGAGACGTAGAGGCCGAGGGCGGCGAGCTCTTCGCTGTTGCCCTGGGCGGCGGTGATGCGCGCGCCCGATTGCAGCATCTTCAGCAGCTCTTGCGGATCGAGTGGCACGCCGGCGGGGCCGTCGGCTTCCTCGTCGGTGAGCTCCATTTCGGGGGTCTGCTCGTCAATTGGATCCGGCGCCGTTGGCGCCTGGGCCGCATCCTCACCTTCGCCGTTCCCGACCATCTCTGCGCCTTCGAGATAGAAGCGTGCGTCCTCGGCGAGCGCGGCCAGATCCTCGTCGTCGGCGGGGCCGTGCATGGCGCTCGCGAGGAGCGCGCCGTGCTCGCCGCGCATCATTTCGGCGTAGACGTCTCGCGTGATCGCCGCGCTATCGGCTACGGTCGCACCGTCCGCGGTGAGACGCGTCGCGATCGTGGGCACGCGGCGCGCGAGCTCGGGAAGCCGTGCTTCGCGGAGCACGTGCACGAGGTGGCCGATCGTGCCGGGCAAGCGACGGCCGCCGTGGGCGAGCTCGGTCGTGATCGATTCGAGCTCGGCCGCGAGCCCGCGATAGCGTCGCGCGATACCGGCGTCGACGCGCACGCCGTCGAAGATCGCGAAGAGCTCTCCCGCGACACCCTGGTGATCGAAGCCGGCGAGGAAACGGTCGAGCGGCGGCTCGAGGGCATCGCTGCCGTCGTCGAGCCGCCCCGCATGCTGGGCGGCGATCAGGCGATAGAGCCGGAGGTTTCCTTCGGCGTCGGGAAAAGTGTCGAGACGGACGGGGAATAGCGCGGAGCGCGTGAGATTGTCGGCTGGTTTTCCATGGGGCGCCGCGACGGCGGCCTCGGTCGGGCTCCCGAACGGCGGACGGTACCCGACCTCCGCTGCGCCGCCGATCTGCCACGGCCGTCCCGTCAGCATCTGCAGATAGCGCTTCAGGAGCCCCTGCACCTCGGGCAGCTCGACGGCCGTCGACTCCGCTGCCAGCACGGCGCGGCTCGTGCGCGAGTCGAGCCCGAAATACGCGGCGCCTGCGCCCGGGTGCTCGACCGCGAGGTCGAGACCCGCCTGGACCCAGCGCTCGATGCCGTCGAGGCCGGTGCGCTCCAGCAAGCGTGGCAGCACGCGATAGAAGGGCACGGCGCCGCTCGGGAACACCGTAGCGACGCGGCCCCCGGAGGCGATCAACCGCGCCCGGACCTCCGTGGGTGTGCGCTCGAGGATCGCGCGCAGGACCGGCAACAGCTCCGGCAACGTGTCGGGGGCCTCGCGCGCGACGGGCGTCAGGCTCGCGAGCAAGGCCGCGCGCGCCTCGGGCACGATGACGAGCGCGCTCGGCAGCGAGAAGTACGTCTCGATCGCCACCACGGGCGCGCGCTCGGCCGCGAGGTGCGCCAGGTGGAGGACGCCGCCGCGCTCGACCTCGGTGAGATCGTGCATTGCGGGCGGCACGCTCGCGAAGAGCTCGACCGACGTGCGTCCGGCGCGCACGGCGGCGCGCCCGAGCGCGGCGAAGATCGCGAAGTCGTCGGGCGCGAAGAGCGGCATCGCGAGGCCGCTCGCCTCGAAGAAGCGGAGCGCCAGGACCTCGCCGTCGAAGCCGTGACGCGCGAGCGCCAGGCCTTCGTCGACCCAGCGCTGCAAGCGTACGGTCGCCGACGGGAGCTCGGGCAACACCGCGCCGGTCGCCGCGACGAACGCCTCACCGAGTCGGCGCGACGCGACCAGCACGTCGCCTGCGAGCGTCAGCCAGGTCTCGAGGTCGTCGGCTGGCAATGCCGTCAGCATGGCGGGATCGAGCCCGAAGTACGCAGCCGCCGCGTTCCGTGAGCCGTGCTCGCCGCCGGCGAGGCGCTCGCCGCCCACCACCCAACGCGCGAACGCCGACGGCCCGAGCGCCCAGGCCGCGGGTGCCTGTTGGCAATATTGCTGCGCGAGCGTCAACGACAGGCCCGCGAGTCGATCGCCGACCGTGAGCAGGATGGCGCGCGCCTCGTCGGGGAGCGCCGCGAGTGTCGCGCGCAGCTCGGGAGCACCTGTTTCGAGGTGGCGACTCTCGAACCAGAGACTACGGATGCGGCTCATTGCGGGACGCGCGCGCCGCTACGGGAAGATCGAGCCGACGATCTCGTCGAGTGCGCGGCGCATCTCCGCGTCGTCGGTGAGGGAGCGGCTGATGGCGGCGGTGCAGGCGCGGCGCGCCGGGATGCCGCCGGCAATCAACTTGGCCGCGTAGATCAGGAGGCGGGTGCTCACGCCTTCCGAAAGGCCGCCACCGCGCACGTTCCGGATCTTCTCGCCGAGCGTCGCGAGCTCGAGCGCGGTGCCCATGTCGGTCTGGCCCTCGTGCGCGACGATCTGGGCTTCCTTGTCGCGCGGCGGGTAGTCGAACTCGAGGCTGACGAAGCGCTGGCGGGTCGACTGCTTCAGGTCCTTCAGCACGCTCTGATAGCCGGGGTTGTAGGAGATGACGAGCAGGAAGTCGGGATGCGCTTCGAGGATCTCGCCCTTCTTGTCGACCGGCAGGATGCGGCGGTGGTCGGTCAGCGGGTGGATGAGGACGATCGTATCCTTCCGCGCCTCGACGATCTCGTCGAGGTAGCAGATGGCGCCGTGCTTCACGGCTTGCGTCAGCGGGCCGTCGATCCACACCGTCTCGTCGCCTTCGATCAGGTAGCGGCCGACGAGATCGCTGCCGGTGAGATCCTCGTGGCAGGCGACCGTCACCAATCGCGGGACGCTCTCGCGTTCCGGGTGCAGCTGCGCCGCCATGTACTCGACGAAGCGCGTCTTGCCACAGCCGGTCGGACCCTTGAGCAGGATCGGCAGACGTTTCGAGTACGCGGCCGTGAAAACTTCGACCTCGTCGCCGATCGGTAGGTAGTAGGGTCGAGACATCGG
>JBDSJB010000679.1:0-40911 GCA_039917665.1 Binatia bacterium
CGATACGTCGCTCGCTACAGCGATCGATCGATGACGCCCGGCTACCTGTGGACGGCGCTGTGGGGCGGCCAGGACGGCTCGCTCCTCTGGTGGTGCTTTCTCCTTTCTCTCTACACGCTCGCCTTCACCGTCTGGATCCGGAAGAAGCACCACGAGCTCCAGCCCTACGCGTTCGCGACGCTCGCCAGCATCTTCGTCTTCTTCGGCGTCCTCATGCAGTTCGCCGCGAACCCGTTCTCCACCGGGGGCGCCATGGCTTCCCCGGCGGACGGCGAGGGCCTGAACCCGCTCCTCCAGAACTACTGGATGGCGATCCATCCGCCCAGTCTCTACATGGGGCTCACCGGCTGGGCGATACCGTTCGCGATCGTGGTCGCTGCGCTCGTCACGGGCCGGCTCGGCGACGAGTGGATGCTGGCGGCACGCCGCTGGGTGATCCTCGCCTGGGGCTTCCTCGCGCTGGGCAACATGCTCGGCATGTTCTGGAGCTACGAGGAGCTCGGCTGGGGCGGCTACTGGGCCTGGGATCCGGTCGAGAACGCGGCCTTCATGCCGTGGCTGGTGTGCACCGCGTTTCTGCACTCGGTGATGATCCAAGAGAAGAAGAACATGCTGAAGATGTGGAACATGGTCCTCGTGCTCCTCACCTTCTGCCTGACGATCTTCGGCACCTTTCTCACGCGCAGCGGCATCGTGTCCTCGGTGCACTCGTTCACGCAGTCCGGTCTCGGACCTTTCTTCGTCGCGTTCTTGCTGGCGATCATCGCGATCGTCGTGGTGTTGGTGGTGATGCGACGCGAGCTGCTCCGCGGGGAGAACGAGATCGACTCGTTCCTGTCGCGCGAGGCGGCCTTCCTCTTCAACAACCTGCTTCTCGTCGGCATTGCCTTCGCGACGTTCTGGGGCACCATTTTCCCGGTGATTTCCGAGGCCGTGCGCGGCATCAAGATCACCGTCGGCCCACCCTTCTTCAACAAGGTCAATACGCCGCTCGGCCTCGCCTTGCTTTTCATGACGGGCATCGGCCCGGTGATCGCATGGCGGCGGGCGAGCGCTCGCAATCTCCGGCGCAGCTTCACCGTCCCGCTCCTCCTCGGCTTCGTCACCGGCGTCGTGATCTTCGCGAGCGGATGGCGGAACTACTACGCCGTGGTCTGCTTCTCGCTCTCGACGTTCGTGCTCGCCACCATCTTCATGGAGTTCTATCGCGGGACGCGCGCGCGCCAGGCACTCATGGGCGAGACGCCGGTACGTGCCCTCAGCAATCTCGTCGGCAAGAACCGTCGGCGCTACGGCGGCTACGTGATCCACGTCGGCGTGGTGATGGTGTTCATCGGCGTCGCTGCGTCGTCGGCGTTCCGCCTCGAGGAGCAGGAAACCATCAAGAAGGGCGCCGTAGTGAACGTGGGGGCCTTCGAGCTCACCTACAAAGACATTCACTTCACGGACGGTGCCCACTATTCGTCGATGCTCGCCGAGATCGAAGTGAAGAAGAACGGGGCCTTCGTCGAGACGATGTTTCCCGAGAAGCGCTTCTACAAGAAGCAGCAGCAACCCACGACGGAAGTCGCTCTCCGAAGCACGCTCATCGAGGATCTGTATCTCGTGCTCGGCAGCTATGACGACGCGTCCGGGCTGATGACGTTGATCGTCTTCGTGAACCCACTCGTGAGCTGGATCTGGATCGGAGGTCTCGTGCTGGTGCTCGGGACCGTGGTCGTGATGTCGCCCACGGCGGCCGAGCAACGGGCGCTGGCCGCGGCGCTCGCGGTCGAGGAGCGCGGCCTCGAGGCCGCGCTCCGATGAAGAACGCGACCCAGAGCCAGATCGAGGAGGCCCTCACGTGTCAGTGCGGCTGCGGACTCACGGTCCACAGTTGCAACCACGTGCAGTGTCCTTCCGGCATTCCGCTCAAGGCGGAAATCGCCGAGCAATTGACGGCAGGCAAGAACAGCACCGAGATCCTGACCTATTTCTCGACCAAGTACGGCGAGAAGATCCTGTCGGCGCCGACCACCACTGGGTTCAATCTGGTCGCGTGGGTGACCCCCTTTGCCGTCGTGCTCGGGGCGGCGGCGGTGATCGTCGTGGCGTCGCGACGCTGGCGGCGTCCGATCGTCCCGACCGTGCCCGTCGGGACGCCGCCCGCGGGTGACGAGGCGCGGCGGTCGCGCTTGAACGCCGAGCTCGATCGGTTCGACGCATGAGGCTGCGCACATGAGTGTCCTGGTCTACTTCGTCGGCTTGATCGTCATCGCGACGGTGGCGATGGTCGTCGCCGCTCCGCTCCTCTGGCCGCACGCGGCGGCCGGACCAGTGCAGCCGACGACCGATCCCGAGCGCTACAGGCTCGAGAAGGAGAAGGAGCTCGCGTACGCCGCCATCAAAGAGGCGGACTTCGATCTCGAGATGGGCAAGCTCTCGTCCGAGGACCACGCCACCCTGCGCGCCAAGTACGAGGCAAAGGCGATGGCGGCGCTCGAGGCACTGGATGGACGCGCGGATGCGCCGCGTGATCGCCGCGAATGAGGCCGATGGCCGATCGGATGAGCGGAGCCGCGAGCGGTCCCGTCGTACGGGCCGAGAACCTCGGCAAAACGTTTGGTCGAGCCGTGGTGCTGCGGGATGTCACGCTGCATGTCGCCGCAGGTGAGGTATTGGCGCTCTTCGGGCCGAACGGGGCCGGGAAGAGCACCCTGTTGCGATTGCTCTCGCGGCTGATGACGCCGACGTCGGGGACGCTCGCCCTCTTCGGTGAGACCGACCAGACGCCCGCGGTGCGCCGTCGAATCGGGCTCGTCGCCCATCAGAGCTTTCTCTATCCGGATCTGAACGCACGCGAGAACCTGCTCTTCTATGCCGGGATGTACGATCTCGCCGACGCAGCGGCGCGCGTCGACGCCTGGCTCGAGCGCGTCGCGCTCGCGGACGTCGGGGCGCGTCCGGTCCGGCTATTCTCGCGCGGCATGGAACAGCGACTCGCCCTCGCGCGGGCCCTGCTGCATGACCCCGACCTGGTTCTCCTCGACGAGCCGTGGAGCGGCCTGGATGCTGCCGCCGCCGATTGGCTGGGCGCGCTGCTCGTGGAGCAGCGTCAGCAAGGACGGACCGTGATCGTCGCTACCCACGACTTCGAGCGCGGGCTGGCGGTCGCGACGCGGGCGCTGATCGTGCATCGCGGCCGCTTGGCCTGGCAGGCGCCGATCGCGGCCGATTCGTCTGCGGTCTTCGACGACGCCTATCGTCAGATCACGGGAGCGGCAGCGGCGTGATCGCGGCCTGGCGCATCCTGCACAAGGATCTCGTGCTCGAGCTCCGCACGCGTGAGGCACTGTCGGGCCTGGTCGTGCTGGTGCTGCTGATCTTGCTGACGTTCACCTTCGCGCTCAATCCCGAAGGCGCCAGTGCCGCGGCACCCGCCGTGCAGTGGGTCACCTTCATCTTTGCCGGGCTCATGGCCATCCAGCGGGCCTTTCTCGTCGAGCGTGAGAATGGGGCGTGGTACGGCCTGCTACTCTGTCCGATCGATCGAGGCGCCATCTTCGTCGCCAAGATGGCAAGCAACGTCATCGTGCTCGGGGTCGCGCAGATGGTCCTGCTCGCGCTCCTGGTGCTGTTCCTCGGAGTCTCGATCCCGATTGCCCCGCTCGGGTTGCTGTTCGTGAACGTGCTCGGGTTGATCGGTTTCGCGGCGCTGGCAACGCTGTTCGCCGCGATCTCGGTGCGCCTGCGAGCGCGCGAGATGATGTTGCCGCTGCTGGTGTTGCCGCTGTTGGTTCCCTTGGTCATCTGCGCCGTCGAGGCCAGTCGCATCGTCATGGCGGGCGGCACGATCGCGAGCGCGGGTGCGTGGATCCGCGTGCTCGTCACGTTCGACGTGATCTTCAGCGTCGCCGGGTGGATGCTCTTCGAGCAGCTGGTGCAGGAATGAACGTCCATCGCCGGATCGCGCCCTTCGCCGATCGCGTCCTGCCGCTCCTCGCGACGGTCGCGATGTTGGTCGCCCTCGCGTGCGTCTTCCTGTACGTGCCGAACGAGCGCGTGCAGGGGCCCGTGCAGCGCATCTTCTATTTCCACGTGAACTGTTGGTGGGCGGCCTATCTCGGCTTCTTCATCGCGGCCGGATCGAGCGCGATGTTCCTCTGGCGCGGGGGCGCATCGTACGATCGCCTCGCCCATGCGGGAGTCGAGGTCGGGTTTCTCTTCTGCACGATGGGGCTCGTCACGGGACCGATCTGGGCACGGCCGATCTGGGGCACGTGGTGGACATGGGATCCCCGCCTGACGATGGCCGTGATCCTCTGGACGATCTTCGCGGTGTATCTGGTGCTGCGCTCGGGTGCTCGCGACGAGCCCGAGATCACGCGCTACGCCGCGGTGCTCGCCGTGATCGGCGTCCTCGACATCCCGTTGATCATGATCTCGGTTCGGCTCTGGCGCGGCATCCATCCCTCGGTGATATCGGCGCCGGCCAACAAGGGAGGCCTCGAGGATCCGCGCATGGTGACGGGACTGCTCGTGGCGCTCGTCGCGTTCTCGTTGTTGTTCTTTTGGCTGCTCTGGCTCCGCTACGAGGGACTACGGCTGCGCGACGAGCTGCATCGTTTGGAGGATCGCATGGAAGAGTCGGCCCGATGAGCGCGCCCGAGCGCTTCTGGTTCTTGTTCGCGGCGTACGGGGCCATTTGGATCCTGCTGGCCCTGTTCCTCATGCATCTCGGCCGGCGCCACCGCGTGCTCGAGCGTGAGCTGCGAGCCCTCGAAGCGAGACTGCCCCGCCAAGCGGGCAGCTGAAGCCGCCGAGTCAGGATCCCCGCTACTGTTACGCGAATGACACTGCGGGCGCCGTGGTGTCTGTCGGCAATCGCTTCAAGGTTGCCAACCCCTCGTCCATGAGGACTTTTCTAGCCTCCCCGTGGGCATTTCGGCTGCCCCGGCGAGCCCCAATCTGGCATAGGCCTTGCTGGTTTGTCCCCGTGCGGCGGATTCTTCTGCGCGGGCGGTCGTGGGCTGGAGCTTCGGGAGCGCCGCCTACCGGAGTCGCCAAGCTCGAGGAATCCGACCTCGCCGCCATCAACGAGTGGCTCTGCGAGACCCGATACCGCACCGGCCTGATCGCGGCTTTGGCCATGCCGTGCCTCGGCTATCTCGGGGGACTGGTCCTCGCTTGGCTGCCCGTCACGCTGGTCTGTCTCGTCACGGCGATGCTGAGCCCGCTGTATCGCGCCGCGATGGCGCGCGGTGCGGATCTTCGGGTGACCGTCTACGTGCAGCTCGCGCTGGACACGATCGCGATTGCGACGGGGCTCGCGTGCCTCGGACCAGCCGGCCTGTTGTTCGGGTACTTCTTCCTCATGACGATCGTGCCCGCGACGATGGTGTCGGTGACGTGCAGCCTCACGATCACCACGCTCGCGGTCCTCTGTTACGGCTTGCTCGTCTCGACGGTGCCGCCGACGGCCGTGCACACGGCCAGCTCGGCGACGCTGCTCGTCATACCGGCCTACATCTTCGGGATCGTCGCGAGTCAGTGCTGGTTCTACAAGCGCCACCTGCGCGACAAGAATCGCCGACTCGCCGAGACGAGCGATCGCCTGACGGCGACCAACGTCGAGCTCACGGTCGCTGCCGAGACTGCGCTCGGTCTCTTTCAGGTGAGCCGGGCGCTTGGAACCTCGCTCGACCTCGGCATCGTGATCGATCGCCTGCACGCCGTCGCCATCGAGCGGCTCCGGACCGATTGGTGTGCCACCATTCTCACCGACCCGACCAGCCCATCGGGCTACCGCATGATGGCGAGCCGTGGGCTCGGGACGCCGGCGTCGATCAGCACGGCCTTCTGGGACTTCGGGGCGCTCGTGCTCGCGGAAGGGGTCGTCGAGATGGCGGACGCCACCTCGGGTCCCGGCGCCCGGGCCGTGAAGGATTGGGGGATCGCGTCGGGCATCTTCACGGGCATGCGCTGCGGCAATCGCACGGTCGGCATGTTCGCGACCGGGAGCCGCTCGACGGGGGGTGCCTTCACGCCGCTCCAACGCGAGCTCGCGGCCGGCATCGCGACCCAGGCCGCGTTCGCGATCGAGAACGCGACGCTGCACGCCCGACAGCGCGAGGAGGCGGAGATCTCGGCGGCTCTGCTCCGCGCATCCGAGCTGCTGAACGCCAATCCCGATGCCGACGACCGTCTCGACCGGCTGTCGACGCTGGCGTGCGACATCACGAGGTGCGACTTCGTCAACATCCTCCTCTGCGACTTGAAGCAGCAGACCTTCCGCGTGGCGGCCGGGACGGATTCGGTGAGTCCCAACCTCCTCGACGAGGTGAAGCACCTCGATTTCGAGCTCCGGGATTTTCCCGAGCTCGCGCAAGCCAACCATCAAGGCTGGGGCGAGATCGCGAACGTCTCACCCGACTCCTCGTGGATGGCGCGCTGGTCGTTGCGGTCGTGGGCGGCGGTGCCGCTGCTCTTGCGAGGCGAGGTCGTCGGCTACCTGACGGCGGGGTCGCATTCCCAACCCGGGCCACTCGCCCCCAAGGCGCGCCGACTGCTGACCGGCATTGCCCAACAAACGGTGACGGCCATTGAAAACGGCCGCCTGCTGAACAACCTGCGCGCCGCCAACAGCCTGAAATCGGAGTTCATCGGGACGATGTCCCACGAGCTCAGGACGCCCCTCAACGCGATTATCGGCTACAACGAGCTGCTCGGCGACGGGGAGTTCGGTGGAGTGACCCCCGAACAGCGCGAGGTGTGCGGAAAAGTCCTGCAGTACTCACGTCAATTGCTCGAGCTGATCCAGGCCACCCTGGACGTCAGTCGCATGGAGTCCGGCGCGTTGCCCGTGACTCTCGGACCTATCGATCTGGCGGCGCTTCTCGGTGAGGTCGAAGCCGAGATCCCCATGTCCTGGATGAAACCGGGCGTCCGGCTGGCATTCGGGGCCCGCCCCGACGTGCCGCTGCTCCAGAGTGACCATCCCAAGCTGAAGATGGTGATCCGGAACTTGGTCCACAACGCGCTCAAGTTCACCGACGAGGGCACGGTGTCCGTTCACGCCAGCGTGAGTGACGACAGCCTCGTGATCGTCGTCGCCGACACCGGGATCGGGATCAGTCCGGAGGGGCAGGGCATCATCTTCGACATGTTTCGCCAGGTCGACGGCAGCGATCGCCGGCGGCACGACGGCGTCGGCCTCGGCCTCTACATCGTGCGTCGCCTGACGTCGTTGCTCGGTGGAACGATTCGCGTCGAGAGCGAAGTCGGGAGCGGAACGCGATTCGCGCTGCGTTTCCCGCTCCGACCCTGCGGTGCGCGCGCGTCGGAAACCGTCGGTATCGAGAAGCTCTCCGCCTGACGCGGTGCAACGCGACGGTCGCCTCGCGCACGTGTGCGTGACGCGTGTCACGACCTTCCGGTTCGGAGCACTGCAAGCGGTCCCGCGGCTTGCGCGCGAGCGGGTAGCTGCGGTAGAGCGCCTTACGCGCGCGCGGTTCGGCGCGCCATTCTCGATATTCTTAACGCGTGGAGCAGCGCGCGCGCGGAGGAGGGACGTCAATGGTGATGCGCACGCAGCGTACGCTCGTCTGGCTGGTTGCGGTCGTGTTGATCGGAATCGCCGGTCGAGCCGATGCGACACAGAAGTTCGGCCCGCTCGAAATCTCGGGCAATCTGCAGTCGCAACAGCTGATTCGGCACCCGGACATCGACAAGTTCCAGTTCATTCAGCAGCGCAACACGATGCGCGTGCGCGTCGACTACGAATGGTTGAAGCGGAACGGCAAGTGGTTCGACCGTTACGACCTCTCCGACTGGGTCGAGAGCTCGCACCTCTTCCTGCTCTACCGCGGCGTCTACGACAGCGTGTACGACTACACGCCGAGCTTCAACGACGACCGGGAGTTCACCGGTGAGAAGGTCGACAAGCGCTTCGACAATCTGAACGACTACAGCAAAGGCGCTCGCGACGCTCTCAAGTTCGAGAATCAGCTCCGCGAGGCGTACGTCGACATCAAGTTCCGCGGCAATTTCAGCCTCCGCGCCGGTAAGCAGCAGATCATCTGGGGTGAGTCGGACGGTTTCCGGCTCCTCGACCGCGCCAACGCCCTCGATCTCTCGTGGCACTTCTTCTACGAGCTCCCGCCGCCAGCTTTCGGTCTCGACGATCTCCGCATCCCGTTCTGGATGATCAAGGGCCTGTACGACTTCGGCAGCGTCGGCTCGCTCAGCAACGTGTTCGCCGAGGCCTACTGGAATCCCGGCGATTGGCGTCCGAGCAAGCTCACCTTCTTGCCGAATCCCTGGGGCGTTCGGCTCGGCGAGCCGCTCACTAATCCTCGTAGCGGCGCCATGCGCACCGTGTTCCCGGGCATCACCCACCTGATGAACGGCACGAGCCTCCGGCAGGGCAACTACGACCGGAACCCCATCGACAACAGCCAGTTCGGCATCCGCTTCAACGGAGTGACGGGACCCGACACCCCGATCCTTCCCGAAGGTCTGCAGTTGCAGATCGGCTACCTCTACCAGCGCTTCGCCCCGAGCGGCGGCGCCACCACTAGCGCGGCGTTGGCCCGCGGCATCAAGCCGACGGAAGCCGGCCAGGCTCGAACCGCGGAGCTGATCGACAAGGGCATTCTGCCGGTCGAGTTCTACACGCCCTACATCCACACGATCGGTGTGGCGGCAAACTTCTTCGACGAGTGGACCAAGATCGTGTGGCGTACCGAGCAGGCCTACGACTTCGGTATCCCTTTCTACTCCTGCGCGCACAGCCCGAGCGTCATCGCCAAGCGGCAGAATGCCGGCGAGCGGGCCTGCACCCGTGACAGCACGTTCGCGCCGTTCTTGCCCGGTATCCGCAATCACGACCTGTGGTCGGGTCTGATCGCGTTCGATCGTCCCACCTGGATCCGGCCGCTCAACAAGAGGACCACGTTCTTCATCACCGGCCAGCTCTTCCACACTTACATGATCCAGAAAGCCAAGAGCACGATCGGCGGCCTCGATCTCCCGACCAAGAGCAAGCCGCTCGGCCTCGATCCGCCGATCGCGTACCGCGACGACATCCACCGCTGGGAAATGCTGATGACCTTCGCGATCATCGGCTTCTACCGCGGCGGCAGCGTGGCGCCGGCGTTCATCTACTTGCTCGATCCGGTGAACAGCTACAGCCAGGCGGCGATCTGGGGCGTCGATTACTTCGTGACCCCGAACTTCGCCGTCAACCTGTCGCAGCGCTTCATCATCAACCCCACGAAGGAGATCAACTTCGAGCCGTGGGGCATCGCCGGTCTGAACCGTGGTCGTTCCGAAACCGGCATCCGTTTTAGCTATCAGTTCTGATCGCGTTCCCGCCGCCCGACCGGCGGCGGCGTGAAGCTCGAGGGCCCGCGGCGGAGACGTCGCGGGCCCTCGTCGTTTGGAGGATCGCATGTCGCGCCACGCCGTAGCCCTTCGCGCTCGTCTGCAAGCCGGTGGACCCATCGTGATGCCCGGGGTCTTCGACGCGCTCTCGGCCCGTTTGGCCGCCCGCGCCGGCTTCGAGGTGATCTTCGTCTCCGGGTACGGCATGAGCGCGTCGCAGCTCGGCGAGCCCGACTTCGGCATTCTCACCCAGACCGAGGTCGTGACGGCGGCGACGAGGATTTGCGAGTCGGTCGACGTGCCGGTCGTGGTCGACATCGACACCGGCTACGGCAATGCCGTCAACGTCATGCGCACCGTGCGTGACGTACTTCGTGCCGGCGCTGCCGGTATCTTCCTCGAGGATCAGGTGTGGCCGAAACGCTGCGGTCACATGCGCGGCAAGCGCGTGATTCCCGTCGAGGAGCAGGTAGGAAAGATCCGGGCTGCCGTCGCCGCGCGCGGAGACGACGATCTCGTGATCGTCGCGCGTACTGACGCGCGCCAGGCGGTCGGCCTCGATGATGCGATCACGCGCGCCCTGGCTTATCGCGCGGCCGGCGCCGACGCGCTGTTCGTCGAAGCGCCGCAATCACTCGAAGAGTTGCAGGAAATCGGTCGCCGTCTGCCGCCCCCGCTCGTCGCCAACATGGTAGAGCAAGGCGCGACGCCGGATCTCGACGCCGCGGAGCTCGGTGCGCTCGGGTTCCAGCTGATCGTGTATCCCGTCGCCGGGCTCTTCGCTGCGACGCATGCGATGCAAACGGTCTACGCGAGCTTGCGCTCCAACGGCCATACGCGCGCGGTCCGCGACCGGCTCGTGAGCTTTCCCGAGTTCAACACGCTGATCGGGCTCGACGAGAAATACGCCCTTGACGAGCGCTTCGGCGGCCAGAAGAGCTAGTCGCGTTCGCCGATGAGGTAGGTGGCACCGGCGCTCCCGGCGGTGGCGCCGTGCACCGTCGCGCGCGGCAGCATCAGGCGATCGCCGGGCTCGAGGCGATGGTCGCGGCCGGCAATGTGGAAAGTAATGGCGCCGGCGATGCACCACAGGCTCTCGTCGTGGTCGTGACTGTGCGGCGCGTAGAGGCGGTTGGGTGGGTCGTTCCAGGTCATCGTCGAGAACCCGTCGGCGGCGAGCCGGCGTCGCAGCTCCGACTCCATCGGGGCGGTGCGCTCGTCCCACGGAATGCGTTCGAGCTTCATGGGCGAGTGGCCTCCTGCTGGTGGCGTGGGTGGACTCCCAGAAACATGGTGCCGACGGCCAGCATGGTGAAGAACGCCGCCGTCCCATAGAGGGCGGGATACGACCAGCGATCGGCGATGATGCCGCCCGCGAGCGGGGCGATGGCGCCGCACAGCTCGCCGACGGCGCTCACGACCGCGATGCGAACGCCGAGCTCCCCTCGTTCGCTGAACTCGTAAACGAGATTCACCGACGCCATCTGAAGGCCGCTCTGCGCCGCCCCGACCAGAAGGAACAGGCCGACCACGCTCGACGCCGGCTGCATGCTGCCCGCCCAGCCGAGCGCGACGATCCAGGTGAGCGCGCCGATCAGGAACACGGCGCGGAATCCGGAGCGATCCGCGAGCAATCCCCACAGGAGATTGGCGATGGTGCCAGCGGCGAAGAAGGCGACCGTCGCGTGACCGAGCGCGCGCGTACCGCCGGCGTCCGATGCCGCGGCGATGATCAGAAACGGTGCGGCCATCAACCCGAGATTCCCGAGCCCACGTGCAGCGCAATACCAGGCGAAGGTCGGGTCGGAGGCGATGAGGCGTCGCGCGCTCCCGATCGTCGCGGCGACGGAGCGTTGCTCAGGCACGATCGGTGCGCGCGGCTCGCGGATCGCGGCGAAGCAGACGAGCCCGAGCGAGGTGAAGACGAACGCCAGCAGGTAGGTGAGACCGTGACTCGCGGGAAACGCCACGTGCTCGAGCCAGGACGCCGCGATCCACGCGACGGCCGCTGCCGTGGCGCCACCCGCGAAGTCACGAGCCCCGATGAAACGCCCGCGGCGGCCGAGGGGAATGACCTTGGCCATGAGGAGTCCAAAGACGACGCCCTGCAGACCGTTCAGGACGTTGAACCCGCAGTAGAAGAACGCGAAGACGACGAGATTGAAGCGCGTAGGAAGGACAAGCGCGGCGAGCGCCATGCCGAGCACCTGGACCCGCATGCCCGTGCCGATCCTGATTGCCGTCCGCTTCACCAAGGGTTCGTGGGCGACGCGCGATGCGCCGACGAGCGGCGAGATAAAGCGCGCCAGGCCGCCCGCGAACAGGATCGCTCCGACCACCAGATTCGAGCCACCGAGACGGAAGAGATAGTCCGGGACGAACGTCGGAGCGGTGATCAGGCGCCACCCCGTCGTGCCGAGGAGTCCGTAGAGCAGGTGCGCGCGGACGTTCCAGCGGTAGTGACGCTTGACCTCGGCCTGGTACTGCGCGACCGCGTCTTCTTCCGTGAGGACCGCCTCCGGCGCCGATGCGATCATTGCGGCTCTTCGCGGCGCGCGTTCCAGGCGAGCACGCCCACGAGGAGCAGGAACGGTGCGATGGTGAACAGCGCTTCGAGGCCGTCGCCAGCGGAGCCCGGCGTGCGCACGGCGATCGCGTTCGCGACGCCGCCGACGGTGAGCCCAGCGATGCCGATCCCCATGAGCGCGTCGCCGGCGATCAGACCTGACGCGAAGAGCACGGGTCGGTCGCCGAGCGGCGTGCCACGGCGGTCGACGACGGCACGCAGGAGGCCACCGAGAATCAACGGGGCCGTCGTGGTGATTGGCAGGTACAAGCCGATTGCGAACGCCAACGGGATCACGCCGAGCATCTCGGCGACGAGCGCGAGCACCGCGCCGAGCGCCATCAGCCCCCACGGCAGATTGCCCTCCATCACGCCCGTCACGAGTGTCGCCATGAGCTTCGCCTGGGGTGCGGGGAGGGCCGGCGATCCGAGGGTGTAGGCCGCGTGCAAGAGGAACAGCACCGAGCCTGCCCGGAGCGCGGCGGCGACGACACCGATCATCTGACCGATCTGCAGATGGCGCGGCGTCGCGCCCAGCAACGCGCCCGTCTTCAAATCCTGCGCGAGGTCGCCGGCGAGCGCGATCGAGATCGCGACGAGCGCGCCAACGGTGATGCAGGCGGCGACGCCGGCTGGGCCGCGCTCGCCGAGCGCCGCGAGACAGAAGGTGGTGCCGAGGAGGGCCGTGATGGTCATGCCGGACACGGGTTGCGACGTGGTGCCAACCAGCCCGACGATCCGCCCGGAGACGACGACGAAGAAGAAGCTGAAGGTGACCGCCAACAACGTCGCGACGAGCGACAGATGAAACGCCGGTACGAGCCAGAGCGCGAGCGTCAGGGCCGCGACCCCACCGATGATCAATGGCGTGGGGAGATCGCGTTCGGTTCGAGGCGTCGCTTCGGACGACGTGCGCTGCGTGCTCGGGCGCAGGCGAGCCACGGCAGCGATCATGATCGGGACGGCGCGCAGCACCGCCGAGATGCCTCCGGCCGTCACCGCTCCAGCGCCGACGAAGCGGACGTACCGGCTCCAGATGTCGGTGGCTCCGAGCTCCTGCAGATTCGGAATGCCGAGCATCGTGCCGAGGGAGCCGCCGCCGATCGCGTCGAACCACGGCAGGAGGATGCTCCATCCGAGCACCCCTCCGGCGAGCATCGTGCCGGCAATGCGTGGTCCCACGAGGAACCCGACGCCGAGGAAGAGCGGCGACAGCTCCATGCCGAAGGTCGCTTTGTGGAGCTGCGTGGAGGTGAAGCTCACGGCCTCGCGCCACAACGTCAACCCGCGCATCGCGAACTGATAGACGGCGCCGAGGGCGATGCCGAGAAAAACCGGTTGCGCCGTGACACCACCCCGGTCGCCGGCCATGAGCACTTGGGCGCACGCGGTACCCTCGGGAAACGGCAAGGTGCCGTGCTCTTCGATGGTGAGCGCGTGGCGAAACGGAATCATCAGCAGGATGCCGAGGATCCCAGCCGTGACCCCGATCAGGAAAATGTCGAACGTGGTCGGGTGCAGGTCGAGAAAGATCAGCGCTGGGACCGTGAAGATGACGCCCGCCGCGAGCGACTCGCCCGTCGAGGCGACCGCGTGCACGACGTTGTTCTCGAGCACGGTGCCCCGCCGAAGCAGGCCCCGGAGCACCGTCATGGACAAGACCGCTGAGGGAATCGATGCCGAAACCGTGAGTCCGATCTTGAGCCCGAGGTAGGCGTTCACCATGCCGAACGTGAGCGAGAGGACGATCCCGAGCGCGATCGCGAGGGGCGTCAGCTCGGCCATCTGGCTGTCTGCCGGCACGTAGGGGACGAACGTGCTGCGAGGGGATTCGGATGGGGGCGTCGTCATGACGATCAAATGCTCGGACGCCGCGCGAAGAATTGCACGGCGCGATACTCCGCTGTTTGGGTCGCCATTTCGATGGTTCGAATCCTTTCGGTGGTCTGCCGCCAGGCGGCGGCTTCTGCCGGCGCGCGCTCGTCGAGCAGGCGCAGGAAAGCTTCCTCGACGGAGCGAGTCACGGCCGACGGGACTGTACGATCCGCCGTCACGTCCGCGGGCTCGATCATGGCGAAGCCGCTCGCGGCAAGGAGATCCAGATACTCCGCTTCCGTTCCGTGCCGCCACGGGCCACCGATGATCGGGACGTCGTCCGAACAGCGTACGATCTCGTGCAGGGCGAGCGGGCTACCCGGGCGGAGCACGCGAAACAGCTCGTCGAGGGCCCGGCGGCGATCCTCGGCATGGTGCAGGGCTTGGACGCTCCAGATCTGCGTGAAGAACCCGTCGCGCACCGGGATGGCGTCGAAGCTGGCGGCGACGGCGTGGATGCGCGCCGCGACGTGCGCGCGCTCCGCCAGACGACGTGCCGTCGCGAGCGGACGCGGGAGTACGTCGAGCATCAAGACGCGACACCCGTAAGTGAGCGTCAACCAGCGGGCGACGCCGCCGAGTCCGCTACCGGCATCGAGCACGAAGACGTACTTCCGATAGTCGCCATGTGCCGTCATGCGCTCCATGACGCGGAGATCGGAGCCCGGGGAGCGGTCGAGGCCGTAGTGGGGATCGGCGCGCGGCGCCGGGACCGTGCGAGAGAACATCTTCAACGTCGCGATCATCGCATCCTCGACGGCCGGTGAGATACGGTCGTAGAGATCGGCGATCGTCACGGCAGGAGCGCGTTCGCGGCCGGTCATCCGAAGCGCGCGATGCTACGGTCCGCGACGCGCGAACGCAACGCCGTCGTTGCGCGTGTGCACGACGAGCAGCGGCGACATTGCAACTCGGTCAGCTACTCGCAGTCGTGCAGCGTATCGGAAGTGTCGAGAGACGCATCGCGTGCCGGATTCGTCGCGCCGAAAACGTTTTCGACTAGGCATTCGTCGGCGCCCGACGATATGTTGATCGTGATGATGTCAGGCGCGAAACACGCGGCATCGACACGCAAGCCACGCCGCACGCTGCCGAGTGCCGAGCGCCGTCTGCGCGCCTCGTTCCCCGAGGTCTGGGCGTGGTACGAATTGATCGCCACCGCCCGCGGTGTGGTCACGATCGATCCCGCAGAGCCCGAAGACGCGCCTCGTCGCACCTCCGCTCGTCGCTAAAAAAAATCCCCCGACACTCGGAAGCGTCGGGGGATGAGATCGTAGGCGACGAGTCGGATCAGCTGGCGCCGTCGTCGCCCTTTTGCAGCGCGACTTTCTTCTCGACGATCGTCATCGGACCGCGATGCGAGAAGAGTACGACGTCGTTCGGAAGCTCGGTGCCTTGCAGCTTCAGGATCACGCGCATGCGCTCTTCCGCCTCGCGCGAGACGTCGGTCGTAGGCTTTGCGCCGCGCTTCTCCGTGTCTTTCCGGACCGTGTACTCGCGGACTTCTTTCTCGAATTGCGCATCGGAGAGACGGTAGGTCTGGTCGCCGCTCCGGATTGCGATACGATTCTGCAGACGCGTACGCTTCGCCGGATCGAGCTCGCTCACGACCAAGGTCCCTTCCTCGCGACGGATCTTCTGCGCCACTTCCTGCAAGAGATCCTCGTCCTCGGTGCGGGCCTGCTGGTGTGCCTGCGCGAGAATGAGCGCGGTGAACGGCAGCACGAGCGTCACGAAGCTCGCGAGCGTCCCCAAACCCATCCGTCGGCTGATTTCGAGGTGCCGTCCGAGGTCGGACAAGACGAGATCGAAACCGATCGGCAGCGCGACCGCGACCACGGCGACCGCGAGAACCATGGCGCCGTCGATGTCGCCCCGGAGATGGCTCGAGATGACCATGAAGCTCGAGACCATGAGCGCCGCGTACAGGGCCAGTACCCAGCGCTTCGGGGACTCGTCGTACATCAATGCGAGCGATCCGGAAGCGCCGACGATGGCGAGCAGTGGAGTGAGACTATCGCCTTCCCCGTACAGCACGCCGCCAGCGAGCGCGAGTGAGATGGCAGTAGCGGCTCCGAATGCCACCCCTGCCAAGATCGTCATCCAATTTGGCTTCAGCACGGTGACCTCCCTACTCATGTTGCGAGTATACGGATGGTTGCGTCGGGCCACAATGCGCGTTTGCGAGTCCGCTGCCGTCCGTGCAGCGATGCGCGATCAACGCTGCACCCCGCAGAGCCTACAGCGTCTCAGCGTCGTCGCAGATGATGGGCGACGGCGCGATCGACGTAGCGGGCGAGCATGTCGGTCTCGAGGTTCACCTTGGCCCCCGGGCGCATGCGGCCGAGGGTCGTTGCTCCAGCCGTATGCGGGATGACGCTGACCGTGCACGACCGGGCGGCGCAATCGAAGACGGTGAGACTCACCCCGTCGATCGCGATTGAGCCCTTTTCCACCAGAAAACGGCCGAATCCCGCGGGGAGCGAGAAGCGATAGAGGGCACTGCCGCCCTCCGGCCGGATGTCGGTCAGGGCGCCGACGCCATCGACGTGTCCGAAGACGAAGTGCCCGCTCAAACGGTCGGAGACCCGGAGCGAGCGTTCGAGATTCACGGTGCGGCCCGGCCGGAGAGCCCCGAGCGTCGTCCGGCGCAGGCTTTCCGCTGACACGATCACGGTGAACGACGAGCCGCGACGGTTCGCGACGGTCATGCACGCGCCGTTCACGGCGATGCTCTCGCCGAGGACGAGGCCCCGAAAGGTGCTCTTCAGCCGGAGCTCGCCATCGCCGGAAAGTCGCTTGAACCCGACGACCTCGCCGAGGCTTTCAATGATGCCGCTGAACACCGACGATGTCGGGCGTCAGCTCGGGCGACCGAGGACGCGGGAAAGCCACCCCGTGCTCTCGCGTGTCGTCAGCTTCGCGAGCTCGCCGTCGTCGGGGATCCCGTGACCCGTCGGGCAGGCACACATCTCCACGTCGGGCTGCGTGCGGGTGACTAGACGCTCCCCGCACCTGGGGCAGCGCGTGCGTGCAAGTTCGTGAACTGCTTGCTCTTTTTGGTCTCCAGTTTGCGCTTTCAGCTTTTGCAGCAGCTCGCGATCGCGGTCGGCGAAGAACTTGTCCTCGCGCCCCTTCTCGAGGTCGTGCAGCTTGTCTCCGGAGCGATCTTTTTCACCGTCGGACATCGTCGGCCTCCGTGATGGGCGTTTCGCTGGGCGTCGAACTCTGCCAGCCGACCCGTTTCTTGATGTACTCGAGCAGTGCTGCGCAGTGACGATTCTCCGACGACAGCAGGGTCAGGCCGCCAATCAGGAATGGGATCTGGGGAATGACGGGCAACAGAAGGCCGATCACCCCCAACACCAGGAGTAGCACCCCCAGGATGATCTTCCCGATCCTTCGCACGTGTTGCGTCATGGCCCCGTCACCGTCCGGCGGATTGTAGCGGCCCATGCGCAGGATCGTCAATTATGCCGCGAGCTTGGACGGCCCATGCGGGCGTGACAGCATGCCGCGACCGTGATTCCTCTCCGCGACACGATCGTGTCGTCGACACGCCCTGTCGTCACCTACGCGCTGATCGCCGCCAACGTCGGCGTCTGGCTCTATCAACAGAGTCTCGGTGGCGAGTTCGAGCCCTTCATCGAAACGCATGGGCTCGTGCCGCGGCGGTTGGTTGCCGACTGGTGGAGCGACGTGACGCCGCTTTTCAGCAGCATGTTCATGCACGGCGGATGGCTGCACCTGCTCGGTAACGTCCTCTACCTTCACATCTTCGGTGACAACGTCGAGGACCGGCTCGGGCACGTGCGGTATCTCGTGCTGTACCTCTTGGCGGGTGGGATCGCGGGTCTGGCGCAGGTGCTCGTCGATCCGACGGCTTCGATCCCGATCGTGGGCGCCAGCGGCGCGATCGCCGGCGTGACCGGCGCCTACTTTCTCTTCTTTCCCCGGGCCAAGGTCGTCACGTTGGTGCCGATCTTTCTGTTCGTTCAGGTGGTCGAGATTCCCGCGTTCTTCTTCCTGCTCTTCTGGTTCGTGTTCCAGCTGCTGCTCGGCCTGGCGACGGTCGGGGTGGAGGCGGGAGGCGGCATCGCTTTTTGGGCCCACATCGGGGGGTTCGTCGCGGGAATGACGCTGGGACCTGCCCTCATCCCGCGTCCGGTTGCTCACCCGGCCTGACGGTAGCCTACGACGTTTTCGCACGGCTAACTTGCGATGACCGGATTTGTGGTTACTTCTGCGTGATCCATGAACGTCGAACGACTCACTCAGAAGTCCCAAGAAGCGCTGCGTGACGCACAGACCCTCGCGGTCCGTCGCAACCATCAGGGCGTGGACGTCGAGCACCTGCTCGCGGCTCTGCTCGCGCAGTCGGACGGTGTCGCCCCGGTGCTGTTGGAGCGCGCCGGTGTCCCCGTCGCCGATCTCCGGGAGCGCGTCGAGCGCGAGCTGCAACGCGTACCGCAGGTCGCCGGTCCCGGCTCCGGGTCCACTCCGTACGCCACCCAACGCCTCGCGAAGCTGTTCGGCGAAGCCGAAAACGAAGCCGCGAAGCTGAAGGACGAGTACGTCAGCGTCGAGCACCTGTTGCTCGCCATGCTCGACGAGTCGGGTGCCGTCGGCCGCACCCTCAAGCAGATCGGCCTCAGCCGCGAGAAGCTGATGGAGGCCCTCCGGGGCGTCCGCGGCAACCAGCGCGTTACCAGCCAGGATCCCGAGTCGACGTATCAGTCGCTCGAGAAGTTCGGACGCGATCTCACCGCGCTCGCCACGCAAGGGAAGCTCGATCCCGTGATCGGCCGCGACGAGGAGGTTCGGCGCGTCATTCAGGTGCTGTCGCGCCGTACCAAGAACAACCCTGTCCTGATCGGCGAGCCCGGGGTCGGCAAGACGGCCATCGTGGAAGGGCTTGCGCAACGCATCGTGCGCGGCGACGTCCCCGAGGGTCTGAAGAACAAGCGCGTCATCACCCTCGACATGGGCGCCCTCGTCGCTGGCGCCAAGTATCGCGGCGAGTTCGAGGAACGCCTGAAGGCCGTCTTGAAGGAGGTGCAGGCCTCCGAAGGCGAAGTCGTCCTCTTCATCGACGAGCTCCACACGGTGGTCGGGGCGGGGGCGGGCGAAGGCGCCATGGACGCGAGCAATCTGCTGAAGCCGGCCTTGGCGCGCGGCGAGCTGCACTGCATCGGCGCGACGACCCTGAACGAGTATCGAAAGTACATCGAGAAGGACGCGGCGCTCGAGCGACGGTTCCAGCCGGTGCTGGTCGATCAACCGAGCGTCGAGGAAACGATCTCGATCCTGCGCGGCCTGCGCGAGCGCTACGAGCTGCACCACGGCGTGCGCATCAAGGACTCCGCGCTGGTGACGGCGGCCGTGCTGTCCGACCGCTACATCAGCGATCGGTTCCTCCCCGACAAGGCGATCGATCTCGTCGACGAAGCCGCCGCCAAGCTGCGGACCGAGATCGACTCGTTGCCGGCCGAGCTCGACGAGGTGTCGCGCCGGGTCATGCAGCTCGAGATCGAGCGTGAGGCATTGCGGAAAGAAACCGACAAGGCGTCTCGCGAACGGCTCGAGCGACTCGAGAAAGAGCTCGCGGACTTGCGCACGGAGAGCGACCGCCTCCGAGCCCAATGGGAAAGCGAGAAGAGCGGTGTCGCGAAGCACCGCCAGCTGCGCGAACGGATCGAGGCGACCCGTCTCGAGATGGAGAAGGCCGAGCGCGCGTACGATCTCAATCGGGTCGCGGAGCTCAAGTACGGCACGCTCGCGGGCCTCGAGAAGGAGCTCGCGACCGAAGAGGCCAGTATCGAGCACGGCGGCGACCACGCGCCGAAGTCGCGCCTGCTGAAGGAAGAGGTCGATCAGGAAGACATCGCTGAGGTCGTCGCGCGCTGGACGCACATCCCGGTTGCCAAGCTCATGCAGGGCGAGGTCGAGAAGCTCCTCGCTCTCGAGCAGCATCTGCACCAACGCGTGGTCGGCCAAGACGAGGCCGTCAGCGCCGTCGCCGACGCGGTGGTGCGCGCCCGTTCCGGTTTGAACGATCCCAATCGTCCGATCGGCTCGTTCATCTTTCTCGGACCGACCGGCGTCGGAAAGACCGAGCTGGCGCGTGCGCTCGCCGAATTTCTCTTCGACGACGAGCAGGCGATGATTCGCGTCGACATGTCCGAGTACATGGAGAGGCACACCGTCGCTCGGTTGATCGGCGCCCCTCCGGGTTACGTCGGCTACGACGAGGGCGGGCAGCTGACCGAGGCCGTGCGCCGCCGACCGTATTGCGTGATCCTCTTCGACGAGATCGAGAAGGCGCACAGCGACGTGTTCAACGTCATGTTGCAGATTCTCGACGACGGTCGGCTGACGGACGGCCATGGCCGCACCGTCGACTTCAAGAACAGCGTCGTCATCATGACCAGCAACATCGGGAGCCAGGTGATCCTCGGCTACCGCGGCGGCGCCGACGAGGAAGCTTACGACGCGATGAAGCGCGACGTGCTCGAAGCGTTGCGGGGTCACTTCCGTCCGGAGTTCCTGAACCGGGTCGACGAGATCGTGGTGTTCCACGGGCTTTCGCGGGAGCAGATCGGCTCGATCGTCGAGATCCAGCTCGGACGTCTCCGCAAGCGACTCGCGGAGCGGAAGATCATGCTCGAGCTCACGCCGGCGGCGCGGGATCACTTCGCGAACACCGGCTACGACCCCGTTTATGGTGCGCGCCCCCTGAAGCGTTTGCTGCAGAAGGAGATCGAAACCACGTTGGCGCGGAAGATCCTCGCCGGCGAGGTCTCCGACGGCTCGCGCGTCGTGGTCGACGTGGGTGCGGGGGGGCAGCTCGATTTCCAGGCCACGCGGCCAGAAGCGTCCGCCTGAGCCGCTGTCCGCTGATGGCGCGCGCCCTTGCGCGCCGAGAGGTGGTTGCGTAGCGTCGGATTCTTCTCGGGCCTCGTCATGGACACGCGTCAGAAGATCCTGTCGTCGGCGACCAAGCTGTTCTCGACGCAGGGGTACGCAACGACCTCGCTCTCCCAGGTCGCCAAGGCAGCCCAGGTCTCGAAGGCGCTGATCTTCTGGCACTTCGCCAGCAAGGACGAGCTCTTCCGAACCGCGCTCACGGAATCGCTGGCGCCGTACTCGATCGACGTATTGGAGGTCCTGTCGGGTCTCGATGAGTTCGGCCAGATCGAGAAGCTGATCGACGTCTACTTCGAGTTCGTCAGCCAGAACGTCTACTCGGTGCGCTTCCTGCTCTCGTTGGTCGTGCGCGAGGAGAAAAATCTCGACGACGTTCTCGGCCGCACGACCGAGCTCTTCCGGCTCTACCGCAATCTGCTCGCCGACATCCTCCAGAGCGGTCGCGAGAAAGGAACGTTCCGCGCGAGCGTCGACCCGGCGGCCGATGCGGCGCTCATCATGGCGACGCTGAACGGCATCCTCGTGCAAGGGGTCGCCATCGGCAGTTTGCAGTCCGATCCGAAGCCGCTGCTCGAGCACATGAAGCTCGGGCTCGCGGAACGGCTGCTGCCGCCAACGGATTAATTTGCAAAGGCGATTTCTATCAAATATGGCAGCCGACGGGATGCGCGACTGGGTACGCACCGTCGCCGAAAAGGCCGAACGCAAGATGGCGACGAACGGTCGCGCTCGCGGCCGCGTCAACCGTGAGAAAGAGCTCTTCACGATTCGCGCGCGTTACGTGAAGCAGCTCTTCACGGAGGTCGAAGCCCTCGCGAACGCCGTCAACAAGGAGCTCGCCGAGCAAGCCATCAAGCTCCAGCGTGCCCTCAATCCGAAGAACCTCGGCGGCATCGAGGTGCCAGACGCCGCGCGCCTTGCGCTCGAGTTCCTGGAGCGTCGTCTCGAGATCGTCGTGCAGCCGCTCGCCTCGATCGGGGGCCGGCCCGCGCCGCTCGGTCCGCTCGCGACGGCGTCGGTCATACAGTACGACCGCTCCGATCCCTCCGCGGCCGATTGGTTCGATCTCTCGCTGCGTGAGGACGGCGCGTGGCTCCGCAAGTCCCCCGACGGCGGCGTCGGTGCCGGGCTCGCCGAGAAGGACATGCAGCACCTGATCGAATGGCTCGTCAGCTGACGCGAGCCGCTGCGGTCCTACTGTAGCTGCTGGCGAATCGTGTTCAGCGCGGACTGCGCGAAGCGCGACGTCGAGTCGAGCTCGAGCGCGCGTTCGAACTCGGTGATCGCACGGTTCAGCAGACCTTTCGCCCAGTAGATACGACCGAGGTTGCAATGCGGATAGTGGCGCGGCTCGTAGCGCTTCGCCTGCACGGCCTTGTCGAGCCAGGGAATCGCGTCGTCGAGCTTCCCTTGCTTGAGCAAGTACGACCCGATGTCGTTGTAGGGATTTCCGAAATCGGGATCGACGGCGATCGCCTTCTTGCACTCGGCGATCGCGTCGTCGAGTCGATCGACGAAGCTGAACGCCCAACCGAGAAACGTATGCGCCTCGGCCGTCGGGTGCGTGTCGATCGATTCTTGGTAGCGACCGATCGCACCGGCCACGTTACCCGCCATGTGGAAGCGGTAGCCCTCGACGAACAGCTGATGCGCGCGCCGCAGGCTGTCGGAGATCTCGTTGCTCATGCTCGGCCGGTCGCCTGGAGCCAAAACGACATGCCGCAATAGTATGCTGGGTACGCGAGGCTCGCCCAGAGCAGAAGTGAAGGCGCGTCCGGCAGTACCCAGATCGCATAGCTCATGACGATGCCCCACACCGCGCCGAGGGCGATCGACAGCGTGCGAAAATGCGGCGCCCGCGACGGATAGAGAAACTTGAGCGGTGCGAACACGAGGATCGAGAGGACCACGACCCACGCCGCCGTCACTTGCGGAGACGTGTGCAGCGCGTACGCGTAAAGCGCGACGACGTTCCAATACGAGGGAAAACCGCGGAAATAATGATCGTCCGTCTTCGCGTCGCTACGACAAAAGCCGTAGGCACTCGCAAAGAGTGGAGCCGCTGCGATCCAGTTGGCACCTGCCGCCGGAAAAAAGCCGGCGGCGCGGAGCATCATGACCGGCACGACGACGTAGGTCAGGTAGTCGACGATGTCGTCGAGCCGAGCGCCGTCGTAGTAGGGCAGGACGCGCTTCACGTCGACGGTGCGGGCGAGCGCACCGTCGGTGCAGTCGACGAAGAACGCGAGCGCCAGCCAGCGAAACACGTCGGCGTAGCGCTGCTCGCCGATCGCGACGAGCGCCAAGAAGGCGATGACGGCACCGCTCGCGGTGTAAGCGTGCACGCCCCACGCCGCTGCCCAGCGGAGAGGGCTCACGGGCTGGTCGTCGATCGCGGCGGCCGTGCTCATCCGACCGAGGTCATGCGTCCGCCCTCACCGTGCTCGGTATCGGTGGGGCCGTCGATGGGGATGGTGAGAGAGATACGCATGCCGGCGTCCGGTCGCGAGCGAAACTCGATGCGGCCGCGGTAGTACGCGACCCGTTCGCGCATCCCGAGCAAGCCGACGCCGCCGGCCGCGGGCGTGCGACGGAAGCGCTCGACGTCGAAGCCGACGCCGTCGTCGGCGATCGTGAGCGCGGCTTCGGCATCCCGGACCTCGAACGCAACGTCGACGTGGCTCGCACGTGCGTGTTTCACCACGTTCGTCAGGGCCTCCTGGGTCACGCGATAGAGCAGTACCTCGATCGCCGGCGGTAGCCGGGTTTCCGTCGGTGGCGTCCGCAGGTCGACGACGATACTCGTGCGGGCGGTGAATTTTTCCGCCAGCCACTGCAAGGTCGGGACGAGGCCGAAGTCGTCCAACATCGACGGCCGCAGCAGCTGCGACATCGTGCGCACTTCCTGCAGCAGCTCGGTCACCTGTTCGCGTGCCTCGCGCACGCTGGCGCGGAGCTCGTTTGGATCGCTCGTCGTGGCGCGCTCGATCATGCCGAGATCCATCTTGATGGCTGTCAGCACCTGACCGACGCCGTCGTGCAGCTCGCGCGACAGGCTCCGCAGGCTCTCCTCCTGCAGCTGCACGCGCACCTGGGAGAGCTTCCGGAGCTCGGCCTCGTGCCGGCGCGCTGTCTCGAAGAGACCGGCGTTCGCGAGGGCCGCGGCCGCCTGGCTGGCGAGGGCGCCGGCGAGCTCGAGGTTCGGCTTCCGGGCGTTGCTGTCCAGGCTCGCGAGCACCAACCCGAGGAACTGATTCTTGAACACGAGTGGCAGGCACAGCACGTCGGGGTCGCTGAGGACGCGGGCAATCGACTCGGGCAAGCTCGAGCCGAGCCGGGTCCGCGTGGTGATCGCCGCGATGTGCGGCGCGGGACAGAGCGCGGTCAGGTCGACCGTCTCACCGAGCTCGAGGCGGCCGCCGTCCGAGCCGCTCGCCGTCGTGTACGCGTCGACCGCGCGCTCGAGATCCGGCGGGTGCCAGAGGAGCACGAGGCGCGGCAGGTCGAGCGCCGTCATGATCTTCTCGACCACGAGCTTCAGCACGACGTCGAGCTCGATGGTCGACGTGGTCGTTCGCGTCACGTCGTAGAGGGTCGCGATGTTGCGCGTCGCTTCGGCGACGCGACGTTCGAGATCGGCGCTGTAGCTCTCGAGCTCGCCGCGTGCCTGCTCGAGACGAGCCGTCATGCGGTTGAAGGCGTTGGCGAGCTCGCCGACCTCGTCGTTGGTGCGGACCGGGACGATCGCCCAGCTGCCTGCGGGCGCACGCGCAATGTCGCTCGCCATCTGCGTGACGATCTCGATCGGGCGCGTGATGCGGTGGGAGAAGAGGTAGCCCTGGAGGAGCGTGAGGAGGAGCGCCATCACGAAGACGAGCCCGCCGCGTCGCAACATGGCCTCGAGCTCGCGGGCGAACTCCGCACGGTGCACGACTGCCACGACGTGCATCGGTGGTGCCGCCAGGGAGGCGAACGCGACGATACGCGGCAGGTAAACGCGGTCGACGAGATGGCCGCCGTCGGCGCGGAGCACGCGCGCGACCACACCGGGGCGAAAGCCTTCGTCGGCGAGGCGAGCGTGCGACGTCGACCCGCCGACTATGTTGCCGTCCTCGGTGACGACGAAGGCATGGCCGCTCGGGCCGAGCTCCATGCGGGTTTCGCGCGCGTGCCACCACTCCGGATCGCGCGCGCGCGCGATGCCGTGCTGCGCGAGATCGTCGGCGAGATGGCGCGCCTCGGCTTGCACGCGCCGTCCGACCTCCTCCTCGAGGATGCGCTCGCCCCTGCTGTAGAAGATCGTGCCGAGGAGCAGGAGCACGGTGATCGTGAGAACGAGCGAGCAACTGAAGACCTTTGCCGAGAGCGGAACGCGCCGGCCCGTCGTCGGCGCCGACGCGTCGTCGATCGGCAAGTAGCGCAACAACGGCGCGAGCCGCCATTCGAGATACAGATACGCGAAGAGCGCACCGACCAGGCCGGTCACCAGGCCGAGCAGGCACACCTTCACGGCCTCCGCGAAGGGTAGCTGGGCGAACCAGCGGATCTGCAAAGCCCCGAGGCCGTAGCCGATCACCGAGGTGATCAGCAGGACGACGGCCACGATCAGCGGGTAGTCGAGAATCTTCCGCTCGAGCGCCACGACCGCGGCGTTGTCGATCGTGCCGGTGGGCGACTCGATCGCCGTCCAACGCCGTTCGATGTCGCGCCAGAGAAGCTGCGGGATCACGACCAGGCCGACGATCCCGAAGGCCGGTACTTCCCACAGGTAACAAATGAGCGTCCACGAGCGCTGCTGGGCGTCGAGCAGCCATGCGAACAGCGAGTAGGGAAGGCCGATGCCCCACCAGGTCGCGATGGCGAGCATGGCGACTGCGACGATCGAGCGGCGGTAGCTCCGGGGATGGACGGACGACTGACGCGGCGGCTCGATCATGCGCGCGCGATCGGGCTCACGCCGTGCGCTCGACGATCATGGCGATGGCCTCGCCGCCGCCGAGGCACAGAGTGGCGAGCCCCCGGCGCGCGCCGCGCGCTTCGAGGGCGGAGAGCAACGTCGTCAGCACGCGCGCTCCGCTCGCGCCGATCGGATGACCGAGGGCGATCGCGCCGCCGTGGACATTGACCGCGTTGGGATCCCATCCGAGGGCTCGAATGGCGGCGATCGCCACCACCGCGAAGGCCTCGTTGATCTCGAAGAGGTCGATGTCGGCGATCGACAGGCCGGCGCGCGCGACGACTTTCTCGATGGCGTCGACGGGCGCGATCGGGAATTCCGCCGGGGCGCGACCCGCGACCGCGGTCGCGACGATACGGGCGAGCGGCCGTGCGCCGTAACGCGTGAGCGTCTCCTCGCTGCCGACGATCAGCGCCGCGGCGCCGTCTGCCAATGTCGACGCGTTGGCTGCGGTGATCGTGCCCTGCTTGTCGAAGCTCGGTCGGAGCGTCGGGATGCGCGCGAAATCGACCCGACTCGGCTCCTCGTCCAACGTGACGGTGACGGGCGCCCCGCGTCCGGGAACCTCGACCGCGACGATCTCGCGCGTGAAGGCACCCGCGGCGACGGCGGCTTGCGCACGCCGGTAGCTCTCGGCCGCGAACTCGTCTTGCGCCTGTCGATCGATACCGCGATCGCGCGCACAGCCTTCGGCGGCGCTCCCCATGTGGAAATCGTTGTACGGATCCCAGAGCCCGTCGACGATCATGGCGTCGATCAGCGCGCCGTTCCCCATGCGCTGACCTTCGCGTGCGCGTGGCAGCAGGTACGGGGCGCGCGTCATGCTTTCCATCCCGCCCGCGGCGATCAGCTCCGCTTCGCCGAGCCGGATCGACTGGGCCGCCAATGCGACCGCCATCAAGCCCGATCCGCACACCTTGTTGATCGTGAGTGCGCCGTGCGTGCGGGGCACGCCCGCACCGAGTCCGGCTTGACGGGCGGGAGCCTGCCCGAGCCCGGCCGCGATCACGTTCCCCATGATGACTTGCTCGACGGCGTCGGCAGGAGTGCCTGCTCGCTCGATCGCGGCGCGGATGACTTTCGCTCCGAGCTCGGGGGCGGTCAGTCCCGCGAGGGCGCCGCCGAATCCGCCGATCGGGGTGCGTGCGGCACTCAGGAGATAGACGTCACGCATGGGCCACGCTCGCGAACGTCGCGAATTGTGGCAACTTAAGCAGCTCGCATCAACCGGGAAGTTACCTGACGCCGGAGGGACGCGGGACGAAGAAATAGAGCTCCCCGGGGGAGCGCAGCCGTCCGGCCGACGTGGCGGCCTCGTCGCCGGCGCCGAAGAACACGTCGACGCGCCCGGTTCCGCGAATGGCCGCCCCGGCATCCTGGTTGAAAACGAAGCGCTCGAGACCCGCGCTCGGCCCGAGCGGGGGCACGTGCACGAAGGCGAGCGCCCCCGGCGGAAACACCGCCGGATCGGTGGCGATCGTGCGTCCCGCCGTCACCGGAACACCAAGGCTGCCGATCGGCGGACCCTCCAGCTCGCGAAAAAAGACGTAGCGCGGGTTTTCCTGCAGGAGCCGCGCGCCATCGTCTGGATGGGCGGCGATCCAATCCCGGATCCCGCCCATCGACGCGCGATCCAGCGACAAAGCGCCGCGCTCGACGAGCAGCTTGCCGACGCTCACGTAGGGCTGGCCGTTGCTGGCCGCAAAGCCGATCGTGCGGCTTCTTCCGTCCGGATAGGTCAGCACGCCCGAGCCCTGGATCTGCAAGAAGAAGAGACCGACCGCATCCTCGACCCACGCCAGCACGGGGGTGGCGCCGAGGGCTCCTCCGTCGATCTCGGCCCGCGTGTAATAGGGGGTGAGGGACCCCCGCACGACGCGTCCGACGACCTGCTCCCGGCACGCGCACGGAGCGCCGAGGTCGCCGAGCGGCGCGGTCACGAGATCGCTCGGCCGGCCGTAGATGGGAAAGCGAAAGCGCGCGTCCCGCGTGGTGCGCGCGGGCAGCGTCGGCAGATAATAACCGGTGAAGAGCACCTCTTTCGGCGGGACGGCGCGATAGATCTCGAAGCGGCGGCCGATCTCGGCCGCGAGCACGGCCGGCGCCGGATTGGTGGCGAGGAAGGCCACCAGGTCCCGGAGGGCCCCGCGCATCTCGAGGGCCGTCCGGGTGGTCGGGCCGAACGCGACCTGACGATCGGGCGGGAGCCGTTCGAAGTAGCGGAGACTCTCCCGGGCGGCGGCCAGCAACGGCGCGCGGTCCCCCTGGTCGACGAAGCGCGGTGCCGCCGCGACCCTCCGGAGCGGGGCACCGGTCGGTCGCACCAATGGCCCACAGGCAGCGCTCCCGAGCGCGATCAGCAGCAGGGTCCCGAGGGTCCAGCGCGTTGACAGCCAGAAACGATCCATGTCAACTGACGTGGAGGCGCGCCCTACCGATGGTTCCACGGGCGTGCAGGGTCTCGGTGCGGTGGGCAGGACAGTGTGTCCTGCGGGTGAGGAGGAGAGATGAGTTCCGGTGTTCGCAGTTTCATTCTCGGCTTCGTGGTCGGCATCGTCGCCTGTATGGGCTTCGTCACGTACTACGGCGATCGCGGTGGCGATTGGCTGATCGAGATGGGCCGCCGCATGAAGACCGTCGCGCAGAAGGGCAGCGATCAGCTCGAAGCGCGGCGCGTCCAGACATACTGAACGGTCGGCCCGCGCTCGCGCTACGACTTCCGCGACGCGGACGCGTACACCTGTTCGGCCGCCGAGGCGCCGGCGGCGCCGTCACACGCGAAACCCTGGCGTGGTAGCAATCGTCCGAACGCGGCGAGCAGCCGCGTGACGTTCGCGGGTCGGCTCGACTCGCCCATGAGACCGATCCGCCAGGTTTGACCCTTCATCGGTCCGAGCCCGCCGCCGATCTCGATGCGATCCTCGTCGAGCAGCGCCTTCCGGACCGCGGCGTCGTCGACGCCGGCCGGGATGCGCACGCTGTTCAGCATCCATAGACGTTCGCCCGCCGCCACGGCCATCGTGAGGCCGAGCGCCTCGAGGCCGGCGACCAGTGCCTCGTGATTCAACCGATGACGGGCGAAGCGCGCCTCGGGGCCTTCTTCGAGCGCCACGCGAAGCGCCTCGTAGAGCGCGTAGTTCATGCTGATCGGCGCGGTGTGATGGTACACGCGCTCCTCGCCCCAGTACTTCTCGAGCATCGTGAGGTCGAGGTACCAGCTCTGCACCTTGCGGGTCCGCGCGTGGAGACGTTCCACCGCGCGCGGTCCGAACGTCACCGGCGACAGGCCCGGCGGACAGCTCAAGCACTTCTGCGTGCCCGAGTAGGCGGCGTCGATACCGACGCGATCGATGTCGACCGGACAGCCGCCGAGCGACGTGACGCAGTCGACGACGAAGAGGGCACCGCTCTCGTGCGCCATGCGGCTCGCGTCCTCGAGCGGCTGCCAGACGCCGGTCGACGTCTCCGCGTGCACGAGCACGAGGAGCCGCGGCTTCGTCGTCTTCGCGAGCGCCGCCGCGATGGTGTCGTTCGAGATCGCCTGGCCCCACGGCGCTTCCGCTTTGACCACGGTGGCGCCAGCGCGCTCGGCGACGTCGGTGAGACGCGTGCCGAAGACGCCGTTCACGCCAATCACGACCTCGTCGCCGGGCTCCACCAGATTCACGATCGTCGCTTCGAGGCCGGCGCTGCCGGTGCCCGAGATCGGAATCGTGAGCTCGTTGGTGGTGCCGAAGACCGCGCGCAGCATCCGCTTGGTCTCCTCCATCAACGCGATGAACGCCGGATCGAGATGGCCGACGAGCGGTGTCGCGAGCGCGGCCAATACGCGCGGATGGACCTCGCTGGGGCCGGGGCCGAGGAGGAGTCGCTCAGGGGGCGGGAAGACGTTCGACGCGGGGGGAACGGTCATGATCGTACTCGCGGGTTTCAAAGCTGTGCGCATCAGGGCGACGCGCACGCCCGGAGCTTATTGTGGTATCGTCGCGCGGTGTCAACGTCGATCGCGTCCCCGGCCGCGCTGACGAAAGAGCTGGCTGCGATCGTCGGCCCGGACGCCATCGTGGACGCCCGCGCGTCGCTCACAGTCTACGAATGCGACGGCTACACGATCGAGCGCGCCGTTCCGGAGCTCGTCGTGCTGCCGCGCACGACCGACGAGGTGGCGCGCGTGGTGCGCGCGGCCTGGCGGGCCGGTGTCCCGTTCGTCCCGCGCGGTGCCGGCACTGGGCTCTCGGGCGGGTGCCTCGCGTCGCCGGCGCCGCTCGTCATCTGTACGAGCCGCATGCGGACGATCCGGTCGATCGACCTGGAGAACCGTCGTTTGATCGCCGAGGCGGGCGTGGTGAACGCCGAGGTCTCGCGCGCGGTGCGAGCCGCGGGTCTCCAGTATGCCCCCGATCCGTCCAGCCAGAACGCGTGCACGATCGGCGGCAACGTCGCCGAGAACTCCGGCGGCCCGCACACGCTCAAATACGGCGTGACGACCAATCATCTGCTCGGCGTCGAGTTGGTGCTGCCCGACGGTGACGTCGTCACGCTCGGTGGCGCTGTCGACGACGGTCTTGGCTACGACCTGACCGGCGTCGTCTGCGGCGCCGAAGGCACGATGGGGATCGTAACCGCGGCGACGCTGCGGCTCGTGCCGCTGCCTGAAGCCGTCACGACCATGCTCGCCATCTTCGCGACCGTCGCCGCGGCGACCACCACGGTGTCAGCGATCATCGGCGCCGGCATCGTGCCCGCGGCGCTCGAAATGATGGATCGCACGATCGTGTCGGCGGTCGAAGCGGCGTTCCACTTCGGTTTTCCGACCGATGCCGGCGCCGTGCTGATCATCGAGATCGACGGCGACGCGGCGGGCCTCGACGCGAGCGCGACCCGCATCGAAGGACTGTGTCGCGAGCACGGTGCCGCGAGCGTGCGCCGCGCCGCCGACGAGGCGGAGCGCCTGGCGCTCTGGAAGAGCCGGAAGCGCGCGTTCGGTGCCGTCGGGCGTTTGGCCCCGAGCTACTGTACGCAGGACGGCGTCGTTCCACGCACGCGGCTTCCCGAGATCCTCGCGCGCATCGAAGCTGCTGGCACCCGGCACGGACTTCGCATCGGCAACGTCTTCCACGCCGGCGACGGCAACATCCATCCGATCATTCTCTACGACGAGCGCGATCCCGCTCAGTCGGCGCGCGCGCTGAGCGCCGGCCGCGAGATCCTCCTGGCGTGTCTCGAGCTCGGCGGCAGCGTTACCGGCGAGCACGGCATCGGGGTCGAGAAGATGCACGAGCTCGGTGTCGCGTTCGGCCCTGACGACCTCGCGCGCATGCAGCAGGTGCGCGCCGTCTTCGATCCCGAGCAGCGGGCGAACCCAGGTAAAATCTTCGTCACGCCCGGCGTGTGCATCGAGCAGCGGACGCCGCGCCGGCAGGCCGCGCTGTGACGGACGCCGTCATCGACACGACGAGCCCCGCGGCGTGGGCGATCGGGGGCATCGCTCCGGGCCGGGTCGTGCATCCGGCCGATGCGGCCGAGCTCGCGACGGCCGTCGCCGACGTCGCGGGAGCGGGCGAGGCGCTCGTGCCGCTCGGGCGCGGCGCGCACCGCGCGCTCGGCCACGCGCCGTCGCGCTACGACGTGGCGCTCGTGACGGATCGCTTGGCCACCGTTCGCGATTATCAACCCGCCGACATGACCGTCACCGTCGAAGCCGGCGTCACGCTGGCCGCGCTCGCGACCGTGCTCACGCGTGAGCAGCAATGGTTGCCGCTCGACCCGGCGCTTCCCGCCGACACGACGATCGGCGGCCTGCTCGCGGCCGACCTCGCGGGTCCGCTCGCCGGCTCGCAGGGCAGGGTGCGTGACTTCGTGATCGGGATCACCGCCGTCACGGCGACGGGTGTGGTCGCCCGCGCCGGCGGTCGCGTCGTGAAGAACGTCGCCGGCTACGATCTGATGAAGCTCTACGTCGGCTCGCTCGGGACCCTCGCGGTCATCACCGAGGCGACATTCAAAGTGCGGCCACGGCCGGCGGAGCAGCGGTGTCTCGTGTTCGCGGTGCCGTCGCGCGCGACCGCGTTGGCATTCGGCGCGGCGCTTCTCGTCGATCGTGTGGGTGCGCTCTCCGTCACGGTGACCGGCGCGATGAGCGAGGCTGACGGCGGTGCAACCGTGATCGTGCGGCTCGGTGGCGTCGCGGCGGACGTCGCCGTCGCGCGGACGCGCGTCGAAATGGCCCGGACGCGCGTCGAAATGGCCCGGACACGCGTCGAAATGGCGCGGACGCGCGTCGAAATGGCCCGGACACGCGACGCCATGGCCCGGACGAACATCGCCCCGAGCGCGCAGAGTCAGGGGGGCGACGTCGTGCTCGACGCCGACGCCGACGATCCCGCCGCGCGCGTGCACCTCGACGGCGCCTGCGATTTCGTCGCGCGTGCCGAAGGTGACGTCGTCGCACGTCTCGCGACGTTACCCTTGCGATTGCCGACGCTCCTCGGCGCGGCGCTCGCTGTTACCGGCGAGAGCCGGGGCGTGTGGCAGGCCGACCCGCTTCGCGGCGTCGCGCACCTCGCCTTCGCCACGACGACGCCGGAGGTCGCGCTCGCGGCACTCGCGACCACCGCCGCCGCGCACGGCGCGCACCTCGTCGTCGAGCGCTGGCCGACGGCGCTCGCGTCGCACGTCACGGTGTGGCAGCCGCTGCCGCCGGCACTCCCGTTGATGACACGCATGAAACGCGCACTCGACCCCGCGGGGACGCTCGCGCCCGGTCGCTTCATCGGGCGGATCTAATGACCAAGGAGAACGTCGCGAACATTCCCGCGGGCGGCTTCGCGCCGACCGAGACTTTCCTCGACTGCGTGCACTGCGGTCTCTGTCACAGCGCGTGTCCGACGTACGTGGCGCTCGGAACCGAGGCCGACTCGCCGCGCGGCCGCATACATCTGATGCGCGCGCTACAGGAAGGCCAGCTCGCCGTCGACGACGACGCGGTCCGGCACCTCGATCTCTGCCTCGGTTGCCGCGGGTGTGAGACCGCGTGCCCGTCCGGGGTCGCCTACGGCACGCTGATCGAGGCCGCGCGGCCATGGATCGAAGCGCGTCATCAGCGGCCGTTCGTCGAGCGCTGGTGGCGATGGCTGACGATCGCCGTGCTGACGTCGCCGCGGTTGCTGCGCGTGTTGCTGATGCCGCTCCGGTTCCTCGAGGTCGTCGGCGTGCTCGCGTTGGTGCGGCGCGTCGCGCGTCATCTGCCGGTCGCGCTTCGATCCGCAATTCAGTTGATCCCCGTACCGCTCACGGCGCCGGCGACGTTGCCTGCCGCGACCGTTCCCGTCGGCCCCGAGCGCGCAACGGTGCAGGTGCTCGGGGGATGCGTGATGCCGGAGATGTTCGGCGAGACGGTGCGCAATACCGTCAGCGTGCTCGCGTCCAACGGTTGCCGCGTCCTCGTGCCGGCGGGGCAGGGCTGTTGCGGCGCGCTCGCGCTCCACGCCGGCGATCGCCCGCGCGCGCTCGCCCAGGCGCGCCGCACGCTCGATGCGATCGCGGCGGCGACACCCGCGACGGGAGTGCCACCGCCGATCGTCGTCAACGCGGCGGGGTGCGGCGCGTTGATGAAAGAGTACGGCGCACTCTTCGCCGACGATCCGGCCCGCGCCGACATCGCGCGCGCCATCGCGGCGCGGGTGCGTGACGCGACCGAGCTGCTCGCCGAGCTCGGCCTCCGCGCGCTTCCGACGACGGGGATTCCGCGCCGGGTCGCGTACCACGACCCGTGCCACCTCGCGCACGCGCAGGGCATCCGCAGCGCGCCGCGGGCGCTGCTCGCAGCGATTCCGGGAGTCACCCTCGTGCCGATGGACGACGAGGATCTCTGCTGCGGCAGCGCCGGGCACTACAACGTGACGCAGCCGGCGATGGCCCGGACGTTGGTCGCCCGCAAGGTCGCGGCGATCCGTGCGAGTGGTGCCGACCTCGTCGCGACGGCCAACGCCGGCTGTGCCTTGCAGCTCGAGGCCGGGCTCCGTGCCGCCGGTCTCGACGTCCCCGTGCGGCACGTCGTGGACCTGCTGGCGGAGGCCTACGCGCAGCGCTGATCGCGCGATCCGCGCGCGACGGGTGATACGGGCCGCGACGGTCGTGACACTTTTGTAGCGCTCCGAGTCCGATGCTCTGACTCGTCGAGGCCGGTGCGCGAGGTTCTGCGGGCGCTTCGGGCCCATCGTCTTGCCGCCGGTCCTGGCATGGCAGTTGCTGCCGGGCCTGGGAGATGTCCGGAGTCGCCGCCAATTCGAATCGTTTCCGCCGATCCGAGTGGCAGTGCATCGGTGCGCTGTACCTGACGCTGGCGACCGGGACGGGATTGGTGGCGCTCGCGCTCCAGGGCCACTGGGTTCCGGTTGCGACCATCTTGTTGATGCCCGTGTTCGTCGTGGGCGGGATCTTCGCGGCCCGTTCGAGCACCGAGCTGTGGCGCGAGCGGCGCGCGAATCAACTCGGCGCCAACGTGAAACGGACCCTTGCGACGCTCGGCCCGTCCTATCGGGTCGTGACGCGCGGCTCGGCGATGCCCGATCGCGACAGCCACGTCGCCATCGGACCCAACGGCATCTTCCTGATCTTGTCGAGTGACGACGGGGGACGCGTCACCGCCAACGATCAGCGGCTCTTCGTGAATGCCCGCTTGCCGTGGCGCAATCTGGTCGAGGATTGTCGCGTCGAGGCCCTGCGCGTCGCCGATCGCGTGCAACGAACGCTCGGTCGTCCGGTGCCGATTCACGCCGTCCTCTGTTTCACGCGCGCGCTCGTTGCGGTCGGACAGGAAATTCGTGGCGTCAAGATCGTGCAGGTGCCGCGACTCGCTCGTTTGATCGAAAGCGTCGCGGCGCCGACCCCCCTCAGGGACGTGGACGTCGAAGCGGCGCGCGCGGCGCTCGTCCAGAGTGCCGCCGAGGCCTCTCCGCGACCCGTTTTCCGACTCACTCCACGCCGTGCTGCGACCCCGATCGAGCGTCCTTTGACCCTCGTCGGACGCCCTCCGACACCGCATCGATATCGCTCGTAACGCCCCGGTTCATAGAGAGAAGTAGAGCTTGCAATGGGAAAATCGAGTTGGTATCTGGGCGCGCAGTCGTGAGGTGAAGGTAGTTAACGTCCGTCGGAACAGCCGTGGTGAAACTTGCCGCGGCTTTGTCGCATGGCAGAGCACCCTCCCTCGATGACGAGTCCAACGGACGAAAGGAGGGAACATTTATGGCAATCGGTCACGTGAAGTGGTTCAACCCTGAGAAGGGGTTCGGCTTCATCCGCCAGGAGAATGGCGAGGACGTGTTTGTGCACTACTCGGCAATCTCGGGTGAGGGCTTCCGTACTCTCGAAGAGGGTCAGAAGGTCGAGTTCGAGATCACGAAAGGCCCCAAAGGTCTTCAGGCCTCCAACGTCACCAAAGCTGAGTAAGGCGACTGCGCCGAACGCTTTCCGTTTCCACCCCGGAAGCCCCGGCTTCCGGGGTGTTTTTTTGGTGATGCACCGCGCGTCATGCTCCGCTTTCCCGATCTTCGGCGAATGGCGTAGAAGCGACGAATGACGACGGTCCGGTGGCTGCCGCTCGCGCTCGTGTTGAGCCTCGTAGGATGCGCACCGACTGCCCGCGTTGCCGTGAAGCCGCCCGCCGCTGATCGCATCGTCGACCTCACGCACTCCTTCGACGCGCAGACGATCTACTGGCCGACCGAAACGGGCTTCGTGATGACGCCCGGGGATCACGGTGTGACGGACAAGGGATACTTCTACGCGAGCAACGCGATCTGCACGCCCGAGCACGGCGGGACGCACGTCGATGCGCCGCTGCACTTCTGGGCGGAAGGCGCCGCGGTCGACGCGATCCCGCTCACGCGCTTGATCGGCCCCGCGGTGCTCGTCGACGTGAGCGCGCAGGCGAAGGCGAATCGCGACTACGAGGTCGCAGTCGAGGACTTCGTCGGGTGGGAGCGCGGCAACGGTGTCATTCCCGAGGGCGCGATCGTTCTGCTCCGCACCGGCTTCGGCGCGACGTGGCCCGATCGACGGCGCTATCTCGGCACCGACGAGCGTGGGGCGAAGGGCGTTGCCCAGCTGCACTTCCCCGGCTTGTCGGCAGCCGCGGCCGCATGGCTCGCCGACGTCCGGAAGATCCACGCGGTCGGTCTCGACACCGCGAGCATCGATCACGGTCCGTCGACGCTCTTCGCGACCCACGTGGCGCTCTTTCGCCGTGGCGTGCCCGCGTTCGAGAACGTCGCCAATCTCGATCGGTTGCCGAACAAGGGATTCACCGTCGTCGCGCTACCGATGAAGATCGCTGGCGGCAGCGGTGGTCCGCTTCGCATCGTCGCGATCATCGACGAGTGAATCGTCGAACAGGAGGAATCCCATGAACGCCAAAGACGGAGCCCGCGAGCGTCTCGAGAGCCAGCGTGATCAGCTGATTGCGCTCAGCCACCGCATCCACGCCCATCCCGAGCTCGGCTTCGAGGAAGAGCGCGCCGCCGGCTGGCTCTGCGACCAGCTCGCCGACGCGGGCTTCAGCGTCACGCGCGGCGTCGGTGATCTGCCGACGGCGTTCGTGGCGCGCGCGGGCGGCGGGCCGTTGCACGTCGCGTTCTGCGCCGAGTACGACGCGCTTCCCGGCATTGGTCACGCCTGCGGTCACAACATGATCGCCGCGATGGCCGTTGGTGCGGCGACAGCCGCCGCGCGCGTCGCCGACGAGGTCGGCCTCACCGTCAGCGTGATCGGCACGCCGGCCGAGGAAGGCGGCGGCGGTAAGATCCTGCTGCTCGACCGCGGCGTCTTCGACGGCGTGCACGCCGCCATGATGGTGCATCCCGCGCCGGTGGACGTCGTGGAGCAACCGTTTCTCGCCTGCGCGCAGTTCGAGGTGAAGTATACCGGCAAAGAGGCGCACGCCTCGGCGTTTCCCGAGCGCGGCATCAACGCGGCCGACGCGCTGACGGTCGCGCAGACCGCGATCGGCTGTCTCCGCCAACACATCCGTCAGACCGATCGCATCCACGGCATCATCACGCACGGCGGCGACGCGCCGAACATCGTTCCGGCGCACACCGCCGCGCACTACATCGTGCGCGCTCGGACGCTCGACGAGCTCGGCGACATCCACGGGAAGGTCGTGCGCTGCTTCGAAGCGGGGGCGCTCGCGACCGGCTCGACGCTCGCGATCAGCGAGGACCACCTGCCGTACGCCGAGGTGAAGCCCGACGTCGACATCGCGGCGTCGTATCGGCGGAATGTGACCGAGCTCGGCCGCTTCCTTCCCGACCTCGGCCCGTTGCTCGAGCGCATGGCCGGCTCCACCGACATGGGTAACGTGTCGCTCGCGATTCCGTCGATCCATCCGATGATCGGCATCGAGTCGCTGCCGGCCGTGAATCATCAACCCGAGTTCACCGCGCATTGCGCGACGCCGGTCGCCGACCGGGCCGTGATGGACGGAGCGCTCGCGATGGTGTGGACGGCCGTCGATCTCGCGTCCGACGCCGTATTGTCCGCTCGTCTTCGCGCCGCGCCTCTCCGTGCCGCGAGGTGAGCTGACGCGCGCCGCGACGACGTTGCACGCGTTCGGCGAGTTCGAGCTCGACGAGCGTCTCTACGAGCTCCGCCGCGGCGGCGCCGTCGTGAGGGTCGAGCCCAAGGTGTTCGACGTGATGGCGTATCTCGTCACGCACGCCGATCGCGTCGTCTCGAAGGACGAGTTGCTCGATCGTCTCTGGCCCGGCGAGCACGTGAGCGAATCGGTGCTCCCGCGCTGCATCACCGTTGCCCGGAAGGCGCTCGGCGACGATCCGACCGCGCAACGCATGATCCAGACGGTGCACGGGCGCGGCTACCGGTTCGTGGCGCCGCTGCAGCGCGCCGCCGATGCGCCGCCGGCCGCTGACGCCGCGACCGCCGCTACCCAGACGGCCTTCGTCGGGCGCGTCGACGCGATGGCCGCGCTGCGCACCGCCTTTGCGAGCGCCGAGGCCGGACGGGGACGACTGTTGTTGCTCGCGGGCGAGCCCGGCATCGGCAAGACCCGCACGGCCGCCGAGCTCGCGAGCGAAGCACGCGCGAGCGGCGCGATCGTGCTGACGGGGCGCTGTCACGAAGGCGAGGGCGCGCCGGCGTTCTGGCCGTGGGTACAAGTGCTGCGGACCGCCGCGCGTGCGTTCCCCGCGACGGAGCTCGCCGCCGCGCTCGGGCCGGCGGCGCCCGACGTCGCGGCGCTCGTGCCCGAGCTCGCCGCGTACGCGCCGACGTCAGCGGCGGCGCCGACGCTCACGCCGGCGCAAGCGCGCTTCCGTCTCTTCGACGGCATCACGATGCTGCTCGCGACGGCGGCGCGCACCCAGACGATCGTGCTCGTGCTCGACGATCTGCACTGGGCCGACAAGCCGTCGCTCTTGCTGCTGCAATTCCTCACCCGCCAGATGCGCGACGCGCGCATCCTCGTCGTCGCGGCCTACCGTGACGTCGAGCTTCGCCGGCATCATCCGCTCGCGGGCGTGCTCGCCGAGCTGGCGCGCGAGCCGCACGCACAGCGGGTCGCGCTCCGTGGCCTCGCGCTCGAGGACGTCGCCGCCTTCGTCGCGGCGACCGCCGGGCGCGCGGCGCCGGCGCCGTTGATCAGCGCCGTCCACGCGATGACCGAGGGCAATCCATTCTTCGTCGGCGAGATCGTTCGTCTGCTCGTGGCGGAGGGCAAGCTCGATCGGCCCGCCGACGGTACGGGGCTCGGCATCGCGCTCCCCGAGGGCGTCCGCGAGGTGATCGGCCGGCGCCTGAACGTGCTTTCGGAAGACGGCAACCGCGTGCTCGGCATCGCGGCGGTGCTGGGTCGCGAGTTCGACCTCCCGGTGCTCGAACGCGTCGCGGAGATGCCGGGCGACCGGGTGCTCGAGCTGCTCGACGAGGCCGTGAGCGCGCGCCTCGTCATCCCGCACGCCGCCGACGCCGCCCGCTACTTCTTTGCGCACGCGCTCGTCCGCGAGACGCTCTATGAGGAGCTGTCGACGCCGATCCGCGTCCGGCTCCACCGGCGCGCGGGCGCGGCGCTGCAGGCCCGGTATGGCGACGGCGGCGGAATGCCGCGCGCGGGCGGGGGGGCGCCGCTCGCTGAAATCGCGCACCATCTCTTCGAAGGTGCTCCGGGCGGCGATGTGGAGGCCGCCGTCACGTACGGAGAGCGCGCCGCCGCCCACGCGCTCGCGTGTCTCGCCTACGAAGAGGCCGCCGGTCACTACGAGCGGACGCTGCAAGCGCTCGAGCTGCTGGTGCCGATCGACGAGGCGCGCCGTGTCGGCGTGTTGTTGGCGCTCGGCGACGCGCAGCAACGGGCCGGCGATCGCGAGCGCTACCGCGCCACATTTCGCCGCGCTGCCGACGCGGCGCGCGGGCTCGGGCGCGCCGACCTACTGGCCCGTGCCGCGCTCGGCTTTGGTGGCCGGCTCGAGTTCGGATTGCCGCGCGACGACGCGGGTCTCGCCCTGCTCGAAGAAGCGCGTGACGGGCTCGGGGACGCGCACCCGGCGCTCCGCGTTCGGATCGTGAGCCGGCTCGTCGGCGCGGCGCCGTACTCCGACTCGCTCGCGATGCGCGACGCGCTCAGTCGATCCGCGGTCGAGCTCGCGCGTCGACTCGACGATCCGGCGACGCTCGTCGTGGCGCTCGGCGCGCGTGCGTGGGCGCTGCTCGGACCGGATCACGTGAGCGAGCGGCTTGCGATCGCCACCGAGCTCGTCGCGCTCGCGGCGGAAACCGGCGATCCCAACACGGCGTTCCTCGCGCACCAGATGCGCTTCGATGCGAATCTCGCGCTCGGCGAGATCGCGGCGGCCGACACGGAGGTCGCCGCGCTCGCGGCCGTCGCCGAGGAGCTCGCCCAACCAATCGAGCGGTTCTTCGTGGTGTCGATCCGAGCCGCGCGCGCTTTGTCCGACGGCCGCTACGACGAAGCCGCCGCGCTGATCGCGACGGCCGAGGCGTTGGGGGTCCGCGCGGATCATCCCGTCGGGCGTGCGCTCACCGCTGGCCTCGCGCTCTTCCTCGCGCACGAGCGCGGCCAGGTCGACGACATGGAAGCCGCGCTCCGCTTCTTCGCGGATCTCTATCCGTGGGCCGAGCGCATGCATCGGGTCGGACGCGCGCTCGCCGCGAGCGAGGTCGGCCGCCTCGACGACGCCCGGCGTGACTTCGAATCGCTCGCCGGCGCCGACTTCCGCGACCTACCGCGCGACGAGCATTGGCTGATCACGCTGGCGCAGCTGGCGACCGTCTGCGCCGATCTCGGCGATGCGAGCCGCGCGGCCTCGCTCGCGGACTTGCTGGCGCCGTTCGCGGATCGGAACGCCGTTCACGATCTGCTGCGCGCCCACGCCGGGTCGGTCGCGCACTACCTCGCCCGCTTGGCGGCGACCCGCGAGCAATGGCCCGAGGCGACGGCCTACTTCGAGCGGGCGCTCGAGCAGAACGCCCGCATGGGCGCGCTTCCGGCGCTCACGCGGACGCGTCACGAGTACGCCCGGATGCTCCTACGCCGCGGACGGCGGAACGATCTGCCGAAAGTGCGGACGATGATCTCGCAGGTGCTCGCCGACAGTGATGCCTTGGGATTTCGCCGGCTTGGCCAGGAGGCCGACGGCCTCGCCCGCGAGATCGAGCGCGGCGCCGGAACCCGGAAGCGCTGAAATTCCGCGAACCTCAAGAAATCATCAAGAAACCCGTCGAGACATGAGCGGGGTGGCCGGCCTACAGTGCGGGCACTCGAGAGGAGAGCCCATGACGCCGACGACCACCACACAGACCCGTGCCGCGCTGCTGCGCGGCGTGCCCGCGCGCAAGATCGAATGGACGCGCGCCCGGAAGGCCCTCGGCATCCTGGTGGCGGATCCCGAGCGCACCGACCAGGTTTTCGAGATCGTGCGCGCGCTCTCCGGACGGACCGACATCCGCAGCTTCAAGCGCCTGCTGCGTCACGACGACGGGTTCGCGCTCCTCGCCGACCGCCCCGATCTGCTCGCGGTCCTCTCCGACCGTGCGGCGCTCGCGAAGCTCCCCGAGGGTAGCCTCGGCCGCGCCTACCTCGCCTTCATGAAGGAGGCCGACCTGACCGCCGACGGGCTGGTCGATGCGTCGATGGAGGGCGGTGGGCTCGAAGCCCGCGAGGGGTTCAGCGTCGAGGCCACGTGGT
>JBDSJB010000680.1:0-10222 GCA_039917665.1 Binatia bacterium
GGCACTCGCGGGATGGTTGATGGTTCGCGTGCTCGGCGGCGGTGGGCGAAGGGCGGAAGCTCCACCGGTCGCCGTCGCGACCGCGCCTGCACCCGACCGTACGGTCGGAGCGACGGCACCTGCGGTCGCCGCGGCACCGGTGCGCAGCCCCGGCGTGCCGCCGATCGATGCGCCACCGCCGGCCGGCACGGACGAAGGGGTGCTCATCGAGCGTGATCTCAGCGCCCTGGCGGGCGCGCTGGCGCGCGACCAGCGAATCGAGGACCGCGTGCTGCCACGAGTCAACGACGTCGTGGAGGTCCCCGGAATCACTTCGTACCGACGGGCACCGGACTTTTGGGAATCCGCCTTCGACGGCGGCCGGGGGATGCGACGATGAACGCGCAGAATCTGAAGATACTCACGATCGCCGCCATGATCGGCCTCGGAACGGCCGTCGCATTCGCGGCGGAACGGGCTGGCAAAGAGCGTCCCGGTCACGGCAAAGAGCTGCAGCAGATCGAGCAACAAATTCGTGCCGGCCGATCTGTCACCAAACGCATCGACCGCGATCCGCGCGCCTCCGCCGACATCAAACAAAAGGCCACACAGCTGGATCAGCTGCTCGACACCCGCGAGCGCACGCTCGCAAAGCTCGACGCCCAGTACCGGGATTTTCTCTCGCAGCACAAAGCCGATCTCGACGAGCTCGAGGGCCTGCGGCGACGGGCCCTCGCGCTCGACGAGAAGCTCGGACAAGCGCGCACGGCCTTGGTGCAAACGAACAAGACGGACATCGACGAGCTGAAGCGAACGTCGCAGCAAGCCCGCGAGCTCGTCGAGACGCTCCGCAGCTCCTACGAGCTCGATCGCCGGTCGCGCCGGAAATAGCCCGGGTGGCCGGCCGTCAGAAGGCAGATCCGCCGTCGCTCGCGACGCTGATGCGCGCGCCCTCGACGACGACCGGTACGATCCGCCGACCCCGGGTGAGCTTCAGCAGCTCGGGTATCGTCTCGGGATGCTTGGCGATGTCGATCTCGCTGAAAGCCACTGCGCGGGCGACGAGCCCCGCGCGCGCCGCGTCGCAATGCGAACACCCGTCCTTCACGTAGAGCGTCACATGCACGGCCATTCCGCGCTGGTAGCATGCCGTTCAGCGCGCGGACAACGCGCATGAGCGCCGCCGAGGAGCTCGTCGACGTCGTCGACGAAGCCGACCGTGTCCTGCGACGCGCCACTCGCGCCGAGATGCGGCGTGACAATCTCCTGCACCGCGCCGTGTACATCCTCGTTCGAGGCTCTTACAGTGATCTCTTCGTCCACCGACGTACGATCACGAAAGACGTGTACCCAGGCTATTGGGACGTGACCGTAGGCGGCGTCGTCGGTGCCGGCGAGGACTACGACACCGCCGCACGCCGCGAGCTCGCGGAGGAGATCGGCGTCGAGTGCGACAGCGTCGAGCCGCTCTTCGCCGTACGCTACCAGGACGCGTCGACGCAGCTCATCGGCCGCGCGTATCTCGCACGACACGATGGACCGCTTCGCCTCCAGGTGGAGGAGATCGCCTACGGCAGCTTCGTCACGCTCGCCGAGGCGGAGCGCATCATACGCGACGAGCCGTGCTGTCCGGACGGCGTGCAGGTCCTGCGGCGCTACCTCGCGGAGCGCGGACCTACGACGTCTTGATGACGATCAGCTGACCGGTCTTCAGCCGCGAGCCACCGAGATTGTTGGCCGCGGTGAGGTCGCGCACCGACACGCGATGGCGACGCGCGATGGTCCAGAGCGAGTCGCCGGGTTTCACGACGTACTGCATGGTGGGGGGCTGCCGCATGTCCGGGAAATACGTGCGCGCATGGCTTGCGACGTGCGCGGCGGCGAGCACTTCGGCGTAGAAATTCTGCGACGCGAACCCGAAGCTCGCGCTGTCGTAGCCGCGCACGATGTCGTCCAACGAATCGACGCCGACCGCCGTGCGAGCGCGGACCATGCCCGCCACACCGTGGTTGTAGGACGCGACCGCAAGCGGCCAATTGCCGAGCACCTCGCGCGCTCGTTGCAGGTGCTGCGCCGCGACCTCGGTCGAGCGCACCGGATCGAAGCGCGCATCCGCCCCGGCGGTCTTGTCGTAGTGCTCGAAGGTCAGGCGGGTGAACTGCCAGAGTCCCGCGGCCCCGGCCCGCGAAACCGCCGACGGATTGAACGACGACTCGACGTGCGGGAGGTAGACGAGCTCGGGCGGCAACTTCGCTTCGCGGAAGATGCGGCGAATGCCGGGCAGATAGAGCTCGGCACGAACGAGACCGTCGATGAACGGCTCTTTCATGCCGCGTTGCGCGCGAATGTTGCCGAGCGCGCGGACGTACGCGATGGGATTCGCCCGCTCTCCAAACAGGGCCTTCATGCGGAGGCGCTCGAGCGAGGGCGGCGTAAGGGCTTGATAGAGGCCCGCCGGCATTGCCTGCGTGAGCCCACCCTCGATCGCCATTTCTCCGAGCAAGCGTTGGTAGCTCGCGCGGGTCGCGTCGATCTGCGAGCCGTCACCACCAGGTCCGTAACGAACGACGTCGTAGACGAGCGCCGGATCGTCGCGATCGTGCAGGACGACCTCGGTGTGCGAGAACCGCGTGAACACGTCGACCCAGAAACGCACCCGCTCCGCCATCGCCGCCGACACGGGGAGCTGCGTGCTGAACGTCAGCGGAATTTCTCGGGCGTACGCCGGACTCAGTCTCAGCAGGCACGCCGCAACGAGCGCGAGACGGAGGGCGAATCTTGCAGCGGCGGGGGTGTACATCGCGGAACCGGTGAAGCTCGACTGTTCGGGATCAAGCCACAAGCGATTCCGTTGAGCAAGCACGATCGCCGCAAGTGCGCTGCGAGTCGCCATGGCAGAACGCCAGTTGCCACGCGCCGTTCGCCGGATCAGCGAACGGCGTCGATGCCGGTGAGGTCGCGTCCGACGATCAGCGTATGCATGTCGTAGGTCCCCTCATAGGTGTTCACCGTCTCGAGGTTCAGCATGTGACGGATCACCGGGTATTCGTTGACGATTCCGTTCGCACCGAGGATATCTCGCGCGAGCCGCGCGATATGGAGCGCCTGTCCCACGTTGTTGCGCTTCGCGAGGGAGATCTGCTGCGCGCGGACGCGGCCGGCATCTTTCAGCTTGGCGAGGCGGTACGCCAGAAGCTGCCCCTTGGTGATCTCGGTGATCATGTCGACGAGCTTCTGCTGCACCAGCTGGAATCCCGCGATCGGGCGACCGAATTGGACGCGATGCTGGGCGTAGTCGAGCGCCGTCTCGTAGCAGGTCATCGCCGCCCCGATCGCGCCCCAGACGATGCCGTAGCGAGCCTGGTTGAGGCACCCGAACGGCCCTTTGAGCCCGGCGACGTTCGGCAGCAGCGCCGACGCGGAGACCTTCACGTCCTCGAGCACGAGCTCCGAAGTGATCGACGCGCGCAGCGAGAACTTGCCTTTCAAGTCATGGGCGCTGAACCCAGGCATGCCGCGCTCGATCAGGAACCCGCGGATCTCGTCGTCGGGGCTCGTCTTCGCCCACACGATCGCGACGTCCGCAATGCTGCCGTTGGTGATCCAGCGCTTCACGCCCGAAAGCACGTATTCGTTGCCGACCTTGCGTGCGCGCGTCTCCATGCCGCCCGGATCGGACCCGTGATCGGGCTCCGTCAGACCGAAGCACCCGATCGCCTCGCCCCGTGCCATCGCCGGCAACCAACGCTGCTTCTGCTCCTCGGAGCCGTACGCATAGATGCCGTACATCGCGAGCCCGCCCTGCACCGACGCCATCGAGCGCAGACCGCTGTCGCCACGCTCGAGCTCTTGCATGACGAGCCCGTACGCCACGTTGTTCATCCCGGCGCAGCCATAGCCCTGCAGATTGGCGCCGAACACCCCGAGCTCGCCGAGGCGCGGGACCAGCTGGCGGGGGAACTCCTCGCGGCTGAAGCAGCCTTCGAGGAGTGGCAGGCACTCGTGTTCGACGAAGGCGCGCACCGTATCGCGGGTGATGCGTTCTTCGTCGGTGAGAAGGGCATCGAGGTCGTAATAGTCCGGGGCAGGCATGTAGCGCATGCTACTGCCGGGTCGGGGCTCGCTCAAGCGAACAGGCGCCGGGTTGGACCGACACCGCCGATCGCGTATGAGCTTGGCTATCTCAACGGAGGTCGGCTGATCAGCCGGGCTAATCATGCACCTCGAAACGCTGCAGGTGTTCTGTGACCTGGTCGAGACCGGGAGCTTCTCCGCTGCGGCTGCGCAGAACTTCATCACGCAATCCGCCGTGAGCCAGCAGGTGCGGAGCCTCGAGACGCGTTTCGACCGACCCTTGATCGAGCGCACCAAGGGCAACGTCCAACCGACTCCGGCCGGCCAGCTGCTCTACCAAGCCAGCAAGGACATCACGCAACGCTACCGTGACCTGCGCGACCAGATGCAGAGCTTCGGCAGCGTCGTGAGCGGCAGCGTCCGGCTCGCCACCGTGCACAGCGTCGGGCTCTACGAGCTTTCCGAGCCGCTCAAGAAGTTTCTGAAAGCCTACCCGCAGGTGAACGTCCATCTCGAGTACAGCCGGGCCTCGAAGATCATCGAGGACGTGCTCTCGGGACGCATCGATCTCGGCATCGTCGCGTATCCGGGTCGCCGGCCGCAAATCGCGGTCATTCCTTTTCGCGAGGATCGGCTCGTGCTCGTCTGCGCGGCACACCATCCCTTCGCCAAGCGCCGCACGATCGCCATCAAGGAGCTCGAGGGCCAGACGTTCGTCGGCTACGAGCGCGACATCCCCACGCGGCGCGCCACCGATCGTCTTTTCAGTCGTCGAGGCGTGACCGTGCGCTACGTGATGGAGCTCGACAACATCGAGACCATCAAGCGCGTCGTCGAGATCGGCGCGGGCGTCGCGTTGGTGCCGGAGCCTGCCATCAAGCAGGAGGTGAAGAGCCGCACGCTCGCCGCCGTGCAGCTGAGCGACGAGGCGCTCTATCGGCCGCTCGGCATCCTGCACCGCCAGGGTCGACACTTCACGCCGGCGATCGAACGGTTCATCGCCGAGCTCAAGTAAAGGGACGCGGTCTACAGTCAACGAGCCCGCGCGGCTCTAGTCCACGAGCCGCGGCAGCACGTGTTCGCCGAAGAGTCGCAGCGTTTCGACCGGCGCGAAGTCGCCGAACATGATCGTGAAGAGGCGGACGCCCTTCGCCGCCTTGGCGCGCAGGCCCTCGACGACCGCATCGGGCGTGCCGCGAACGGCGACGGCATCGAGATCCGCGAATCCGCTGAGCACTTGCTTCGCCGTCGTCCACCGCTGCTTGAAGTCGGCGTCGTCCGCCCCGAGCACGACCAACACCTGCTCGGAAACCGTGATCTCGGCGGGATCACGGCCCACCTCGGCGCAGTGCGAGCGTAAGATCTCGAGCTTGTGCGGGAGCTCGTGGGCCGCATTCATCGGACAGTTCCAACGATCGGCGAACTTCGCGACGACCTTGAGCAGTAGCCGCTCACCCGCGCCACCAATCGTGATGGGCGGTCCCGGCGACTGTGGCGATTTCGGATTGTTCGGTGCGTCGTCGAGCGCGTAGTACTTGCCCTGAAACGTCGAGCGCGGCTCGCGGAAGAGCCGGGTCATGACCTCGAGCCCCTCTTCCAGCTGCTCGATGCGCACGCGGGTCGACGGGAAATGGTAGCCGTAGCCGCGGTACTCCTCGTCCATCCAGCCGGCGCCGATTCCGAGCTCGAGCCGTCCCCCGGCAATGCAGTCGAAGCTCGAGGCCATCTTGGCGACGAGCGCTGGATTTCGGTACGAGTTGCAGAGGACGAGCGCGCCGAGGCGGAGCCGGGTGGTACGCATCGCGAGCGCCGTCAGCGCCGTCCAACTCTCGAGGTAGTCGAGGTCGGGCATTCCGCGGGCCCACATGTGATCGGCGAGCCACAGGGAGTGAAAGCCGGCTTGCTCGGCGGCTTGCGCCCGCTCGGTCAGGGCCGCGAAATCCAATCCGACCTGGGGCAGAAAAACCCCACACGCGACGCTGTCGATACGCATCCGCACCTCCACGCCGCTCAAGCGGCGCCGCGATTACAGCACACGCCCCCGACCTCGGGAAACGTCGCCGACCTGTGACAGCCCCAGTGGCGCATGATAGGGCTGCCTGCCCCAGGAGGTTCTCGTGTCGTCGTCCCCCAAGTTGCGCGCCGGCATCGTCGGCGCCACCGGCATCGCCGGTCAACAATTCATCGACGCTCTTCGCGATCACCCGTGGTTCGAGATCGCGGCTCTCGCGGCCTCAGAGCGCTCGGCCGGCAAATCGTACGGTGAGGCTCTCCGCGACGCCAAGAGCGGCGCCATCCGCTGGTGGGGTGCCGGGGCACCGCCGGCCGACGTCTTGAAGCTACCCGTCGTGTCGGGAGCTGCCTTCGACGCGAACGCCGTCGACGTCGTGTTCTCCGCGATCGAGAGCGACCCCGCGCGCGAGCTGGAGCCCAAGTGGGCGGCCACCCGCCCGGTCTTCAGCACGGCGTCCGCCTATCGTTACGAAGAGGACGTGCCGCTGCTGATTCCCGGCGTGAATCTCGCCCACGCGCCGCTCTTGCGAGTGCAACAGAAGCGACGCGGCTGGAAGGGATTCGTCGCGCCGATCCCGAATTGCACGACCACCGGACTCGTGATCGCGCTCGCACCGCTGCACCGCCGCGTCGGAGTCGAGAAAGTCGCCATGACGTCGATGCAGGGTATCTCGGGCGCGGGCCGTTCACCCGGCGTCGTCGCCCTCGACATCATCGACAACGTCGTACCCTACATTCCGGGCGAGGAAGAAAAGGTCGCCAAGGAAACCTCGAAGATCCTGGGTGGTCTCGGGAAGGACGCCATCGACCCGGCTCCCATCGTCGTGTCGGCGACCTGTACACGCGCGGCCGTCCTCGAAGGTCATACCGAGGCCGTCTCGGTGGCGCTCACCGGGCCCTGTTCCCCGGCCGACGCCGCTGCGCTGATGCGCGAGTACCTCGGCGGCATCGAGGAACTGCCGTCGGCTCCGCGCCACATGTTGACGGTGCACGACGACCCGTTTCGCCCTCAGCCACGGATCGATCGGGATGCCGACGGCGGCATGACGACGTCGGTCGGACGCCTACGCCCCGACGCACTCTGGCAACACGGGCTCCGGTTCGTGCTCGTGTCCCACAACACCAAGTTCGGCGCCGCCAAGGGCGCCGTGCTGCTCGCTGAAGCGCTTCGTCGCGACGGCTATCTCTGAGCCACGCGTCCGGTGCGGCACGCGCGCCGCACCGGACAACGTGGGCATGCCGGCCGACGCGCCGTGCAGATCGTGGCGCCGAGATCCATGATGCCTTGGTTGAACGGGTAGCCGCGGCCCGGCGGAATCGCGGCGGCCGCCAGAGCCCAGAGGCGAGCGTTCAACCGAGCGCGATCTCGCCCGGCGCCGAATACGCGCGTCAGCACGCGCGCGGCGTTGGTGTCGAGAATCGCCGCGTCCGCCCCGAACGCGAATGACGCGACCGCACCCGCCGTATAGCGCCCGATACCCGGGAGCTGAACCAGCTCCTCGGGCGTCGCCGGAAAGCGTCCGCCATGGCGCTCCGCAACTTCGCGCGCCGTCCGGTGGAGATTGTCGGCGCGACGATAGTAACCGAGCCCGGCCCACGCCTCGCGCACCTCGCCTCCAGAAGCGGCCGCGAGCTCCTCGGCCGTCGGATAACGCGCGAGAAATCGCGGGTAGAACTCGAGAACGCGCTTCACCTGCGTCTGCTGCAGCATGACCTCGGACACCAGGATCTCGTAAGGGTCACGGGTATGCCGCCAGGGCAGATCGCGACCATGGCGGCGGTACCAAGCGAGGAGTGCGCGCTGGAACGTCGTCATCTGGGCAGGATCGATGCGTACCCGCGCGACGCGTTTCCGACGCGGAGCGTCGCGCTTTGGTGTGTTTTTTTTGCTTCTCATCGTGAAACGTCGCCCGTTAGAATGCACTTCGCGTACGCGCCGCCTCCGCCATGCCCCTCCACCTCCGACAACGCGCCATCGCTTTCGCGACTCGCCTGCTGACAACGCCGCTCGGGCGGTATCAGCGCAGAGCGGCGAACGACCCCGCAAGCCTGCGCCGCCATATCAAGAAAGGTGACGTGGTGCTCGTGGAAGGCGACCAACGCGTGAGCGAGGTCATCAAGTACCTCACGCAAAGCTCGTGGTCTCACGCGGCGATCTACATCGGCGACGAGCTGTGGAAGCGGAATCCCGCGCTACGCCACGTGCTTCGCACGGAGTTCGGAAATGAAGCGCAGCACCTCGTAGTCGAAGCGCTCGTCGCGGAAGGCGTCGTCGCGTCCCCGCTGTCGAAGTATCTCGACTTCAACATCCGCGTTTGCCGCCCCTACAATCTGCGGCGCGAGGACCTGCGCGAGGTGCTCGACGACGTCATGGTCCAGATCGGGTACCGCTACGACGTCAAGAATCTCATCGATCTCGCGCGTTACTTCCTACCCGTCAGCCTCGTCCCGCGCCGATTGCGGCAACGCGCACTGACCCTCGGCAGCGGCATTCCGACCCAGGTCATCTGCTCGAGCCTGATCGCGCACGCATTCTCCCGCGTGCGCTATCCCATTCTTCCGGAGGTGACCCCGGGCGACGCGCCGCCGCAGATACGCAGCAAGCTGGCGTGGCTCGGACGGAAGCCCTTGCCGGTCGCCGGATTGTTCCACACGCCGCCGATCACGCTCACGACGCCGCGCGATTTCGACATCTCGCCGTACTTCGAGATCGTCAAATTCAACATCCTCGAAGATACGCGCTTCGACTACCGACAGATCCGCTGGGCGGACTGATCCTCGCTCGGCCCCGTGTGCTCGGGCACAAAAAAAGGCCTGCCGATTGCTCGGCAGGCCCCGTGTCACTGGTCGGTCCGGTTAGACGACTAGAACACGTACGACAGTTCGGCGGCGATCGTGTGCTGATCGTCGCGCGTATCGTCGTCGCCCACCAAACGCTTCTCGTAGAGCGAGTTGTGGGCCGCATCGTAACGGTACTCGGTGCGGAACATCAGGCCTTCGGCGAGCACCACCTTGAAGGTACCGGTGACTTCCCAGGCGTTCTGGTAATCGCCGAAGCCAGCCCCGCCCGGCGTGGGCAAGCGCGTCCCGTCCGAATCGTCGAAGTACTCACCACGGAGCGCGAAGCCGATCGGAACCGGGAGCACCTCGGGAACGTCCACGGAAATGATGCCCGAGAACGCGTTCCACTCGGCATCGCCCCCGACACCGAGATCGCTCTCGTGACCGTAGTCGTAGTTGAGGATGATGGCGAAATTGTCGACCGGCTTGATCGTGGCGACGATGTCGGCGAGGCCGCGCTTGGAGTCGCCGCGATCCGGCTGCTCGGCGCCGTACATCCCGTTGATGATCAGGGCGAACTGTTCGACGGGCGTAATCGCGAGACTGCCCAGGACCGACTTGCCGTCGTTCGAGTCAACCACGTTGTCCCAGCCGTTCACGACGCCGAGCATCAGGCTCGCCTGCGAGCCGAACGCATAGCTGGCCGTCGCGCCCGTATGCGTGAACGGGATCGCCCAACTGAAGGCGAGCGAGCGGCTCACGTTCGGGTTCGCCCACGGTTCGATCACTTCGGCACCGATCGGCGTCACGAACTTACCGGCCTTCAGCTGAAGGTCCGGGAGGCCGGGGAAGTTGTAGGTGATGAACGCTTCCTGCAACTCGACCGAGTTCTGCTCTTCGGCCGTGTTGCCAATGGTGCCGTCCCCGTCCCAGTCGGCTGCCATGCGCTCGGCGATCTTGCCGAAGTTCACTTTGGTCACGAAGCCGACGCCGTCTTCGCCCGGTGCCCGCGAAACCTGGAGCTGGAAGAGATCGAGCACGAAACTGTTGTGGTCGCGATCGAAGGCCCGCAACGACGTGATGTTCGAGTCGGGGTCATTCAGATTGTACTGGTACGAGGTCGCGATACCGCCGCCGAGCTTGATGCCGAACGGCAGATTTTTGATGTGCGCCTCGATCTGATCGAGCCGACGCTGCAGCTCCGAGGTGTCGCAACACCCGGCTGCCGGTTCGCCCTTACGCTCGAGCCGCTCGAGCCGCTCTTCCAAAGTGAGACCGCCTTCGGCACCTGCAGGAACGCTGAAGGACAAGCTCCCCACCACGACCGCCGCCGCTGCCACCCAACTTCCGACTGTTCGCTTCCTCATCTCTTTAC
>JBDSJB010000681.1:0-2645 GCA_039917665.1 Binatia bacterium
GGTAGGGCATGGATCGGCTGAACGGGCTGCTCGGGCAGCTGCGGGACTTCTTCATGGCGCTGCCACCGGCGCGACGGATGACGTTCGTCGCGATGACGGCGGGCATCATCATCGGGACGGGTGCGCTTGCCTGGTGGGTGCAGCAGACGCAGTATCGCGTGCTCTACAGCGGCCTCGGGGCCTCCGATGCCGGCGCCGTCATCGAATACCTGAAGACCGAGAAGATCCCGTACCGGGTGAGCGACAACGGCGGCAACATCGAGGTGGCGGCCAGCCGCATGTACGAGACCCGCATGGCGCTCGCGGGCCGCGGCGTGCCGCAGGGCGGCGGCGTCGGCTTCGAGATCTTCGACAAGCAGACGCTCGGCATGACCGACTTCGTGCAACGCTTGAACTATCAGCGCGCGCTCCAAGGGGAGCTCGCGCGCTCGATCTCCGAGCTCGACACGGTCGAAGCCGCGCGTGTTCACCTGGCGATGCCGGAGCGCTCGCTCTTCGTCGCCGAGGAGCGTCGCCCGTCGGCGTCGGTGGTGCTGAAGCTGAAGCCCGGGCGCACGCTCGCGCCCGAGCAGATTTCCGGCGTCGTTCATCTCGTCGCGGCAAGCGTCGAAGGCTTGCGGCCGTCGGACGTGACGGTCGTCGACGTCAACGGTCAGGTGCTGTCGCACGATCAGAGCGAGCAGGACGCCCGCAACCCCGGTCAGGGCATGCGGACGTTTCAGCGCGAGATGGAGCAGGGCTACACCGAGAGCATCGAGAGCATGCTGACCCGCGTGCTCGGCCCCGGCCATGCGCTCGCGCGCGTGACGGTCGCGCTCGACATGGCGCAGGTCGAGAAGACCGAGGAGAGCTTCGACCCCGACCGCACCGCGGTGCGGAACGAGAAGCGCTCGAAGGAGACCAGCGCCGCCGCCACCGCGAGCGGCGGCGTCGCCAGCTCGAATCTCACCAACGAGGGCAACGCGAACCCTGGCGGTCCGCAGTCGGCCCGCGAGGAAACCGCTCTCAACTACGAGGTCAGCCGCACCACCAGTCGCCGCATCGAGCAGATGGGCGCCGTGAAGAAGCTCTCGGTCGCCGTCCTCGTAGACGGGACGTGGACCGGGGAGGGCGACGCCCGCACCTTTGTGCCGCGGCCGCAGGAAGAGATCGACCGCTATCGCGAGCTCATCAAGCGCGCCGTCGGCTTCAACGACGAGCGTGGCGACCAGATCGAGGTCGTGAGCGCGCCGTTCCAGGAAGCGGCCGCGCTCGAGGCGCCGGAAGGCCCCGGCATGCTCGCCAAGGTCGGCGAGTTCTCGGAAGTGCTCTGGCGCGTCGCGGGACTGCTCGTCGTGATGATCGTGCTGATGACCGTGATCCGTCCGTTCCTGCTCGCGATGGCGAATCGCGCCCCCGTCGTGGCGCCGGTGGCGTACATGCCGCCGCCGACCGCACGCGCCACCCTCGGCGCCGCTGGCGGTGGTGCCGACCTGCCGGTGCCGTCGGGGATGCTGCAGATGGCCAGCCAGAATCCCGAGCACACGGCCGAGGTCATTCGCCAGTGGCTCGGTCAGAAGTAAGCGATGGCCGACGAGATCACCGGCGTCGAGAAGGCCGCGGTCCTGTTGCTCTCGCTCGGTCCCGAAGTGGCGACCGAGGTCTTCCGACATTTGGATGAAGGCGAGGTCCGCCAGGTCACGAAGGCGCTCGCCCGCATCCGGAACGTTCCGGCCGACCACATCCGCGCGGTCGAGCAAGACTACCGGAAGCGCGTCAGCAGCACGCGCGGCATGCGGGTCGACGGTCTGCTCTTCGCACGCGCGCTCGTGAACGAGTCGTTGGCCGGCGGCGAGGGCGGCGGCGGCAACGTCAATCGCGACGAGATCCTCGCCGAGCTCGATCAGCTGCCGAGTGGCGACGCGACGGGCCTGATGCACGCGCTCGAGGGCGTTCCGCCGGATGGGCTCGCGCGCTTGCTCGAGACCGAGCATCCACAGATCGCCACGCTCATCCTCGCGCACCTCACGCCGTCACAGGGCATGCTCGTCCTGCGGAGTCTCCCCGAGGTCGTGCAGACGGATCTCGTGGAACGGCTCGCGCGACTCGACGCCGCGATTCCGGCGTCCCTCATCCAAGAGGTCGGTCACGTGCTGCGCGATCAGGTGAAAGGCCTCGCACGGGAGACCGGCAAGTCCGCCGGCGGTCCGAAGGTCGTCGCGGAGATGATGAAGCACGCGGACAAGACCACCGAGGGCCGCATCTTCGAGGAGCTGGAGCAGCGCGACGCCGAGCTCGCCGGCTCGATCCGCGCGATGCTGTTCACGTTCGAGGATTGCCTCCAGTTCGACAATCGCAGCATGCAAACCCTGCTGAAGGAGGTCGCGCGCGAGGACTTGCTGCTCGCGCTCAAGACCGCGAGCCCGGGGCTCTCCGAGAAGATCTTCGCCAACGTCTCGAGCCGCGCGGCCGAGATCCTGCGCGAGGATCTCGGCTCGTCGGGGCCGGCGCGCTTGAAGGACGTCGAGACGGCGCAGCAACGCATCGTCGCGTCGGTCCGCGATCTGGAAGCCGACGGCAAGCTCGTGATCGCCGGTGGCGGGTCGGATGATGTCCTCGTTTGAGAAGCTGAAGCCGGCGACGGTCGCCGCGCCGCCCATCGGGCC
>JBDSJB010000682.1:0-19346 GCA_039917665.1 Binatia bacterium
CGAACTCCGACGTGATCGCCAAAGAAATCCCCGGCGCGCAGCTCGTGAAGATTCCCGGCGGCACCCACGGCTTCAACTTCGAAACCCCCGACCTCTTCAACAAAGCCGTCCTCGATTTTCTCGCCGCGCACTGAAGAGACTCGTCGCGCCTGCGCAGAGTCGGTGGTCCGGGAGGTGGCGAGGCCGAGCAGCCCGCCACGTCGGACTCAGCTGTGCACGCAGCAGCTGCGCCGAACGAGCACAGCGTTACAAATACGCCGCGCGCATCCGCTCGATCGAAGCATGCGAGCGCGACGCGCCCAATTCACGCGGGCGTGACGGACACGCGCGTCACGTCTTTGCGTGCGTCCAGGAATGAACGCGGCGTCAAAACGAGAACGACTCAGCTCCGTAGGCGAGCACTGAAGTACCTGCCTTGGATTGTGGAGAAACCACCGTCCGCCCTGAAGCGCTCGCTATAGACGCTTCGTCATTACTCAACGCGTCAAAGCGGTACATCGATTGCTGCCTGTTCGCACAACCACAAGCCGCTGGGACTCATCCGGTGCGCAGCTGGTGAAACCACAACAGCAGTACCAACAACCGTCACAACATCCGCACCCGCGCCGGGTGTGTAGGTGCGGAAATCACTTAGGGGGGAATTCCATGCATCGTCTCACATTTTCCGTTCGCGTATTTCGTCTCGCATCCGCCGCTGCGCTGGTCTCGAGTCTCGGCGCCGCGCCTTCTGCCTTCGCTCAGCCGCCGCCCAATCTGACCTGTCCCGGCAAGCAGGTCGTGCAGCGCATCGAAGAAAAGGGCTGCCCCGCCACACCGAAGCGTCCCGTCCAGATCCGCAAGCGCGTGTGCTGCCAACGGCCCTCGGGTCAGATCAACTGCCACCCCTTCCATCCCTGCCAGGCGAACTCCCCGAACTAATCGGACGGCTCGCCGGCAATGCGGACACATGAGGTGGCACGTGGGGGCGCAGTCGCGCTCGCGCTTCTCTTGGCTTGGGGATGCGGTCAGCACCATTCGCCGAAGCCCGGGGACGTGACGACGTCCAAGGGCTCGGCGAGCACGGTCATGACCAGCCGCGATCGCGATGCGCTCGCGGCGCTCACGACCGAGCGTGCCGCCGAAAAGGCGGCGGACGGATACGTGATCGGCGCGGACGATCTTCTCGACGTTCGCATTCCCGATCTCACCGATCCGCAGGCGATGGTCGGAGCGCGCCTAGCGCCGTCAGCTAGCGCGGGAACGACGATCGCTTCCGCCCCGGCCTTCCAACAGGGGCTGCGGGTGAGCGCCGCGGGCGACATCAACGTGCAGTCGCTCGGCATCGTGCACGCGAAGGGGCTGACCCCTACGGCGCTCGAAGTCGAGCTCTCCCGCCGACTGATCGCGGCGGGCATTCTGCGCGCGCCGCAGGTGAGCGTGCAGATCGCAGAGTATCGGAGTGGGGTGGTGGCGGTGATTGGGAGCGTGGAGCGCCCGGGTCTCTATCCGGTGACGCGGCCGCACGCGACGATTGCCGATTTGTTGTGGGCGGCGGGGGGGCCCAGCAAGGACGCTGGGAGGGTGGTGGAGTTCGTGGCTGGTGACGGCCCGCGTGGCGGGACGCCGATCCGAGTCGATCTCGAGGTGCTGCAACACCCCGAATCGCACGGATCGGGGTCCGGCGCGGCCTGTCAGGGTGTGCAGTGCACGGACCTCCGTTTCAACGCCGAGGTGCGACCGGGCGACACGATCAGTGTGGGACCGGCAGGGAGTGTGACCGTCGATGGTTGGGTGGACAAACCGGGGGCGTATCCGATCACGCGCGGGCTGACGCTCGGCGGCGTGATCGCAGCGGCGGGCGGACATCTGTTCCCCGCCGACCGCACCCACACCACCGTGCGCCGGGTCGCAGCCTCAGGCGAAACGCTGTCTTTCGACGTCGATCTCGACGCCGTGTCGGCAGGCCGCATCGCCGACGTTCCCATCACCGACGGCGACGTCGTGCACGTACCGGCAGCACCCGAACGGCTCGCGCCGTGGGCGCTCTGGACGGTCGCGCGCGAGATGGTCCACGTCGGCGGCAGCGTGTTGCTCTTCTGACGGGGGATCCGATGGTCAACAACGAAGTTTCTCGTGGGGCGGCGCGCCTGCCGTCCAACCGTGACTCGCTTCCGGCGTCCGCGCTTCCGCTCGGGCCGTCGTACGATGCCGACTTCAGCGAGGCGCCGTCGCGGCGTTGGCGCGACTACGTCCGCATCTTCTACAAGTACCGCTGGCTCGCGTCGGCCTGCCTCGGGCTGACGCTCGCGGCAACGATCCTCGTGACGCTGTTGACGACGCGGCTCTACACCGCCGCGACGCGTTTGCAGCTCTCGCGCGAGTCGCCGATTCAGCTGCGCCTCGAAGGCAACGTCCTCGACCTCGAGCAGAACGAGCGCAACGTGAACGGCAGCTCGAGCTTCCTCGCGACCCAGGTCGCGGCGCTCAAGAGCCGTGATCTCGCGGAGCGGGTGATCCGCACGCGTCACCTGGCGGAGAACGAGGCGTTCCTGCATCCAGGCTCCGAGCGCGGCGGTCTTCTTTCGGTCGGCGGCCAGCTGATCGGCGCGCTCCGGCCACGCGGCATGAGCAGTGCGCCCGCCGACGACGAGACCACCGCCAACGGCGAGGTGCCGTCCGAGCTGCTCGACCGCTACATGCGCTGGCTCGACGTTCGGGACGTCCGCGGCACCGACTTGATCGAGGTACGCTTCACGACGCCGGACGCGGGCCTCTCGGCGATTCTCGCCGCCGCGCACACGCAGGCCTACATCGAGTCCAACGAGGAGGCGCGGCTCGGCACCGATGCGACCGCGCGCGACTTTCTCGACCGCCAGCTCCGCGCGTCCCGCGGGAACGTCGCCCGCGCGCAGACCGCGCTGCGGGAGTTCTCGAAGAAGCACCCGAACGTCGCCGTCAACCAGGAGCAGAAGGTCGTCGGGCAGAAGATCAGCGAGCTCACGAGCCTGCTGACGAAATCGGAGGGTGATCGCGTCACGCTGCAGAGCCGCTTCGAGTTCCTGCGGACGCCGAACGTCGAACCGCTCGCCTACTTTCTCGACAAGCCCGGCATTCAGAAGCTGCATCTGGCGCTCCTCGACCTCCGGGCCACGCACGCCGCCCTGAACGGGAGGCTCGGGCCGAATCACGAGGCCATGCGCGAGCTCGGCCGTCAGGAAACCGAGGTGTCCCGGCAGCTCCGCGCCGAGGTGCAGCACGAGGTCGCGGGCGTCCGGGCCCGTTACGACGCCGCGCTCGCCCGTGAGGCGGGGCTGCGTGAGAAGGTCACGCACCTCGAGCAGTCGGCGATCACGCTCCGCGATCTCGGCGTCCGCTACGATCTGCTGAAGAACGACGTCGACACCGTCACGGTGCTGCACGCCTCGCTCTTGAAGCAGCAGATGGAGACGGCGGTGAACTCCGGCCTCTCGGCGTCGAACATCCGCGTCATCGAGCGGCCCGAAGTGCCGGAGAATCCGAGCACGCCGCGCATCCCGCTGAACCTCGCGCTCGGTCTCGGCGCCGGACTCGTGTTCGCGTTCGGCGCGATGTCGGTCTGCGAGTACTTCGACGACAGCGTGAAGAGCAGCGAGGAGATGGAGAATCTCCTGCGCCTGCCCGCGCTCGCCACCATTCCGAACTTCGCGCTCGCCCGCCGGGCACCGGTGTCGCGTGCGCTCGGGAACGGCACCGCGGGCGCTGCCGTGCCGGCGTTGCCGCATGCCGGCGTCGGCCGCGAGCTCGTCGTGCTGCACGAGCCCTGGTCGCCGGTCGCCGAGGCGTTCCGTGCGCTCCGCACCGCCGTGCTCTTTTCGACGCCCGGAGCGCCGCCGAAGATGCTGCTGGTCACGAGCGCCGGCTCCGGCGAGGGCAAGACCGTGAGCTCGCTGAACCTCGCAGCGACGCTCGCCGAAGCGGGGTCGCGCGTCCTCTTGATCGACGTCGACCTGCGGAAGCCGAGCTGCCATCGCGGGCTCGGCGTCAGCAACGAACGCGGGCTCTCGAGCTATCTCGCCGGCCAGGCGGATCTGGAGAGCGTGACCATGACGCTCGAAGGGCCGCGCATCTCGTTCATTCCGGCCGGACCGACGCCGCCGAACCCCGCGGAGCTCGTGGGCTCGGCGCGGATGCGCAGCACGCTCGAGGAGCTGCGCGCCTCGTACGATTTCATCATCCTCGACTCGCCGCCCGTGCTGCCCGTCACGGACGCCGTGGTCCTCGCCCGCGACGTCGATGGCGTCGTGCAGGTCGTGAAGGGCCACGACACTCCGCGCGAGCTCATTCGGCGCGCCCGCGATCAGCTCGTACAGGCGAACGCGCACTTGCTCGGCGCCGTGATCAACAACGTCGACCTCGGATGGGGCGACCTCTACTTTTACAACCGCTACTACGGCTACTACCGGCAGCCGACCGCGGTGGAGGCACAGGCGTGAGCCCCAACGATCGGCGTGTCCTGCTCGGATTGCAGTTTCTCATCGTCGCGGTGCCGCTCCTGCTTGGTGGACGCCAAGCCTGGACCGTCGCCCTCGCGGGCCCCGTCGTGCTGGCGTTGCTCTTCGCGACGCTGCGCGCGCGGACGACCGCGGGCGGCGGACCGCCCGTCACCGGGGTTGCCGCTCTCACCGCCTTCGTCGCGATCGCGCTCCTGACGACCGTCCCGCTGCCGCCGTTCCTGGTGCGCGTGCTCGCGCCCGCGACGGCCCGGCTCTATGCCGACATGCTGCCCGGCTGGCCGGGCGGTGGTGACTGGAGCGTGTGGCGGACGCTCGCGATCGACCCGTACGGCGTCTGGGTCCACCTCGGACGACTCGCGCTCGGCTTCGGCGTATTCGCGGTGATCGTCGCGTACCCGTGGCGCAGCGACATCCCCGGCGAAGCCGGTGAGGCGCCCGTCCTGGCGCGGCTGCTGCTGACGTTGATCGTCGGCGCGAGTGTGCTCGCAACCGTTGCGCTCATCGAGCAGATCGCCGGCAACGGTGACGTGCTCTGGATCTCGGGCGTGTCGTCCGCAAGCCGGAGCCGCGCGTCCGGACCCTTCGTCAACCCCAACCACTTCGCCGCCTGGCTCGAGATGATCGTGCCAGTCGCGCTCGGCTACGCGGTCGCCGTCGGCACGCGCGTTCGCCGCCACATCGTCGCGGCGGCGCAAGCCGGCCGCGGCATGGGCGTGAACGCGCGACGCGCCTGGATCGCCGCCATCATCGCCAATCAACGCGCGCTCGCGCTTCCGCTCGCGTCCGGCGCCGCGGTGCTGCTCATGATCGTCGCGCACTTCGCGACCGGGTCGCGCGCGGGCAGCGCCGCCCTGCTCGTCGGGCTCGCAATCGCGGTCACCGGCATGGTGGCGAACGTGCGCCGTCGCAGCCGCCACAGCGCGATCCCGTCGTGGGTGCCGACCGCGGTGGCCGGCGTGCTCGTGCTCGGCAGTCTCGTGACGATCGCGGTCTGGGCGACCGCCGGCGACGATCAGCGCGCCGCCGCGAGCGACGGCGTCGACGTCAGCCTGACCAGCCGTCTCGCCGTCGCGGCGCAAGGTCGCGCCATTCTCGCCGAGCATCCGCTGTTCGGCACCGGCATGGGCTCGTGGCTCCACGCGTTCCGTCCGCATCAAGCGCCGCCCGTCGAGGGCGGCATTTGGGATCACGCCCACAACGACTACCTCGAGCTCGCCGCCGAAAGCGGAGTCGCGGGCACGGCAGCCGCGCTCGTCTTCTGCATCGCCGTCACCGCCACGCTGATGCGGCAACGACAAACGCGGCGCACCGAGAACGGCGAAGGACGCCGCAGCCGCACCATGCAGCTGCCGCCTGGCTTCGAGATCCCGGAGTGGCGGGCCGCCCTCCGCGACGGCGCCCCGCTCCGTTGGGGTCTCGCCGGCGGCATCGGTGCCATCCTCGTCCACAGCCTGATGGAGTTCGGGTTGCGGATGCCGGCGAATCTGCTGACCCTGATGCTCGTCGTCGCGTTGCTCGTGATCGCGGGACGTCCACGACCCGCGGCCGAGGCCGCCGAAGCGACGCTGTCTCTGCCTCCCGCCGTCGCGCCGCCCGGCCACGCGCCCGCGCTCGCGATGCTGCTGGCCCTCCTGGTCGTCGCGGCGACCGGACCGGCGCTCGACACGGTCCGCACCGTCGCGGGCGTCACGCCGTTGTCGCCGCGCACGTGTCTCGTGGAGAGCGATCTGGTGCTCGCCGAGGAAGGCGACTCCGGCCGCGACCACGCTGCCACGCTCGTCCATCAGGCGCTCGACTGGTCCCCCGCCGATCGCGACGCGCACGAAGCCGCGGCCGCGGTGGCAGGCGTCGGTCCGGAAGGCGACGACCATCTGCGGCGTGCGATCGCCCTCTCGCCATGGGCCCCGGAGCTGCGGGATGCGCTCGCGCTCCGCTTGTCGGAGCGCGGCCTCACCGAACAGGCGGCGGCCGAGATCGAAGAGTCGATGTTTCGTTTCCCCTATCTCGTCTCCCACGACTACATGAGCACCGCGACCGAGCTCGGCGCGCGCACGCCTGCGGCATTGCTGCGCGCGCTCGCCGACGGCGACACCGTGCCCGTGCGCTTGGCCGCGTTGGACGACGTCACGGCCGGCGCCATCGAGCGCGGTCTCACCCGCGCGCTCACGGACATGCCGCCGGGCGACACGCGTGCCGGCATCCTGAACGATCTGGCGCTGCTCCTCGAAGCCCGCGCGCGGTTCGCCGACGCGTCGACGCTGCTCCGCGCCGAGGCAAGCCAGAGCCAGGCCGGGAGGAGCTCGCTCGCGCGCGCGGCGCGCAATGCGCTCCGCGTGAACGATCTCCAGGGCGCGGAAGAGACGTTGCTCGCCGCGCTCGCGGACAATCCGGAGCAGGGTCGGCTCTACCGCGATCTCGCCGTCAACGTGTACGCGGCGCGCGGGGACTTCGCGAGCGCCGAAACGGTGCTCAACGCCGGCGAGCGCAATGCCCTCGACATGCTGCCGGTCCACCGCGGCATGACGGAGTTCCTCGAGCGGCGTGCGGCGGCGGAAGACGTTCGTGCCGCGTCGGCCTGGGCCGTCAGCGACACGGAGGCGGCGGAGGCAGAGGCCAACGCAAAGGTCGACGCAGAGGTCGAGGACACTCCGTGAGAAAGCCCGCCGCGCTACTTTCGAGCGCTGGCTCGGCTCGGCGTCGAGACGCGGCGAAGCTCGTCGTAGAACCCGCGGCGCTCTGCCGCGAGCAAGTCCTCCTGGTACTGCCGGGCGAACGCGAGATTGCGCGCCGACATGCGGGCGCGGCGCTCGCCGTCGCGCAGCACATCGCTGATCGCGCGAGCGAGCGCGGCGGCGTCCCCGGCGGGCACCACGTCCTCGGTGAGCAGCAGCTCGGGAATTCCACCGACGGCCGAGCCGAGACACGGCAGTCCACGCGCCATGGCTTCGACCATCGCCCGCGGCAAGCCCTCCGTGCGCGACGGCAGCACGAACAGATCCGCCTGGTCGAGCATTCGTCGGATCGGCTCGCCCGCCGGGAGCGCGCCGACGAACTCGATGTGCGCACCGGGCACCGCGGCAGCGCGCGCTTCGAGCTCCGCTCGATGCCGACCGTCGCCGACCAAGACGAGACGCAGGTCGAGGCCGTCGCGGCCGCAGGCGGCAACGGCGTCGATCAGCACGTCCTGCCCTTTGTAGACCTGCGACATGGTGCCGACCGTCACGATGGTCGGGCGCGCCGGGAACGCGTCGGAAGTCCGCGGCGCAGCGGCGAAGGCGAGCGCGGGGAGCTCCACGTCGGACACGCCGACCGAGTACGCCGGACACGGATAGCGTCGCTGCAGAGTCTCTCGCGTCACGTAGGAGGCGGCCGCGGCACCAGCGCAGAGGCCCTGCAATTGGCGAGTCGCCGCCCAGCGCAGGACGGGTCGGAGGGGATGCTCCATCGAGGCGGGGGCCATCGCGTCGTAGGGATCGCTCACGACCTCGATGCCGTACGGCTGTCCGCTGCGCCGCAAGCGGCGGTGCGTCAACGCAGCCAACATGCCCGGCGCGATCAAGAGCACCGCATCGGCGGCATGCAGCTGACGATCGAGCTCGCGCTGGATCGGCTGCCAGGCGCGCAGCAAGCCGAGCGGCCCCTGCCAGTCGCCGAGCGAGGCGATCGTGACGCCCGGCCCCTCGGTCGGCTCGCCGTCGAGACCGGGAGCCGCCGGCGCGACGCGAGTGAGCATCGTGACCGCGTCGAACACCTGCAGATAGCGCTTCGCGAAGAACGAGTGACCGTAGCTCTTGGTCGAGAAGACGACGCCATCGGGACGGCGCTGGAAGCGGTGATCGAAGACGATCAGCAGCTTCATCGTGAGCCGACTCTCAGCTGCGGCCCGGACGGCTTCAACACGCGCGCCGGCACGCCGGCGACGACCTGTCGCGTGGGGACGTCGCGCGTGACGACCGCGCCGGCTCCCACCACCGCATGGTCGGCGATCGTCACGCCGGCGAGTATGCGCGCCCCGGCACCGATCCACACGTCGTTGCCGATCGTGACGGCCGCATGGGTCACGGGGGCGTCGCGAATCATGACGTCGGGCTGCGTGTAATCATGCTCCGTAGTCAAAATGCTCGCGCCGTGCGCGATGGAGACGTCGTTGCCGATCACCAGCCCGCCGGTGGCATCGAGGTAGCACATTGGGTGCACCGAGACGTTGTCGCCGAGCTCGGCGTTCTCGAGGCGGAACAGATACACGCCGTCGTGAATGGCGACGCAGTCGCCGCAACGCTTGGCGAGGCGGCGGACGAACGCGTAGCGGATGCCGATGCCGAGCCGGGTCGGCATGAAGCGCACGAGCGTGAAGAGCAGCGATACGGCGCCGCGCGGCAACACCCGCAGGAACGCGTCGAGACCGAGCAACACCGGCTTCACCATCTTGAAGAGATCCCGCCCCCGCATGCGCCCCAAATCTACCCGCGCGAAGCGGCGTCGTCTGTAGACGAACCGCAACGCATGAGCCGTGACGGCTCGCTCCGGATGGCCCGTGGCGCGTCGCTCCGTAGGAACGCGGCCTGGGCGGTGGTCGGCAACATCGGGTACGCGGCCTGTCAGTGCGCTGTCTTGGTCGTCTTGGCCAAGCTCTCGTCCGCCGACGACGTCGGTCGGTTCGCACTGGCCCTCGCGGTGACGGCGCCGGTGATGATCGCGGCGAGCCTGCAGCTCCGCGTGATCCAAGCGACGGACGCGAAGCGCGAATATCCGTTCGGCGCCTATCTCGGCGTCCGCCTCGCGACGACCGTGATCGCGCTCGCGATGATCCTCGCCGTCTCGATGGCGGCAGGCTACCCGCAAGCGACCCTGGCGCTGATCCTGCTCCTCGGGCTCGCCAAAGCCTTCGAGGCCGTGAGCGACGTCGTCTTTGGCCTGCTGCAACAGCATGAGGATCTTCGCCGGGTCGCGATCTCGATGCTGGTGAAAGGCGTGCTCAGCGTAGCCAGCTTTGCCGTCACGTTGTGGCTGGGCGGCGGTCTCCTCGGGGCGACGCTCGCAATGGCGGTGTCGTGGGGCGTGTGGCTCGCGGTGTTCGATCTGCCGGCCGCCCGCCGCCTCGCGGACGTGCGTCCGCTTTTCGATCGGCGCGTCCTCGTGCGCCTCACCTGGCTCGCGCTCCCGATGGGGATCGTCGCCGGTTTGCAGAGCCTGATGACCAACGTGCCGCGCTACGCGATCGAAGCGCACGGCGGCCCGCGCGCGCTCGGGTACTTCGCCGGCATCGCCTACCTGATCCTCGCCGGCAATCAGCCGGTGATGGCGCTCTGGGCGGCGGTGAGCCCGCGCCTCGCGCACCTCTTCGTCAGCGATCGCGCCGCGTATCGACGACTGTCGCACCGCACCTGGCTCTTCGCGGTGGCGATGGGAATCCTCGTCATCAGCGGCGCGGCCACGGTCGGCGCGCCGCTCCTCGCGGCGCTCTACACGCCCGACTACGCCGCCCACACCGACGCGCTCGTCTGGCTCGCCGTCGTGGCAGCCGTCGGGTACTTCACGAGCGCGCTCTGCTGCAGCATCACCGCGGCGCGACGCTTCCCCGAGCAGCTGGTCGTGACGGTGCTGACGCTCGCCGTCTCGTGGGGCGCGACCCAGCTGCTCGTGCCGCGCTTCGGTCTGGTCGGCGCCGCGTGGGCGTTGCTGGCGGCGACGGTGACGCAGACGGCGTGCTTCGTGGTGATTTATCGGCGCGCGAGCAATGAGCGGCACACCAGCGCCGAACGCCGTGAAGATGGCGTCGAGCGCTGCGCCAGCGCCAAGCCCGTCGCGGCGGAGGCCCTGTCGTGAAAACGGCACGCGCGCGCCCCGTCATTACCGGCGACACGCTGATCGCGTGGGCTGCCGTCGCCGCGACGTGCCTCTACCTCGCGTACGCGACCGGCACCTTTCATTGGGCCCTGGCACCGCTCGCGCTCTGCGGCGCGCTCGAAGCGCCGACGTTGGTGCGCTGGCTTCGCGGCCACTCCGACGCCTTCGATCCCAAGGCGATCGTGACGGTGCTCATCTTCCACAACACCTTCGTCGCGCCGGTGCTGCACCTCTTGTGGGACTGGTACACGCCGATGATTCGCGTGCCCGACGACGCTTGGGGCTGGTTCGGCCGCTTGGCGATCCTGAACGCCGTCGCCCTCGCCTGCCTCGAGGTCGCCTACTGGCGCACCGTCGCCACGGTCGCGAAGCCGCGCCCGGTCTTCCGCGTCCGGCCGCAGCGGCTGGCATTCGCGCTCGGGCTCGGCGCGTTCGTCGCGATCCTCGCGCAGGCCCAGCTACTGCGGCACTTCGGCGGACCGTCGGGGCTGATCGACGCCTACGAGGCCCGCGGTGGCGGCACCGAGTTCTCCGGCATGGGCATGCTCCTGATGCTGGCGTGGCCCTTCCCGCTGATCGCGCTGCTCGAGACGTTGATCGTGATCTCGAGCCGGCCGCGGAAGCGCCTGCACCCGCGCTTGATCCTCGGGCTGCTCGCCGCGTTCGCCGTCGTCCACCTGGCGTGGGCCGGCTTGCACGGCAGCCGACTCAGCATGCTCGGCGGCATGTTTCTCGCCGCCGGACTCTGCCACTTCCTGCTGCGGCGCTTTGCGACCCGGTCGGTGCTGGTCGGCGTCTCGGCGATGCTCGTCTTCTGCTTCGTCTACAGTTTCTACAAAGGCGCCGGTCGCGAGGGCATCTCGACCGCGCTCTCGGGCTCGAGTGGGCTCGCGCAAGCGCAACAGGAGACCGGTCGCGACGTCGGTTGGCTGCTGCTCGGTGATCTGGCGCGCGCCGACATCCAGATGGAGGTGCTCTGGACGATGTACGACGCCAATCCGGAGTATCGCCCGAAGCTCGGCGCGACCTACGTCGGCGCCGCCATCTTCATCCCGCGCCTCATCTGGCCGAGCCGGCCGCGTGGCCCGCAAGAAGCCTACGCCGAGCTGCGCGACGGTCAGATCGGCGCGCGCGACGGCGAGGTACCGAACAGCCGCGTCTTCGGCCTCACCGGCGAGACGCTCCTCAACTTCGGATGGATGGGCGTGCCGTTGATGCACGCGTTCCTCGGCATCGCGATCGGCCTCGTGCGCCGGAGCGTCGACTCGCTGCAACCCGGCGACGCACGGTTTCTCCTGGCGCCCTTCGCCATGCTGCTGCTGACCGCGCTCTACCTGCTCGACCTGACCCAAGTCGTCTTCATGTTCCTGCAGGACTGCGCGCTGCTCGGGGTCTGCACCACGATTGCGTTTTGGCGCCCAGTGCAATCGACCCGGAGCCCGCAGCGCGCCCTCGCGCCCGGCTTCACCGTCACCGCGAGAACCGCATGAGCCCGACGCCGACCTCAGGCAACAAGGCTGCAGTAAAAATCGCCGTCGCCGCGAACGTGCCGGACTCGTTCCGCATGCTCCTGCGGGCCCAGCTCGATCACGCGCGCGCCAACGGCTTCGAGGTGCACTGCGTCTCGGGCCCCGGGGAATACCTGGAAGAGCTCGCGCGCGACGGCTTCCCGACCCACGAAGTTCCCCTCACGCGCCTCTTCCGACCGCAGGACGATCTGCGCGCGCTCGCCGCGCTGACGCGGCTCTTCCGACGCGAGCGCTTCGCGCTGGTCCACACCCATACGCCGAAGACCGCGCTCCTCGGGCAGCTGGCTGCGCGCTTCGCGCGTGTGCCGCACATCGTAAACACCGTCCACGGCCTGCTCGGACACGCCGACGTGCCGATGCCGCGGCGCGCGGTGCTGGCGCTGATCGACCGCGCGACGTGCATGCTGTCGTCGTCGGTGCTGTCGCAGAGTCGCGAGGACGTCGACCACGCGATCGCGCATCGCCTGTGTCGGCGCAGCCGGATTCGCCACCTCGGACAGGGCATCGATCTCGGACGCTTCGATCCGTCGCGCGTGCTCGCCGCCGGACGCGAGCCGCTCCGTGCGCGTCTCGGCCTGCCGACCGATGGCCTCGTGATCGCCATGATCGCCCGCTTCACGCGCGAGAAGGGCTATCCGGAGTTCCTGACGATGGCGCGGCGCATCGCCGGCGAGCGCAGCGACGCGCACTTTCTGGTGGTCGGCACGTCGCTCCGCGAGCGCGATGCCGTACGCCTCGTACCGTCGGAGGTCGGCCTGAGCGGCCGGATGACGGTGCTGGTCGATCGCCGCGACATGCCCGAGATCTACGCCACGGCCGATCTCGTGGTGCTGCCGACGTATCGCGAAGGCTTTCCGCGCTCGCTCGTCGAAGCGAGCGCGATGGGCATTCCGGTCGTCTCGACGCAGATTCGCGGCTGTCGCGAAGCGGTGGTCGACGGCGAAACTGGCGTGCTCGTGCCGCCCGGTGACGCCAACGCGCTGTACGACGCGGTCGCCACGCTCGTGGCCGACCCCGCGCGGCGACGGCGCATGAGCGACGTCGCAAGCCGGCGGGCACGACTGGAATTCGACGAACGGCGCGTCTGCGAGCGGGTGGTGACGCTGTATCGCAACCTGCTCGGCGCCGGCGAGCACGCCGCCGCCCCGAACACGGGGCTTCCGATCGGCGGCTACGGGAGCCGGTCATGACGGCGACGGTGAAACGCCTCGTCGACATCACGGGCGCGCTCGCGTTGTTGCTCGTGACGAGCCCGCTCTTCGCGCTCGCCGCCCTCGCGGTCCGGGCGACGATGGGTCGGCCGATCGTCTTTCGTCAGGCCCGGACCGGCCTCGGCGGCCGCATCTTCACCCTGTTCAAGCTGCGGACGATGCACACCGCGGGCGGGCACGACCTCGCCAACGACGAGCTCCGTCTCACGACGCTCGGCCGCTTCCTCCGCGCGAGCAGCCTCGACGAGCTGCCGCAGCTGATCAACGTCCTTCGGGGCGACATGTCTTTGGTGGGACCGCGGCCGCTCTTGCCGTCGTACCTCGATCGCTACTCCGCCGAGCAAGCGCGTCGCCATGAGGTGCTTCCCGGCATCACCGGGCTCACGCAGGTGGAGGGGCGGAACGGCCTCTCGTGGGACGAGAAGTTCGCGCTCGACGTTTGGTACGTCGACCACCGGAGTCTCCGCCTCGACGCGTCGATTCTCTGGCGGACGCTGGCGACGGTCATCCGGCGCGAGGGCGTCGCTGCCGGCGGCCACGCGACGATGCCCGAGTTTTTTGGCAGCCGCTCCGTGGGCAGCCGCTCCGTGGAGGGCTCGCGCTAGTCATGCGTCGGCCGATCGCATTCGAGGATCGCGGCCTCGCCGAGCGCGAGACGGACGCGCACGTAGGCGCCGGCACGGCGGTGCTTCACGTGCCAGTCGGCGGGATGCTCGTGGCCGGCACCGTCGTAGCGAAAGGCGCGGACCGCACCTGGGCAGGTCCGCCAGCCGTGCGTCCCACTCTCGGTCGTGACGATGCGTTCGCGGCCGCGGAGCGTTCCCGGTTGGAGATACTCCGGCGTGAAGGGGAAGAGCCGGGCGACGATCTCGTGCGCGACGTCGATGCGCGCGCCGGCGGGAAGCAGGCCTTCGTCGATCTTGGCGAGCACCATGGCGGCGTCGCGCCGGTTGCCGATGTACGCGAGCGGCGTCGTCAGGTGCGCCATCGGCCCCCAGGGCTCGGACGATTCGGCTTCGACCATGCGGAGATCGGCGCGCTCGGTGAAGCGTCGCGTGGTGGGTGGCACGTTGCCGAGCAGCATGCCGGTATCGGCGTACTCGCTCTTCACCGCGTCGCTCAGCAGATTGACGAGCCCGAGCTTCATCTCGACGGTGCCGTCGGCGGCGAGCGCACACGTGCGGCCGTCCCACGCGTGGGTCGTGACGCGGGGCGCGCGATAGTCGACGCCGTCCATCTCGTCCCAGTAGAGCCCGTCGGCGCCGAGCTCTCGCATCGCCGCGACGACCTCGCGCAGCGCGCGGCCATAGGAGTTGCCCGCGGTCGGCACCATGCCGAGCGACGGCGTGAACTCTCCGGCCCAATCCACGCTTTCCGGACGACCGTCGAGACCGACGAGCAGGCTATCGGCAAAACGCCGTGCGGCGTCCGGCGAGCTGTCGCGCTGGGAATCGAAGTAGAGCAGCACGCGCACACCGGGGCGCGCGTCCTTCAGCTGCTGCACCGCGCGCCGCAGGCGCTCGCGGTAGGGGGCGAACGTCGCGCCGAGCACCGCCGTGCCGAAGCCGATCACGGGAGGGCGCTCGGATCGGCGTGGATCGACCCAGCCGCCGAACATGGAGGCGACGGCGGTGCCCTGACGCGCGAGCGCGGTCCGCAACTTGTCGGGCGGGGTGCCGAGAATGGCGTCCGGTGTGAACCAGATGAACGAGCCCGGCACCGTGCGGTTCACGCGCCAATCGGCGCGCACCGCGTTGATGAAGTCCCAGTAGCTCGGCGTGCGGACCGGGTAGATGCTCCAGACCATCGTCTGACGCTCGCCCGGCGCGAGGCAGAGCAGGTCGGTGCGCATGCCGATCGTGCCGCTCGCGACCTCGAAGTCGACGAAGAGCTGCTGACGGAACACGTCGTCCTCCGCGACGAGGCCGAGGCCGCCGCTGCCGACGGGCGTAAAGACCGTCGGGTTCCACGGGCTGTAGGCGTCGGCGACGTCCGGATCGGGACGACCGCCGAGGTGCAGCCACGACGCGTCGGTCACGACGGCGTGGCGAACGTGCAGCCCGATGACCGCGTCCGTCGTGTTGGTGATCGTGTCGCGGACCTCGATGCGATCGGCGAAGCGCTCGACCTGACGCTGGCGGTCGTGCGCGCCGCCGGTGACGACGGTGCGGATCTCGCGATGCTCGCCCTGCCACGACACGAGCACCCGATTGCGCGCCGATTCCACCTCGAAACGCGGCGGCGCCGGCAGATCGAGGCGCGGCGTGCGCCAGTCGGGGGACGGCGGCGTGAGCACGACGGGCGGCGCGGACTCGAGCCGCAGATCGTCGATCACGAGCGGCGTCGGACCGAGCGAGCCCGCGGGTGCGGCCTCGAGCGTGAGACGGGCGGGCGCGTCCGGAGTCAGCAGATCCGACACGTCGATCGCGATCTCGTCGGATGCGACGGGACCCTGTGGCACGCGCCAACGTCCGAAGTCGAACGGCCGGAGCGCGTCGTGGCGTGCCGGAACACTCGTCGACTGGCTCGCGAGTCGGGCCGTGCGGCGATCGCGCATCAGCCCGACCGCCTGATCGTTCACGAGAATGCGCAGCAACGGATTCGATCCTGCCGGCCGCCAGTGTTCGGCGTGCGCGCGGAACACGAGACGCGCGGGACCGGCAACGGCCGGCAGCTCGAGCGTGCGGCTCTCGCCGTTCGGGACACGCAGCGTCGCCGGCGCGTGCCAGAGCATCGCGGCAAGCAGGAGCGGAACCATCGCCTGGCTGCATCGCACCGCCGGCATGGCTCGGCAACACCACCATGGGGAAGCAGAGGGGGGACAGAATGAGTGCAACGACGACCACCATGAAGATCGCCATGAGCGAGCCGGACATCGGTCCGGCCGAACGCGCCGCCGTGCTCGAAGTGCTCGACGGCTCCACGCTGGCACTCGGACCGCGGCTGCAACTCTTCGAGGAGCGGCTCGCGGCGAAGGTCGGCGCGCGCTACGGCATCGGGGTCAACAGCGGGACGTCCGCGCTGCACCTCTGCCTCCTCGCCGCCGGTGTCGGCGAGGACGACGTCGTCGTGACCACGCCCTTCAGCTTCGTGGCGTCGGCGAACTGCATCCTCTACGTGCGGGCGCGGCCGGTCTTCGTCGACATCGATCCCGTGACGCTGACGCTCGACCCGGAGCGCTTCGAGCGCGCCGTGCAGGCGATCGGACGGACGGGCCAGCGCGTGAAGGCGGTGCTGCCGGTCCACGTGTTCGGTCAAGCCTGCGACATGGACGCGATCCTCGCGATCGCCGAGCGCCACGGGCTCGCCGTGATCGAGGACGCGTGCGAGGCCATCGGCGGCGCCTACAAGGGCCGCCCGCTCGGCACCCTCGGCGACGCCGGCACCTTCGCCTTCTATCCCAACAAACAGATCACGACCGGCGAAGGCGGCATGATCGTCACCAACGATTCGCGTTGGAACGATCTGACGCGCAGCCTCCGCAACCAGGGCCGCGACGTCTTCGACGAATGGCTCGCCCACACGCGGCTCGGCTACAACTACCGGCTCGACGAGATGAGCGCCGCGCTCGGCGCGGTGCAGGTCGAGCGCTTCGACGAGATCCTGGCCAAACGCGCCCGCGTCGCGGGCTGGTACGACGAGCGGCTGCGCCAGGTCGAAGGCGTCACGGTGCCGCGCATGTCGGCCACGACGACGACGGAGAGCTGGTTCGTCTACGTCATCCGCCTCGCCGACCTCGCGACCCGCTCGCACGTCATGCGCGCGCTCGGCGAGCGTGGCATTCCGTCACGGCCGTACTTTCCGCCGATCCACCTCCAACCGTTCTATCGGCAGGACTACGGCTTCCGACCCGGCCAGTTCCCGATCACCGAGGCCGCGGGCGAGACCTGTCTCGCCCTCCCTTTCTACGGCCTCATGACGGAGAGCACCGTCGATACGGTGTGCGGCGCGCTCCGCGAAGTCCTGGCCGACGTCGCAGAAGCCGCCGCCGCACCGCGGCTTTCGCACGGAGCCACCGGGGCCTGAGACCGATGCCTTTTCTCGTTCGCCACCGTCACGCGGTGAGCATCGCGACCCACCTCGCGATCGCCTCGACCGCCTACATGCTCGCCTTCTGGCTGCGGTTCGATCTCCGACCCCAGCCACGCTGGATCGAGCTCATGATCGTCACGTTGCCGCTCCTCTTGGCGTGTAAGCACGTCGGCTTCTGGGTCGCCCGCCTCTTCGGCGGCTCGTGGCGGCACGTGAGCGTGCACGACATCGAGGACATCGTCCGCGGCAACATCCTCGCCTCCTCGTTCTTCCTGACCGTGATGGTCTTCACGCACGGGCTCCGAGGGTTCCCGCGGTCGATCTTCCTGCTCGATCTGCTCCTCTGCACCACGCTCATGGGCGCGATCCGGATCGGCATCCGGCTCGCCCGCGAGCGCGGCGAGCGCCCCCAGGTGCGGCGCATCGAGACGCTCGCGATCATCGTCGGCGCCGGCTCGGCCGGCATCAAGCTGCTGCAGGAGATCGAGCAGCGCCAACGCCTGCGGGTCGGTGTGGTCGGGTTCGTCGACGACGATCCGCACAAGATCGGACTCCGCGTCTGCGGCTCGCCGGTTCTCGGCGGCATCGACGATCTCCCGGCGCTGGTCGCCAAGCACGAGATCGGCGAAGTGCTGATCGCGCTACCGGAGGCGCCGGGCGCGGTCATCAAGCGCGTCGTCCAACACTGCACGACGGCGCACGTGCGTCATCGCGTGCTGCCGACGCTCGGCGAGCTGGTCGACGGCCGCGTCATGTACACGCAGATGCGCGAGGTGAAGGTCGGCGATCTTTTGGCACGGGATGCCGTGCGGCTCGACCTGCCGCGCGTCGCGGCCCTCGTCGCGGGACAGACCGTGCTCGTGACCGGCGCCGCCGGTTCGATCGGGTCGGAGCTCTGTCGACAAGTCGCCGCCTACGGTCCCGCCCGCCTCGTCCTCTACGATCGTCACGAGAACGGCATGTTCGTGCTCGAGATGGAGCTGCGGACGCGTTTTCCCGACGTGACGCTGGTGCCGGTGCTCGGCGACGTCTTGCTGGTCGACCAGCTCGAGCGCGTGTTCACCGCCGAACGGCCCGACTTGGTTTTTCATGCGGCCGCCTACAAGCACGTCCCGCTCGCCGAGATGAACGTGCTGGAAGCCGTCCGCAACAACGTGCTCGGCACCTGCAACGTCGCGCGGGCGGCCGTTGCGCACGACGTGAAGCAGTTCGTGCTGGTGTCGACCGACAAAGCCGTGCGTCCGACGAGCGTCATGGGCGTCACGAAACGCGTGGCCGAGCTCGTGGTCCAGAATCTCCAGAACATGCAGGCCGACCGGCGGACGCAGTTCGCGGCCGTGAGATTCGGCAACGTCCTCGGCTCGAACGGCAGCGTCGTGCCGATCTTCCGTGAGCAGATCGCGCGCGGCGGACCGATCACCGTCACGCACCCCGACGTCACACGGTACTTCATGACGATCCCCGAGGCCGTGCAGTTGATCCTGCAGGCCGCGACGATCGGCGACGGCGGCGAGACCTTCATTCTCGAGATGGGCGAGCCCGTGAAGATCGTCGATCTGGCGCGCCAGATGATCCGCCTCTCCGGTTTCGAGCCCGACGACGACATCGCAATCGAGTTCTCCGGGCTGCGTCCCGGCGAGAAGCTACACGAGGAGCTCGTCGCCGACGGCGAGGAGCGCACCACGACGCCGCACGATCGCATTCGCGTGCTCATCGCCCAGGGCCCGCCGCCGCTCCTCACCGAGTGGCTGCCCCGCATCGAGGACGGCGTGGCGTCGAGCGACGTCGGCGCCGTCATGCGGACGATCCAGACGCTCGTGCCGGCCTACACGCCGAGCAACGAGCTGAAGGCCGCGATCGCGGCAGCGGAGACCGACACGGCCGTCGCGGCACGCGCCGCGTCCGCCGCGCGGATCGACAGAACGCCGCTGACGGCGGCGCGTCTCCGTCGTCTCCCGCGCCCGCTCCCGACCGAAGTGCCGGCGGAGGTCGCCGCCGAGCTCAGCGCGGGGAGGCGCGTACCGGTCGGATAGGGCGCACACGGCGGGCGCCGTCGCTTGACTCATCGCGCCGGTTCGGATCGGGTGGTTTCGCGTGATCGAAACCGAGGCGATCCAGCCCATAGCCCCCATAGCGCCGCCCTCACCGTTCCTGCTCGCCCTCGAAGGGCGCGCCTGGCTCGAATTCGCGTCGCTCGTGCCCGCACTGCCGCTCCTTGGCCGCGCCGCGCGCGGCGACGGGCACCCCGTGCTGGT
>JBDSJB010000683.1:0-4308 GCA_039917665.1 Binatia bacterium
ACGAGCCGAACCCCGTCCTCGAGCGCGCGCTCGACGTGCTTTTCATCCTGCACGCCGAGCACGAGCAGAACTGTTCCACCAACGCCGTCCGCTGCGTCGCGAGCGCGCACGCCGATCCCTATTCGGCGGTCGCCGCCGGCATCGCCGCGCTCTACGGCCCGCGCCACGGCGGCGCCAACGAGGAGGCGCTCCGCATGCTCGCCGAGATCGGCTCGGTCGACCGCATCCCCGCGTTCCTCGCCACCTGCAAATCGGGTGAGCGCCGCCTCGCCGGCTTCGGCCACCGCATCTACAAGAACTACGATCCGCGCGCGCAGCTCATCAAAAAGCTCGCGCTCAAGGTTTTCGAGGTGACGGGCAAGAACCCGTTGATCGACGTCGCCCTCGAGCTCGAACGCCTCGCGCTCGACGACGACTATTTCGTCTCGCGGAAGCTCTACCCCAACCTCGATTTCTATTCGGGGCTGATCTACCAGGCGATGGGCTTGCCCCCGACGATGTTCCCAGTGCTATTCGCGATCGCGCGGACGGCGGGGTGGCTGGCGCACTGGGCGGAGTTCATCCGCGATCCGGAGCAGCGCATCGTGCGGCCGCGGCAGCTCTATGTCGGCGAAGGGGCGCGGAGCTACACGCCGCTCGCGGCGCGGCCGGAGCCGACGGCGCGGGAAGACGCGGTGAGCGCGACTATTTAGGTGGGGGCCGGGGGTACGCGCCGAGGGTGGGGGCCGTCGGCGGGTCCTCCGGCCTTGCCGGTCGATTGAGCAAGGGGGATTCCCTCCCGCTTCGCACGGCGCGGCACAGCGCGCCGTGCGCGGACCCCAGGCTCGCTGTCGCTCGGCCGCGCTCCGCGCGGAGGTCGTGGCCATAAACGCCGGCTCGCCGTCGCTTGGTCGCGCGCCGCACCGACAGGGCGTGACTCGGTAGTTTTCGGCGCTGGCCGCGAGCGGTCGCGCCACACGGCGCGCTTTTGGCGTCGGCGGTTTCGTCGTAAGAGAGCGGACCCTCTTGCCTAGGAGCAGTCGCATGCCCGCTATGCTTCCCGCCCTCGTCTTTGCGTTTACCCTCCTTGTTGCGCTGCTGAATGATCCACCGTCGGTCGATGCGGCCATGCTCGCGCCCGACGTGGTGCCGCTTGCGGCTGCGGGGCCGGCTGGTGGCCTCCCGACGGCGCTCGCATCGGCGGATCTCGACGGCGACGGCATGCCCGATTTGATCGTGGCGTATGCGGCCGGCAACGAGACGACGCTCGTCGTGTACCCCGGCGACGCGGAGGCGGTGTATCCGACGCCGGGTGCGGCGCGCGCGGTGTCGGCGACGCCGTTTGCGGCGGCGCGAACGCTCGCGACCGTGGCGGGTCGGGTGGCGACGCTGACAGTCGCCGATCTCGATGGTGACGGGCTCAAGGACGTGGTCACCGAGCCGACGCTGGGATCGGCCGCGCTCCTGCTCGGGATCGGCGACGGCACGCTCGCTGCGGCGGAGCCGATCGATGCCGCCATGGTCGCGACGGCGCGGAGCCGCGCGGCGGTGCTCGCCCCGCGTCATCTCGAATCGATTGCCCCGACGGCGCTCGCGGCTGCGCCCGACGTCTTCCGTATGGCGCTCCCGAACGGCGAGACAATGGGCTACCGGCCGTCCGCGGCGGCGAAGCACGCCCTCGAGAATCCTTCCAAGCCGGCCGTGCTGACGCCGCCCGCCGACGCGCTCGCCGTGCTCCGTATGCGGCTCAACGCCGATGCGATTGCCGATCTCGTGGTGCTGCGTCCCGGGCTCTCGGCGCCCGAGGTGCTGATCTCGCGCGCGGCCGCGACGTTCGTCGTCACGACCACCAAGGACGAGAACGGCGGCTGCGAAGCGTCCTGCTCGCTCCGCGAGGCGATCGTCGCTGCCAACGCGACCCCCGACGCCGACCTCATCGAGTTCGCGATCCCGACCAGCGATCCCGGCTTCCAGCCGTCGACGGGGACGTGGCTGATCCAACCGAAGGGCACGGAGTATCCCGTGATCACCGAGCCGGTGACGATCGACGGCCGGACGCAGCCGGGCTTCGTCGATCGCCCGGTGATCGAGCTGAACGGCGGTGCGCTCGTCGACGACAAGGTCGGGCTGCTCCTCGCGGCTTCGAACAGCGTGGTGCGCGGCCTCGTCGTCAGCGACTGGCCGGCGCTGCGAGAGAACGGCGAGCAGTTCTGCGGCTGCGCCATCGACATCGCGGGCGGCAACAACTGCATCGTCGAGGGCAACTACGTCGGCACCGACGCGCTCGGCACGCAGGCGCGTCCGAACGGGCAGAGCGGCATCACGGTGTCGTTCGGGCAGAACAACTTGATCGGCGGCACGACGACACAGGCGCGGAACGTCGTCTCCGGCAACAAGATTTCGTTCTTCTTCCACGCGGCCGTCGGGACGTTCATCTCGAACAGCGCCGGCAACAACACGTTTGCCGGCAACTACATCGGCCTCGACGCGAGCGGCTACAACGCGCTCCCGAATCAGTACGGCGTCCTGCTGAACAGCGCGAACAACACCGTCGGCGGCACCGATCCTGGTGCCGGCAACCTCGTTGCCGGCAACAGCGCCGACCAGATCTCGATCGTGGAGCAGGGCGCGTCAGCCGACGGCAACGAAATCCTCCGCAACCGGGTCGGCCTCGACGTCTCGGGTACGAAGAGCTTCAACGAAGGGTTCGGCTATGGCGTCGTCAGCCTCGACGCCGACAGCATCGTCCTCGGCTCGGCCGGGAACGGCAACATCGTGTCCGGCAGCGACTACGGAGTGTTCTTCCGGCTCGGCGCCCACCGCTCGACGAGCGGCCACCTCGTCCAGGGCAACACGATCGGCCTCGACCTGTTCGGGCGCGCGCTCGGCAACGGCGGCCCCGGCGTCCGCCTCGACAACGTCTTCGACGCGAACGTCGGCGGCACGGCGAACGGGGAGGCCAACGTCGTCGCGTTCAACGGCGGTCCGGGCGTGGTCGTGAACCTCATCCCGACGTGTCCCAGCTGCACCAGCGGCACGCTGCGTTCGAATCAGAACCGCATCCTGTCGAACCGCATCTTCTCCAACACCAGCCGCGGCATCGACATCGGGAGCTCCGGCTTCGGCGACGGCGTGACGCCGAACGACGCCGGCGACGGTGACAGCGGCGCCAACGACTTGCTCAACTGGCCCGTCCTCACGAGCGCGACGTCGAACGCCAGCACCTCCACGGTGAACGCGCAGGCCCTGACCCAAGGGCCGGCGAGCGGCCAGCCGTATCGGCTGCAGTTCTTCGCCAATGCCGCATGCGATGCGGGCGGCACCAACGGCGAGGGGCAGATCTTCCTGGGCGAGGCCAACCGCTCGGCCGACGGCAACGCGGTCACGGTGAACCTCGCGGTGCCGATCCCGAGCGGCTACGTCGTGACCGCGACCGCGACCGACTCGCTCGGCAACACGTCGGAGTTCTCGAATTGCGTAGCGGCGAGCGGGGGTCCGGCGCCGGTCGCGTCGGCGACGCCGACCCCGCTGCCGACGGCTACTCCGATCCGCACGCTGCAGCCGGGCGAGACGCCCGCGCCGACGCCGACCAACGTCGTCGGCGTCGAGAACTGTGACAACTGCCGCGACGACGACGGCGACGGTCTCGTCGATCGTGCCGATCCGGACTGTCCGCGGCCGTACGTGAACGGCTTCGGTGAGGGGGTCTCGTTGCCGGCGCGCGCGAAGGCGGTCGCGAAGTGCCAGGCGACGGTCGCGAAGCAGGGCAGCGGCGTGGTTGCGAAGGAGCAGAAGCTCTTGCGGGCCTGTCTGCAGCAGATGCTGGCGTGCGTCGAGACCAAGCCCGGCGACGCGGGCTGTCTCGCGAAGGCGAGCACCGGCTGCCAGAAGGTGAGCGCCGCAATCACGACGCTCTTCGACAAGCTCGAGGCCAAGGTCGAGAAGGCCTGCGGCGACCCGCCGGTCGCGGGTGCCGACATCGTGCACCCTGCTGGCTTGGGCTTCCGTGACGAGCAGAGTACCTGCGAGGCGAGCCCGTATTTCGCGTTCGGGGCCGACGACGCGACCGGCGTCGCCCGCTGCGTCAACAAACGTCATCTCTGCCAGGCCGCGCAGCTCGTGTCGCAGGAGAATCCGCGTGCCCGCGAGCTCCTGACGCTTGCCGGCGTGAATGCGTCCAACCTCTCGAGCTGCTTCCTCTCGCCCGGTGCGAGCGGTGGCGGGCAGGGCGTCGGCGACGCCGCGCGCGGCAAGGCGCTGGTGAAGTGCGCCTCCGGCATCCAGAAGGCGGCCGCCAAGTACACGCAGTCGCGGCTCGGCGGTCTGCAG
>JBDSJB010000684.1:0-3164 GCA_039917665.1 Binatia bacterium
GTGATCGCCTCGTTCCCGCTCCCCGGCTCCGACCCGATGGCGATCAGCGGCCTCACCTATTGGGTGGCGCTGGCATTCTTCGTCATCATGAACGTCGTCGTCGCGCTGGGGGCCGAGCATCTGCACCACAGCCGCTGGACCGCGGCCGAGAGCCTCGCCGCCGTCGAGCGCAGCGACACCCGCGCGCGCCGCCTCTTCGAATCGAGCATCATCGGCATCCTCTTCTGGCATACGGATGGCGGCATCGACGACGCCAACGACGCGTTCTTCGCGATCGCGGGCCGCACCCGTGGCGATCTCCGAGACGGGCAGCTCAACTGGCAGGCGCTGGTCGCCCCGGATTGCCTGCCGCTGCACCTCGTGGCGCGCGAGCAGATCCAGGCGCGCGGCGAGTGCGACCCCTTCGACTCGGCCATCCTCCGCCCCGACGGCTCCCGCGTCCCGATCTTTTGCGGCGGCGTCGCGCTCGACCCGACCGGCTCGCGGGGCGTGACGTTCGTCCTCGACATGAGCGAGAGCCGACGAACGCGCGAGGCGCTCCGCGAGAGCGAGAGCCGCTATCGCGCGCTCTTCGAGGACTCGCCGATCGCGCTCCTGGAGGAGGATTGGAGCGACGTGAAACGCCACCTGTTGGCATTGTCTCCCGACGCGGCGGGGCTGCCCGCGTACTTCGCGGCCCATAGGGACGAGCTCTGGAATTGCGTCCGGCGCCTGCGCGTCCTCAACATCAATCGTGTCGCGCTCGACATGCTCGGATTGCGGGACGCCAGGCCGCTCGAGATCGACGTCGGCACGTTCATCGCCTTGGAGGCGAGCGACGCCAGCGCGCGCGCCGTCATCGAGCTCGCGCTCCACGGCGGCCGGTCTCGCATCGAGCAGACGCTGATCACGGCGGACGGCGAGCGCCGCGCCACCCTCGTGCAGATGAGCCCGCTGCCCGGTCACGAGACGTCCCTCGCGCGCGTCATGATCTCGCTCGTCGACATCTCCGAGCGGAAACAAGTCGAGGCCGAGCGCGAGCAGGTGCTCGCCTTCACCGATCGCGCCCGCCAGGATGCCGAGTCCGCCAATCGCGCCAAGGACGAGTTCCTCGCGACCGTCTCCCACGAGCTCCGGACGCCGCTCTCGCCGATCCTCGCTTGGGCCCGCATGCTGCGCGAAGGCCTGCTCGACGACACCCGCACTCACCACGCGTACGAGGTGATCGAGCGCTCGGCCCGCACGCAGGCCCAGTTGATCGAGGATCTGCTCGACGTGTCGCGCATCATGGCCGGCAAGATGCGCCTCGAGGTGCGGCCCGTGTCGCTCGCACCGATCCTCGAGCGCGCGATCGAGGTGATCCGGCCGTCGGCGGACGCCAAGGGACTTCGCCTGCAGGTCATCCTCGACTCCGAAGCGGGCGCGGTGCTCGGCGACGACGGGCGCCTGCAGCAAGTCGTGTGGAACCTGCTCGCCAACGCGGTCAAGTTCACGCCGAAGGGCGGGCGCGTCCAGCTCGGGCTTCAACGCGTCCATTCGCACGTCGAGATCGTGGTGTCCGACACCGGCGACGGCATGGAGCCCGACTTCGTCCCGTACGTCTTCGAGCGCTTCCGGCAAGCCGACGCGTCGACGACACGAGCGCAGAGCGGGCTCGGCCTCGGCCTCGCGATCGTTCGCCACATCGTCGAGGCTCACGGCGGCAGCGTCGTCGCGGAGAGTGCCGGGCGCGGACGCGGCTCCGTCTTCACGGTGAAGCTGCCGTTCATGGTGACCCGGACGAAAGAGAACGACACCCGGCGCCATCCCACCGACGGCCCCGTCGACGACACGATCCTCCCCCGTCTCGACGGGACGCGCATTCTCATCGTCGACGACGAGGCCGATGCCAGCGAGGTCGTCGCCGAGCTGCTGACCTCCCAAGGCGCCGAGGTGCGGCAAGCCCACTCGGCCGCGGCCGCGCGCGCGCTCCTGGGCCAGTGGCGCCCAACCCTGATCGTGAGCGACGTCGGCATGCCGGGTGAGGACGGCTATGCCTTCATTGCGCGCTGGCGCACGGAGGCCGGCGACGCCGCGCGCGTCCCCGCCGTCGCCCTCACCGCCTACGCGGGCCGCACCGACAAGATCCGCCTGCTTTCGGCGGGGTTCGACGCGCACGTCCCGAAGCCGCTCGATCCCGCCGAGCTGCTGACCGTGCTCGCGAGCCTCGCCCGCTCGGTCCGCGCCACCTGAGCCGACGGGCCGGACCGGCCCGGAACCGGCCGAAATGAATTGACAGAGTCGGCGGGCCTCGTGTTACACGCAGGAGCCCGCGACGCCGCCTTCCGGCTCGCCCGATTCGCGTCTCCAACGCACGAGGCCCCACGCATGAATCTTCGACGGTCGCTCTATCTCTTGATCCTGACATTGGTGCTCGGCACCGGCGCGTTGGCGCACGCCGCCAGTATCGAGACCGACAAGGACGACTACACACCCGGCGAGACCGTCATCATGTTCGGCTCCGGCTGGGAGCCCTTCGAAACCGTCGAGCTCGTGCTGCAGCAGACGCCCGGTACGTTCGACGACCGCGTGTTCATCACCGTCGCGAACGCCGACGGCGACATTCTCGACGACACGTTCCAGGTCGAATGGCATCACTACCACGCGAGCTTTCTCCTGATCGCGACGGGACAGTCGTCGGGCTTCAGCGCCGAGACGACGTTCACCGACGGCATCCTCGCCGAGTCGATCGACGCAATCGGCGACAGCATCACGCGCGGCTTCAACGCCAACTCGTGCGCGTACGGCGACCAGGTCGCCTTCAACTTTGCGACCGGCGACAACCACGGCACGAGTTATTGCTCGAGTGGCAGCGACTCCACCTTCAGCCACGCCGAGCGCCTCGAGTGCGCCAAACCCGGCGAGATCATCAACCTGAACGACGCCGCGAGCGGCGGCACCATGCGCGGCGACTTCGCGGCGCAGTCGGCGACGGCGCGCGCGAACCTGAGCGGCGCGGCCGGCCCGCGCTACGTCACGGTCTTCATGGGGCACAACGACCTCTGCAGCAACACCGAGAACAAGACGGGCAACGGCTGCAGCGGCGACCAGGATCCCAACAACTACTGCCGCACCACCAACGCCGCGTTCGAGCGCGAGCTTCGCGAGGGCATGGATCAGCTGATCCAGATCCCGTCGTCGCGCGT
>JBDSJB010000685.1:0-7036 GCA_039917665.1 Binatia bacterium
GCCCGCGAAGCGACCCTGCGGAAAACGCAGGAGCAGCGGAACGTGCGTCATGGTCTCGTAGAGATAGTCACTGTGCCCGAACTTTTCGCCGTGTTCGGTCATGCTCTCGCCGTGGTCGGCGGTCACGGTGACGAGGGTCGAGTCGGCGACTCCCTGGGCGGCGAGTCCGTCGAGCACCGTGCCGATCAGTGCGTCGACCCAGGCGACCTCGGCCTCATAGAGCCGCGCGACATGCGTGACCTCGCTCGGATCCCGCGTCACGCGGTCGAATCCCTGCGGGCCGAGCGTGAAGGGATCGAAGCGCTCGATGCTGCCCGTGTACGCGGGATCGAGGAGCTCGCGGTAGTGCCGCGGCGGCGCGTAGGGATTGTGCGGCTCGTAGAGATGGACGAACGCGAAGAACGGCCGCGGGTCGGCGCGTCCGAGCCAGGCGAGCGCTTGGCCGACGGTGCGTTCGCCTTCGCGCTCCTGCGGATCGAGTCGGATCCCGAGCGCCATGCGAAGCGCGCGCGAGGGCAGCGCCAGCGGCGGCAGGCGGAGCGCCGCGCTCGGCAACAGGCGCGAGAGGGCGAAGTCCTCGTCGTAATGGCGGAAGTGGGAGGCGAGGCCCGAGGCGTCGTTCTTGAGCGGCCATCCGCTGACGAAGGCCGCGGTGCGGTAGCCGGCGCGCCCGAGCAGCTCGGGGACCGTGACGACGCCGCGTCGGAGGGGGACTCCATTGCTGCGAGCGCCATGACGAGCCGGATAGACGCCGGTCAGCATGGTCGTGTGCGACGGACCCGTGAGCGGGATCGGCGAGGCGGCACGCTCGAAGAGCGCCCCGCCGGCAGCGAACCCATCGAGCGACGGCGTGTGGCTCGGCCGCCGTCCGTAGGCGCCGAGGTGATCGGCCCGGAGGGTGTCGATCGAGATCAGGAGCACGTTCGGGCGCGCATCGCCGGGTGCGGGCGCGCGGGCGTCGCCCGGCAAGGTCGCGCCGACACGGCGCTCTCCGACCTCGGCCGTGATGGCGAGCGCGAGGCCGCTTGCCACAGCGAGAACGGCGGCGCTCCGCCAGAGCGCCCGACTGCGGAGAAAGGAGACGTGCGCCGCGAGCACGCTCGTGACGCCGCCGCCGGCTGCCCCGGCGAGCACGCAGCCAGGAATCAGCCACGCGAGGCTGGCATCGTGACGGAGGACCAATGCCAGCAGCTGGTGCAACGAGAGCAGCGTCGCGACCGCGATGCCGATCGCGGCGGCGTCGGACGACGACGCCCAGCGCGCCGGCCGCACCAACATCCACAAGCGCGCGACCACGGCGGCGGCGAGCGCGTAGCCGAGCGCGCCGTAGAGGATCACCAACAAACCGTCGCGGATGTCGGTGTGTGGGTAGCGCCACAGGAGGCATGCCGCCTCGATGAGACCGAGGGTGGCGGCCATACCTGCGGAGGCGAGGGGCAGTGACGTCCGCGCCGGCGTTCCGCTCGCGCCGTCCCTCGACTCGCTCCCCACGAGCGCGATCTACCGGCCCCGGCGGCCGGAGTCGAGGCGCTGCCGGGCGGCGAGAGCAGGATCGTGTCCCTCCCGCGCGATTGCGACGCGCTGCACACGACGGAGCTCGCTTCGCGTTTTTGGTTTCGCTACCGAAACACGCTAGACGCGCATTGGTGAGATCGCGGCGATGAGGGTGGGATTCGACCTCACGTGCCTCAAAGCCCCGATGGGCGGCTACGAGCGCCACGCGAGGAGCCTGCTTGCCGCTCTCGCCGGTTTGCCGAAGCCACCGGAGATGGTGGCATTCATCGAGCGCACCTATGGACCGCGGTTGGTGCCGACGGGGATGGAGGCGCGCGCCGTCGCGACGCTGCCGCGCTTCATCTTGAAGGTGCTCCTCCAGGACCAGACGTACTGGCCGATGCTCATGCGGCGGGCGCGGCTCGACGTCGTGCACACGCCGATCTTTGCCGGCATGGTGGCGGCGCCGCGTCCCTACGTGCTCACGCTGCACGATCTGATTCCGCTCCAGACGCCCGAGGCCATCTCGCGCTCGGCGGCGGCGTACTGGCGTGCCGTTCTGCCGCGCGCGGCGCGCCGCGCCGACGCGATCATCACCGTCTCCGATTTCACGCGGAGCGAGGTCCTCGAGCATTTCGGGTTTCCGCCCGAGCGCGTCGTGACGATTCCGAACGGCGTCGACGCCCACTTCGCGCCGGTGGCCGATCCCGCGGTGTTGGACCGCGTCCGCGTCCGCCACCGGTTGCCGGCGCGCTTCGTGCTCTTCGTCGGCATTGCGAGCCCGCGGAAGAACCTCGATCGACTCGTGCGAGCGTTCGGTGCGCTGACCGACAGCGATCGTGGCGACGCGGAGCTCGTCTTCGCGGGGCCGCCGGGATGGAAGAACGCCGAGCTCGAACGAGCCATCGCGGCGAGCCCCGTCGCCGCTCGGATCCGGCACCTCGGCGTGGTCGCCGAGGAGGATCTGCCGGCGCTCTACACGCTGGCGACCGCGGTGGCCAATCTTTCGAGCCGCGAAGGCTTCGGTCTCCCGGCGCTCGAAGCGTTGGCGTGCGGGGCTCCGCTGGTGTGCGCCAACCGGACGAGCTTTCCCGAGGTGGTAGGTGACACGGCCCTCTTGGTCGATCCCGATGACGAAGCGGCCGTCAGCGCGGCGCTCGCGGCGCTGCTGCGCGGGGGAGCCGAGATCCACCAACGCCGGAGCCGCGGTCTCGCACGAGCGCGCATCTACACTTGGGAGCGCGCGGCCGTCGCGACGGACGCGGTCTATCGACGCGTCTCGTCCTGACGCGTCAGCACGGCGGACGCGCCGATGCTACGAGCGAGGGGTCGCATCGCCGGTGTGGGCACCGCCCGGCAGCGCACCGAGCACGATGTCCTCGAACCGCTTGGCCAGCGCTTGGTGACCGACGGCGTTGAAGTGGCACCACTGGTCCAGGCGTAGCGCGAGATAATCCTCGTCGATGCGCTCACGCGGGAGAAGGTACGTCGGCACATCGTTCCGTTGCGCGAGCTCTTCGACGTCCCCGGGCAGCGAGCCAGTGTCACGCGCCAATTCCGACAACGGGCGATCGAGTGCCGTCGCGACATAGATGGCGAGCTTGACTCCCGCTGTGTCGACCAGCGCTTTCAGTCGTCGATAGCGCTCATCGAACGAAGGCCTGGCCGGTTCGACCTGGCCCCAACGGAGCGCGAGCATTTCGTACGCGCGCGAGTGGTCGAACAGCCAGTGATTCAATCCTGCCGGAAGACCGTTGAAGCCCATCGACCCATCGGGCCGCACGGCCAGTCTCGCCAACGCGCCGACGTAGGGCGGATTCACCAGGTAGGCCGCCTCGTCGAACATGACGTACTCGCGAACGTCGCCGTGACTCTCCCAGAGCACGAGCGCTGGTTTCCGGCGAGGAATCTCGTCCTGTGCGACGGCGAAGGATTGTGTGAAGCCGAATCCCGGCTGGGCGAAATTCATGACGCAGACGCCGGACGGGACACGCCCCGCATTGCGCTGCTCTTCGAGCAGCGCCGTGAACACCTCGGTAGCGGCGAGACCGATGCCGTAAGTGATCGAGTCGCCAAAGACCAGAATGCGCGCCCGATCGGGAAACTGTTCGGCGCAGCTCGTGTGCTCCCGATCCCCGCTGGCTTTCCAGACGGGTTCGCCACGACGCAGGGATGGCCGAAACGGTTGCGGCTGATCCAGGAGACGGACGACTTGAGTCGGTGGGGTGGGGTTCCAAATTCGAACCGCGACGTCGAGGAGGACGCCGGCCCGTGAGACCAGCCAGGAGCGCGACGAAGACGCGCGCGGCGACGCTCGTGGCCTTCATGCGCTCGCTCGGGGTTGCCGCACGCCGAGCCTGCTAGCGGACACACCTGGCACAGGTAATCTCTCGTCAGCGTGCGTCCGGCGGCTGCTGCACCGCGACGGGAAGAGGACGCCCCGGCAGGGTCCCGTCGCGCACCTCGCAGATCGGGAGCGCGGCGACGTCGAGCGCGGCGGCCTCGTCGCAGAGGCGGACGAAGCGGACGCGCCCGACCGTGCGCGCGAGAAACGCGTCCAGCACGTCGGCGTGCAGGCCGCCTTCGAGCTCGGCGTGGATCGTGTGGACCTCGAGCGTGCCGGGCCTGAGGCGAGCCACGAGATCGTCGGCCAGCGACGCGGGGTTGCGGCCGACGACGCCGTACGTCTCGTCGAGCGTCGGCAGCGTCGTCGGGAGCTCCGGAGCGCGAAAGACACGACCGTCGACGGCCGGGCGATACGGGGCGGTGCCGCGGGTGTCGCTTCGGTAGTCAAAGCCGGCGTCGTCGACGGCGGCGAGGCTCGCGGCGGTACACCGCCAACCGGGTGCCGCGAAGGCGTGTGGCTCCGCGCCGAGCGCCTCGCGGTAGACGGCCCGCGCGCGTGCGACTTGGGCCACGACGGCCGCGGCATCGAGCGCGGGCAGCCGATCCTGCCAGAGGGCGTGGTCGTGGCCGTGTACGGCGACCTCGTGACCCTCGCGGACGAGCGCGCGGAGCATCTCGGGAAACGCCGCGGCGATCGGACGGGCGGGCAGAAGCGTTCCCGAGAGTAGCGTCCGCCATCCATAGACGGACGGTGCACGCGTTCGAATCAGCTTCATGACGAAGCGTGGTCGAAGCAGGCGGTGCAGGCGACGGCCCATCGTGTCGGGCCCGCAGACGACGAAGAAGGACGCGCGAATGCCGTGGGCCGCCAGACGCTCCCGGATTACCGGGACACCAACGCGGAGCCCATCGTGCGTGTCGATGTCGACTTTCAGGGCGACGCGGGGTGGCTCCGCGCCGCTCACGTTCCGACCGGTGTCCCGTCGCGCGGCTCGCCCCGGAACCAACCGATCGTCCGCGCGAGCCCGTCGTCGAGCGACGTCGTCGCCCGCGAGCCGAGGATCTCCGCCATCCGGGTCACGTCGGGAACGCGACGGGCGAGGTCCTCGTAGCTGTTGCCGTACACGGTTTCCTGCGCGACGAAGCGCAGCGTCGAGGTGCCGCCGCCGATCGCGATCATCCGCTCGGCGAGCTCGCGAATCGACGTCTCGACGTCGGAGCCGACGTTGATGATCTGACCTTCGGCCGCTGCCGTGACGCCGGCGGCGATCGTCGCGGTGACGGCGTCGTCGACGTACGTGAAGCAGCGGGTCTGGTTGCCGTCACCGATGACGGTGAGCGGCTCGCCGCGGAGCAGCTGGCCCATGAAGATCGTGATGACGCGGCCGACGTCGAGCTGGTCGAGACGCGGACCGTAGACGTTGAAGTAGCGGAGGATCGTGACTGGCAGCCCGAGGCGGCGAAAGGCCAGGCAGAAGTGCTCGCCGGCGGCTTTCGAGGTCGAGTAGCACCAGCGGTCGATGGTGCTCGGTCCGAGCACGCGATCGGCATCCTCGCGCCAGGGGACGGCGGGGTTCTTCCCGTACACCTCCGACGTCGACGTGAAGACGACGCGGCGGCCGTGCTTGAGCGCGGCGCGCAGCACGTTCTGCGTGCCGTTGATGTTGACGTTCAGCACCTCGTAGGGATCGCCGACGTAGTGCTCGACGCCGACGATGCCGGCAAGGTGGTAGACGAGGTCGGCACGCGCGGTCAGCGCATCGAGGATGTCGGGGTTCATCACCGAGTCGACGACGAGGCGGAAGCGCGGGTGATTCAGCAGATGGCGAACCTTCTTCTGCGATCCCGTGTCGAGCGCGATGACGGCGTCGCCCCGCGCCAGGAAGGCATCGGCCAGATGCGAGCCGAGAAATCCTCCGCCTCCCGTGATCAGCACCGTCAGCACGCGGCGTCTCCGAGCCGGTCGCCGGCGCGGATGCCGTGGCGGCGCGCGAAGTCGGCGGCGCGCTCTTCGTTTCCACCCGCGAGCTCGACCTGCTCGAGCAGCAGACCCCCGTCGCCCGTGCTGACGACGATCCCGTCGGGTGTGATCGCGATGACGTGTCCCGGGTCTGCGTTCGCCGGCACGTCGAGAGCCTTCGCCTGCCACACGAAGAGCTGCGCCTCGGCCCATGTCGTGAAGGCGCCCGGGTAGGGGTGCGTGACGGCACGCACGAGGTCGTAGAGCTCGCGGGCTGGATGTTGCCACGCCAGGCGGCCGTCCTCCGGCCGACGACCGCCGAACGTCGTCGCGTGCGTGTGATCCTGGGGGACGCGCGGGGCCGTCCCGGCGAGGAGCGCGGGAAACGTCGCGCGGAGGAGCTCGCGGGCGGCGTCGCCGAGCTTCCGGTTGAGCGTGAGCGCGGTATCGTCCTCCGCGATCGGAACGCAACGCTGGGCCACGATGTCGCCCGTGTCCGGCTTCGGGTCCATGTAGTGCAGCGTGACTCCGGTCTCCGTCTCGCCGTGCACCAGGACCCAATTCACCGGGCATCGTCCGCGGTAGCGCGGCAGCAGCGAGCCGTGGAGGTTGAGCGCGCCGCGGGACGGGATCGCGAGGAGCGCCGGCTTCAGGACCTGGCGCAGGTAGAACGAGAAGACGAGCTCGGGCGAGAGCGCCGTGATCCGCTCGACGACGTCGGCAGCGTTCATGTCGGACGGCTGGAGCACCTCGATGTCCGCAGCACGGGCGCGCGCCGCGACGGAACGGAACCAGATCTCCTCGCCGGGATCGTCGCGATGGGTCACGACCGCGGCGACGTCGGCGCCGAGTGCGAGCAGCTCGTCGAGGCAGACCCAGCCGATGTCCTGATACGCCATCACGACGATGGACATGCGCGGTCTCGCGACGAGTCGTACACGGCGCGTTCCCGTGACGGGTCATGTCCGGCGCCGGCTCGTGAAGCGCCGTACACCGCCCGCACCACGTACGACGGGCGGCGCCGCACCTCGGCATAGATGCGGCCGACGTACTCGCCGACCAGGCCCACCGCGAAGATCAGCAGGCCGAGGAACACGAACAGGATCGCAAAGAGGGTGAAGAGGCCGCCGCTCTCAGGACCGTGCGTGAGGCGGCGGAAGAGGAGATAGACGCCGAAGCCGGTGCCGACCAAGGACACGCCGATGCCGGAGAGCGAGACGAGCTGAATCGGCAGCA
>JBDSJB010000686.1:0-10298 GCA_039917665.1 Binatia bacterium
GTAGCCGACGCCCACGTTGGCGAGCACCGGCCGGCTGAACCCAGCGATCGCGTCCGACCACTCGTCGACGGAGTGATTGTTGGCGCCGAGCAGGCCCATGTCGTCCCAGACGAACTCGCCGCGCTCGGCGGGCCAGTACAGACCGGCGGTGAGCACGGCGACAATCAGTGCTCCGAGGCCAGCGTGCCAGGCACGCGGCGGGGGCCTCATCGCTGGTACCCGAGTGCACGCAGGCGCTCCTGCATGGTGGGATCGACTTGATTCGCGCCGACCTGCTCGGTCGGGACGACATACCACACGCGGACGTAGGGATCGGGAGCCGGCGGCGGCAGAATGGCGTCCGCGGCTGGCTGCGGCCGGCAGCGGACGTCATCCGATGGACGTATCTGAAACGCGGCGGTGCTGGCCTGGGCAGTGAACTCCGTCGCTGGCGCAGCAGCGTCGCTGGTGCCAGCCGCAAATGAGAAACGCGTGTCGCCGATCGTGTGCACCACGAGGCGATCGCTCTCCCCCGAAGTCACCACGATCTCGTCCTCGTCGGCCCGCAGTCCCTTCCATACGCCGTTCCGCAACACGCGCTCGCTCGGCCGAGGGGAAAGGTCGAATTCCGCCCGGAGCTCGGTCCGGCCGTCATGCGTCGCAAGCTCCTGAAGCGTGTCGCCGTCCTCGAGCAGGGCTCCGCGCGCAATGCCCGGCACTTCCAGCCGAAAACGCAGCCGTTCGGTGCGATCGGCGCCGCATACGCGCACATGCCAGCCGGCCTCGTGACGGGCGATGCGCGCGTCGAGCGCATTCCGCAGCGATGCTGCCTCCGTCCCAGCCCCCGGTAGCAAATCGCGCTGCTCACGTGGGTCGACGGAGAGGTCGAAGAGCTGTTCAGTCGCTCGGTAGTCGAGAATCAGCTTCCGCGTTTCATCCACCAGCGCCGCCTTGTGATGGGTATCCATTTTGAGCAGAGCGGACTGAGGCGCTGACTCGTCGCGGAGGCGCTGAATGCCTGCATCCCAGAGGTTACGACCGTCCGCGCTGGGAAGGGGTGGGAGGCCGAGCATGCCGAGTACAGTCGGCGCGAGATCCGCCATACCCACCGGCGCGGCGACTCGGGTTCCGGCGAGCGCGCCGTGTGCGAGCTTCAGCACGACGGGTACGTGCAGCATCTCCTGATAAAGTGTCTTCCCGTGGCGCATGCCGCCGTGGTCGAGGAACTCCTCGCCATGGTCCGCCAATACGAGGATGATCGCGTCGTCGTAGAGGTGGCGCGTTCGCAGATCGTCGAAGAACGCGCCGAGCTCACGGTCCATGCCGCGGATCTCGGCGAGGTAGGCACGGTAATCGCTCTGCGCACCAGCGTTGGACACGGTGCCGGGGAAGGTCGCGCCGAGTGTCCCGTCCTTTTCGACCGCGTCGAGATCCGCAGGTTCGGGTCGATAGGGTGCGTGGGGGTCCATGAGGTGCACGTAGAGGAACGCTGGCGCGGATGGCCGTGCGGCGAGCGTCGCACGCACGGCTCCCAGCACCACCGAGGCGTCGGCCTTGTCTTTCGGCCAGGCCGTTGCGCCCGCGTCGGCGAAGGCATCGAAGCCTACGTCGAAGCCCCAGAGTGGCAGGACGTTCGGATTGCTCGACCAGGCGAGCGTTTCGTAACCGGCACGGCGGAGCTCTTGGGGTAGGCCGTCGAGTCCCGTCGGGAGTTTGTCGTCCCGTTCCAGGACCGCGTGTGTGGCGGCATCGAGGCCGGTGAACAACGTCGCGATGGCCGTGCGGGTCCAGGACGAGCTCGAGATTGCGCGCTCGAAGACCACGCCATCGCGCGCGAGGCGGTCGATTTCCGTGCCGAGAGGCATACCCGGACGATACGTGGTGAGGCAGTCGGCACGCAGCGTGTCGGTCAGGACGACGATGACGAGAGATGTCGACGGTGGCCCCGAGCGCACGAGCGGTGCAGAGACGACGACGCGTCCCTCCGTGGAGCCCGAGCGTCTGATGCTCAAGCTTCGTGCTTTTTCGGAGGGCGCGAGGTTGAAGCGGCAGCGTTGCCAGCGAGCAGAGCCCGTTGCTTCGCAGGGCGCCGTCGTCGTGTCGTCCGCAACGGTGATCGCGACGTGCCCTGTGTCATCACCTTCGACGACGGTTTCGAACCAGAGGTCCCCCGACGGCAAGATCCCGAGCGGTACGCGCTGTTCGCCTGTCGTTGCGTCGAAGCGACGAGCACGCAACGTCACGCCGGCAACGGTCACGGGCTCGAGATTCGCGTCCGCCCACGGACGTTGCAGACTCGGTGGGGCCGGTCGATCGCACGCGATCGCGAGTACGGCAAGCACGACCACCTTCCCGAGTCTCGAGTGCGCCACGCGCGGCAGACTTTAGCGGTCTCACGGTCGCCTGCAAGTTGAAGATTGTGGACATTTTCTGTTGCCTCGCCGATAGTCCGCACGAATGCGATCGCGCGCGGGCCTGATGCTGGAGATCGCGATTGCGGTCGTGGTCTTCGCCGTGCTCGGCACGCGCGTACCGACGGTCGATCACTTTCTCGTCAACCCTGACCACGGCTATCAGCTCGCGGCGGGTGCCGAGCTGTTGCGTGGCCGGTTCCCCGGCGTCGACGTCATGATCAACTACGGCCCGATGGTCGCGGTGCTTTCGGCAATGACCACATGGGCCACCGGTAACCTCGTTGCCGAGGTATTGTGGTGCGCCGCCGCGTGGGGCGCTGCAGTCGCGCTCGCGGCTGCAGTGGCGCGTCGCAATTTCGGAACGCTTGCGGGACTGGCGACGGGCGGGTTCGCGTTTCTGTGCGTGGCGCGCTTCCACAAGTGGTACATGTGGCTGTTACCACTCGCGGCCCTCGCGGTGGTGACGGGAACGGATCGGGACGAGGCGTCCGCACGCCGATGGGCAGTCGCGGGAGTGATCGCGGGGTTCGGCGTGTTGCTGCGTCCGGAGGTCGGACTCGCGAGCGTTGTCGTTCTCGCGGTGATCGCGGGTTCCGACGCGCGCCGTGGACGCACGGTCGGATGGCGTGGGCTCGCGCTCGGGTTTGCCTCGCCGGTGCTGCTCTGGCTCGTCGTCGTCGCCGTGTGCGAGGGGGGGTTCGGTGTGCGGCGGACGCTCGGCTCAGTGCCGGAGAGTATTGCGGGCTCGGTCGCGTACTGGTCGAAGGCGCCGCCGCCATTCCGATGGGACGCGCCATTCTCGCCGCCGTCCGCGCATGCCCTTGCGCTCGTGCTGCTGCCGGCGACCGAGGTGTTCGCGGTGCTGGTCGGCGCCTGGCTTTGCTTCGGGCGGGCCCGCGGGTTCGTGCGCGAGGGCCGGACGCTCGCTGCGAGCGGGCTCATGGGGTTGGCCTGCTACCCGCACACGGTATACCGCGCCGACATCCATCACCTCTGGCAGGGTATCTGGCCGCTCGCGCTTCTGATGCCGGGGCTCGTCGTGGTCGGCATCCGCCTCGTCGCCGCCGGGCCGCAGGTCGTGCCGCGGGTCGCAGCGATCGTGGTGACCATCGTTGCCGCGACGACCGCAGGGCTCGGGACGTGGGGCCTCGCGCCGATCCTCCGTCAGCCCCACTACGATCTCGCACCGTACGGTCGGCCGCCGCTTGCCGGCGTCCGCGGGGTCGCGCGTGGGGTGGCTGCAGCTCCAGAGCATCCCTATGCGAAGCTCGTGGCGTCGATCGATACGCTCTCGAGCCCGACCGACGAGGTATTGGTGTTGGTCTTCGCCCCGCAACTCCTGGTGTTCTCGGCGCGCGCCGCGAATGGACCGGTCGTGACGTTTCAACGTGGGCTCTTCGACTCGCCCGAGTGGCGGCGCGAGCGCTTGACCGCGCTCCAGCGCAATCCTCCGGCGCTGGTCGTCGTCCCGAAGGGGTTCTGGACGCTCGGCGCGACTGACGACCTCCGAGCCTCCGTGCCCGAAATCTATGATTTCGTGCATGAGCACTACGATCAGATCGTCGACCAACGCGGTAACTTCATGCTGCTCGCGCCGAATCAGTATTTTCGAGCCGCAAGTCCCTGACTCGGCCCAGCAATGGCCGTTCGATCCAGCGGTAGCTCGCAAATGCGACGAGCAGCGCTGCGGCGCTCTCCAGAAGCACCATGACGGCGCTCCCCTTCGACCATGCGAACGCTGCCAGACGGCCCAGCTCGCCGAGCACGATGATCACCGGGATATGCCAGAGATAGAGTGAAGGAGGCGTCGCCGAGCGCTTGTAGCCAGCGCGGCGCGACCCATCGGTCCTGGCGCTCGAGCAGTACGGCGCCGGTGAGCAGTAGCGTTGCGCCCGTACCGAAATACGCCAAGCGAAGATAGGGGTCAGCGGTGAGTCCGATCATTGGCCGCGCGTGTAGCTGCCAGGCGCCGATCGTGATCGGTACGAGAGCGGCGACCGTTAGGGGTATTGCAGGGAGTCGTGGGCGGTGGGCAACCAGGGCCGCCACGCCGCAGCCGAGCCCGAACTCCAAGACCATGGGGTCGAGCAGGATCGAGTGTCGCCAGTATGCCAACCAGGAGTCGGAATCGGGGGCGATGCACCAGGCCGCGATGAGCACCGTCTCCGTGATGATCCAAAACGCGACGCCGAGCTTCGCCCGAGCTCCAAACGCGAGTAGGCAGGCGGCGACCACGCCGTAGAAATACATTTCGAACGCGAGCGTCCACGCAACGTAATGCATGTCGATGTGGCGGGTCACGAGCAAAACTTGCGGCAACAGCCGAGCGGACGGATCGGCATCTAATCTCGGAAAAAGGCCACTGAGCGCGAGCATCACGGCGGCAGTCAGCCAGTAGAGTGGATAGATGCGAAGGGCGCGGCGCCACAGAAATTGGCCGGCTTCACGGAGACGCGCAACACCGGTCGTAGAACGCTGACTCGCCTGTGTGACCACGGTGAAGATGATGAACCCGCTGATCACGAAGAAGAGGTCGACGCCGAGATGTCCGATGGAGCGTGCGACGTGCGCCGCCTCGCGCATTCCCGCGCCGTCCGCGCCAAAGGACTTCACTTGGCGGACCGTTGCATGCATGGCCAGCACGAGGAGTGCGGCCACGCCGCGCAAGGCTTGCACGTTGGAGAGTCGCTTGCGTGTCATGGACGTTCAGAGGTCGAGCGAGGAGGCACGGCGCTGTTCTCATGACACACTGGTCGCGGTGCGCACAGCCTTGCGAGTACGTGGACGGACCCAGCGCGCTCGGTTATCAAGCGGTGTGCCGCGATCCTCGACCGTTGGCGACGCCTCACGCGTGGCGGGGCGCCGCCTGTGCGCGGCGCTCGCCGTCACGCTGCTCGCGCTCGGGTGCGAGCAGCGTCCGACGGGACCCGCCAACGCCATCCTGATCACGATCGACACGCTCCGCGCGGACCACCTCGGGATCGACGGCTACCAGCGCGACACCTCGCCGACGCTCGATGCGCTGGGCCGTGCGGGCACCTGGTTCCCGCGCTGCTACGCGCAGTCCGTCACGACGCGCGCCTCGCACGCGAGCCTCTTCACCGGCTGTTATCCGCGGACCCACGGCGTGCTCGCGAACTCGGAAACCTATCCGGCCGATCGCCCGTCGCTCATGACCGCGCTCCACGCGCGTGGCTACGCGACCGCGGGCTTCGTTTCGAGCGTCGTCGTCAACCGCAAGTTCGGCGCCGATCGTCAGTTCGATCATTTCGACGACGAGGCGACGACGACGGAGCTCAACCGGCCGTCGATGGCGGAGCGTCCCGCCCGCGCCACCCTCGACGGCGTACAGCGGTGGCTCGAGCAGCGGGATCCCGCGAAGCCGTTTTTCCTCTGGATCCATCTGATCGACCCGCACGGTCCGTACACGGCGCCGACGGAACCGGAACGGTACGTCGGCGACGCGCACGCGAAGCCGGGACAGCGCGTGCTGCAGCTCGGCGCCGGCAACGCCGGTTTCGGCGAGATCCCGCGCTACCAAGTTCTGAACGACGTGCGCGACCCGAGTTACTACGTCGCCCGCTACGACGCGGAGATCCGCTACGTCGACGATGCCCTCGCGGGCTTCTTCGCCAAGCTGAAGGCACTCGGACTCTATGACCGGACGCTGCTGGTCGTCACCGCCGATCACGGCGAGACGCTCGACGAGCCGACACACCATCGCTACTTCTCGCATGGCCTCGTCGCCTACGAGGAGGACGCGCGCATTCCGCTGATCGTGCACGAGCCCGCCGGCACGAAGCGTCTCGCGGGTGCCGATACGCAGCGCCCCGTCCTTTCGATCGACGTTGCGCCGACGATGCTCGATTTGCTCGGGGTCGAGATTCCCGCGGCGTTCGAGGGGCGCAGCGTGGTGCCGGCGATGCGCGCCGCGGATGACACGCTCTATTCATTCGGCTCCTACGGCACCCCGCTCCAGGAGCAGCGCATGGGGACGCAGCTGAGCGTCCGGCGCGGGCCCTGGCGCTACATCCTCAACACCATCGACGGCTCCGAGGAGCTCTACGACCACGGCAGCGATCCTCGCGAGGCCATGAACGTGGCCGCGGCCCATCCGACGGAGCTCGCCGACCTCCGGCGCGTCGTTGCGGATTTCCGCGCCGGCAAGGGCACTCGCAATCCCGAGTCGGCCCTCAGCGACGACGAGCGCGAGAAGCTGAAAGCGCTCGGCTACGTGCGCTGAGCACGGCCAATCCGCACTACTCATCTATTCATCAGGGGCTTGGCCTTTGCGGATGCGTGCTTCGCGCATGCGCTCGCCGATCGCGGCCTCGCTGCCACGATCGGTCGGCTCGTAGAAGCGCGCGTCGGCCAGCGCGTCGGGTAGGCACTGCTGGGTGACGAGCGCTTCGTCGTAGTCGTGGGGGTACCGATAGTCGGCGCCATACCCGAGACCCTTCATCAACGGGGTCGGCGCATTGCGGAGCGCGAGCGGGACGGGGAGGGCGCCGTGCTGCTTTACGGCGGCGCCGGCGGCGAGCATCGCGCGATATGACGCGTTCGATTTCGGGGCCGTCGCCAAGTAGGTCGCGGCTTGCGACAGCGGGATGCGGCCTTCCGGCAGCCCGATGAAATGGAACGCGTCCTTGGCGGCGACGGCGACCTGCAGCGCCCGCGGGTCGGCGTTGCCGACGTCCTCGGCGGCGAAGATGATCATGCGGCGCGCGACGAAGAGCGGGTCCTCGCCGGCGTCGAGCATGCGCATCAGCCAATAGATGGCCGCGTCGGGGTCGCTCGCGCGCATGCTTTTGATGAAGGCGGAGATGACGTTGTAGTGCTCCTCGCCGCCTTTGTCGTAGCGGAGCGCGCGCTGCTGCAGCGCTTCCTCGACGAGCGGCATGTCGAGGGTCGTGACGCCGCGCTGGCGGGCGATCGTCGCGGCGAGCTCGAGCGCGCCGAGCGCGATGCGCGCGTCGCCGTGGGCTTGCTCGGAGAGGAAGCGTCGCGTGATCGGATCCATCGTCAGCTCGAACGCGCCGAGCCCACGGTCGCGATCCGTGAGCGCGCGGTCGACGAGCGTGCCGACCGCATCGGCGTCGAGCGACTCGAGCACGAGCACGCGCGTCCGCGACAACAGCGGCGCGATCACCTCGAATGACGGGTTTTCGGTCGTCGCCCCGAGCAGCGTGATCGTGCCGTTCTCGACGTGCGGCAGGAACGCGTCTTGTTGCGCCTTGTTGAAGCGATGAATTTCGTCGACGAAGAGGATCGTGTTGCGGCCGTGCAGCTTCTGGCGCTCGGCGGCGACCGCGACGATCTCGCGCAGCTCCTTCACGCCCGACAATACGGCCGAGAACGCGACGAACTCCGCTTGCGCCGCGTGCGCGAGCAGATGCGCGAGGGTGGTCTTGCCGGTTCCCGGCGGCCCCCAGAGGATCAGCGAGTGGAGGTTGCCGCTCTCCACCATCTCGCGCACGATGCGACCGGGCGCGAGCAGGTGTGGTTGGCCGACGAACTCGTCGAGGGTCGCCGGTCGCATGCGCTCGGCGAGCGGCGCGCGTCGCTTGCGCTCGCGTTCCCCCTGCGCGCTGAACAGGTCGTTGCTCGGATCTCGGCGCTTCACCGCGTCGAAGGTAGCTGAGCACGCGACGCTTGCGCCAGCCCGGTTGCCATTTCCAGGTCGCCCCACCATAACCGGGCCCATGCCGGAGCAGCCAAAGACCATCGGGCTCGTCGTGAAACGCCAGCGCGCGGAAGCCGCGGAGCTGGCGGGCACGGTGGCGAAGCAGTTGCGCCGGAGCGGGATCACCGTGTTGGTCGAGCGCGAGATGGCGGCCATCGGCGACGTGCAGGTCGTCGACAAGTCGGAGATGGTTCGCGTCGCCGATCTGATCGTCGTGCTCGGCGGCGATGGGACATTGCTCGGCGTCGCGCGCCTCGCCGGGGCGCGCGAGGTGCACGTGCTCGGCGTGAATCTCGGCGGGCTCGGCTTCCTGACCGAAGTGTCGACCGGCGACGCGCTGTCCGCCATCGAGCGGGTGTGCACGGGCGACTATCAGCTCGACCGGCGGACGACGCTCGCGGTGCGCGTGCTCCGCGGCACGACGGTAGTCGCGTCGTCGCAGGTGCTGAACGACGCCGTCATCAACAAGAGCGCGCTCGCCCGGATCATCGATCTCGATACGTCGATCGACGATGAGTATCTCTGCGTCTACAAGGCCGACGGCCTGATCGTCGCGACGCCGACCGGCTCGACCGCATACTCGCTCTCGGCCGGCGGCCCCCTGGTGGGTCCCGGCGTCGGCGTCATGCTGCTCGCGCCGATCTGTCCGCACACGTTGACCCTCCGGCCGCTCGTGATCGCCGACACCTCCGTCGTCCGCGTGCAGCTGCGCGCCCCCGATCAGGAGGTGTTTCTGACGCTCGACGGGCAAGAGGGCATTCCGCTCGTCGACGGCGACGTCGTCGAGGTCATGCGCTCCCCGCACACCGTCGCGCTCGTGCGGACCGTGAAGCGGACGGTGCTCGGCGTGCTGCGCGACAAGCTGCATTGGGGCGAGCGCTAGACGTCGGCGATGCTCGCGGATCTTCGCATTCGCAGTCTCGCGGTCATCGAGGACCTGGAGATCGGCTTCGAGCCGGGCCTGAACGTCATCACCGGCGAGACGGGAGCCGGAAAGACGATGCTCATGCGCGCGCTCGCGATGGTGCTCGGTGGCCGCGGCGACGTCGAGCTCGTCCGCGACGGTGAAGCCGAAGCCGAGATCGAGGCGCTCTTCGCCGGACCGGCCGTGGCGCCGGCGCTGGCGGGGCTCGGTGACGACGCGCCCGGGCGCGACGGGGCCGAGATGACGATTCGCCGCGTGATCAGCACGCGCGGCCGGCAGCGCGCGTTCGTCGACGATCGGCTCGTGACCGCGACGCGCCTTGCCGAGATCGCCGAGCGGCTCGTGCAGGTCTATGGCCAACACGAGCACCAGACGCTGCTCCGTCCCGAGAGTGCGCGCGCCCATCTCGACGCCGCGGGGAATCTCGATGAGCTCGCCGCGACCATGGCGACGCGCCATCGCGCGCTCGTCGAGCTCGACGCGCGCCTCGCGGCGCAGCGCGCGGGCGCCGACGGCTTGGCGGCGCGGCGCGAGCTGCTCACCTTTCAAGCCCAGGAGCTCGTCCGTGCGGCGCCGCGGGCAGGTGAGATGGAAGAGCTCGAGCGCGAGCGCGAAGTGCTGCGCCATGCCGAGCGCCTGCGCGATGCCGCGGCCGAGGCCGAAACGCTTCTCTATTCCGGCGATGGCGCCGTGCTCGACGTCGTGACCCGCACCGCCGAGCGCATGAAGGGTCTCGCCTCACTCGATCCCGAGCTCGGCGCGATCGCGCGGCTCTTGGACGACGCGCGGCCGGCGCTCGAAGATGCGGCGCTGCGAGCGGGCGCCCGCGCGCGCGCGATCACGGCCGACCCCGAACGCCTCGAGCAAGTCGAGGAGCGCGTCGCGCTCCTGCAGCGCTTAGCCCGGAAATACGGCTGCAGCGTCGCGGAGCTGGCGGGGCGTCGCGTGGAGCTCGAGCGCGCACTCGCCGAGCTCGCCGCCGACGGTGCCGATCCCGCCGAGCTCGAAGCGCGCGTCGCGACGGCAGCGGAGGAGGCATGGACGGCCGCCGGCGCGTTGACGAAAGGTCGCACGAAAGCCGCGCCCCTCCTCGGCGCGCGCATCACCACGGGGCTCGCCGAGCTCGCGCTCGGCAATGCGCGCATTACGATCGCGCTCGAGCCGCAAGCACCGGGTGCCGCGACCCCGGCCCATCACGGGCGCGACGGTCGAGCGCTGACGGTGCTCGGGAGCGAGCGCGTGACCTGGCTCTTCGCGCCGAACGCTGGCGAAGCGCCGCGACCGCTCGCGAAGATCG
>JBDSJB010000687.1:0-5933 GCA_039917665.1 Binatia bacterium
GTTCCGCCCGCGTTCGTCCGGGCGCAGATCGACGCCGTGCTCGACGATCTCGGCGCCGAGGCCGTGAAGACCGGCATGCTCGGCAGTGCCGCCGTCGTGGCGGCCGTCGCCGACGCGCTCTCGGCGCACCGCGTGCGCCGTCTCGTGGTCGATCCGGTCTTGCTCGCGACCGGAGGACGTCCATTGCTCGGCCGCGGCGGCCTGGCCATGCTGCTGCGTCGCTTGGTGCCGCTGGCCGAGGTCGTCACGCCGAATCTCGCCGAGGCCTCGATGCTGGTCGGTTTTCCGGTCCGCGACCTGCGAGGGATGGCGGAGGCGGCCCGTGCGCTCGTCGCCGCGGGGGCCGAGGCCGCCGTCGTGACCGGCGGACACCTCGCCGGCGACGCGGTGGACGTGGCCTACGTCGACGGGACGCTGCACCGCTTCCGGGCCGAGCGCGTGCCGGGGGAGACGCCGCATGGCACCGGGTGTACGTTCGCGGCCGCCATCGCGGCGGAGCGGGCCAAAGACGTTCCGCTCGTCGACGCGATTCGCGCCGCCAAGCGCTACACGACGATGTGCATCCGGCGGGCTCTCCGGCTCGGGCAGGGGCGCCCCATCCTGGGGCATCTGGTCGTGCATGTCTGACCGAATGTCGCCGCGCTGCGTCGGACTCTTCGGGGTTCGCTCGTGTCCGAAAATCGCTGCTCGTATCCAGCTTTCCACGTTGTTCGTGGCCGCCGGCGTCAGCTATAGTCTCGGCCCGAGCAGTTGGCCGCAGTTCCTTCCCGGACCCTCGGGGCGATCTTCCGGCGCGGTCCCCCACAGGCCGCGTGCCCGAGCGCGAGAGCAGGTGTCGATCCACACATTGAGCGCATGAGCGAGAGAAAGATGGCGCCAGCAGAGACCACGCCGCGGCGCACCCGTGCGCGTAAGGGCCAAGGTCTCTCCGTCCTGGAAGACATCGGGACCGTCATCAGTCACTCGCAGACGCTGCAGGAAACCTTCGACAATCTCGTGCGGATCGTCGCCGAGCGTATGGGGACCGAGGTCTGCTCGCTCTATTTGTTCGATCCGAAAGACCAGGTGCTCACTCTCTGGGCGACCACGGGTCTCGAGCGCGCCGCCGTCGGCAAAGTCACGATGCGGGTGAACGAGGGCTTGACCGGTCTCGTCATCGAGAAGGGCGAGCCCGTGATGGTCGTCGATGCGCTCGCCCACACGCGCTACAAATATTTCCCGGAGACGGGTGAGGAGCGCTACCACTCCTTCCTCGGCGTGCCGATCTCCGAGAAGAAGGCCGCGCTCGGTGTGCTCGTCGTGCAGACGCTCCGGCGCCGTCGCTTTTCTCCGAACGAGCTGCGCCTTCTGCGCGCGATCGCGGCGCAGGCAGGCGGCATCATCGTCCAAGCGCGGCTCATGGAGTCGCTCGAGAGCAAAGAGAAGGAGCGTCAGGAGTATCGCTCGCGGATGGTCGACGCGATCCGCCGCCTGCACGCCTACGAGACCATCGACGACCGCGCGCCCCGCGGTGCGAAGCGCAAGGCGGGGCCGCATCGTCTCACCGGGCTCGGCGCCTCGCCGGGATTCGGTCGCGGCAAGGCGCATCTTCTGCACCCCGAAGTGACGCTCGAGCTCGTCGAGCACCGCGAGGCCAACGATCCTGCTGGCGAGCGCTTGCGCCTTGCGCATGCCGTCGAGCGGTCGGTCGAAGAGATGGTGCGCTTGAAGGAGAAGATGCACACCGTCGCGCCCGAGATCGACGGCGCCATCTTCGACGCGCAGCGCATGATGCTCGAGGACGCATCGTTCCTCGGCAAGATCGAGAGCCGGCTCGACGACGGGCTCGCGGCGGAAAGCGCGCTGCGCCACGTGGTCGAGGAATACATCGCGGCGTTCCTCGCGGTCTCCGACGCGTACCTACGCGAGCGCGCCGCGGACGTCCGCGACATCGGCCAGCGTCTGCTCCGGAACCTGCTCGGGCACGAAGAGCGCGAGCGCGGGTTCGCCGCCGACGTCGTCCTCGTCGCGCACGACCTCACGCTCACCGATCTCTCGCTCATGGAGCACGACCGTCTGAAGGGTATCGTGCTCGCGACTGGCGGCGTCACCTCGCACGCGTCGATTCTCGCCAAGTCGTTCGAAATTCCGACAGTCGTCGGCGTCGGCCACATCACCGACGTCCTGCACGAAGGCGACGAGATGATCGTCGACGGCAACTCGGGCGTCGTCTACATCAACCCGGGCGTCGACGTGAGCCGCGAGTACCAGCGGCTCGCCAAGGAATACCGCGCCTTCAACCTCGAGCTCGAAGAGATCCGCGATCTGCCTGCCGAGACCACCGACGGGCATCGCGTGAACCTCTACGCCAACATCGGGCTCATCGGCGATCTCAACTTCGCGCGCGACCACGGCGCCGAAGGCGTCGGCCTCTATCGTACCGAGGTGCCGTTCCTCTCCTACAAGGACTTCCCGAGCGAAGAAGAGCAGCTCGCGCTCTATCGCAAGGTCATCGACCGTATGCCGGGCCGTCCAATCACGATCCGGACGCTCGATCTCGGGGCCGACAAATACGCCAGCTATCTCACGACGCATCAGGAAGAGAATCCGTTCCTCGGCTGGCGCTCGATCCGTATCTCGCTCGAGATGCCGGCGATCTTCAAAGCGCAGCTCCGCGCCATCTTACGGGCCGGCGCGACGGGGCGCGTGCGCTTGCTCTTCCCGATGATCTCCAGCGTCGAGGAGATCCGGCGCGTGAAAGAGCTGCTCGAAGAGGCGCGCCAGGAGCTCGACGAGGCCGGCTTGCCGTACGATCGCGCGATGCCAATCGGCATCATGATCGAGGTCCCCGCTGCCGTCTGGCTGGCGCCGCGCCTGATCGAAGAGGTCGACTTCTTCAGCATCGGCACGAACGACCTCATTCAGTATCTGCTCGCCGTCGACCGCAACAACTCGAAAGTGGCGCCGCTCTACGAGCCCCTGCACCCCGCCGTGCTCGGCGCGATCGGCGAGATCGCGCAGGCTGCGAAGGATGCGGGGAAGCTTGTCGGCATGTGCGGCGAGATGGCGTCCGATCCGCTCGCGACGCTGCCGCTGCTCGGCATGGGCCTCGACGATCTCAGCATGGGCCCGTTCTTCGTGCCCGTCATCAAGCGCTTCATTCGTTCGGTGCCGTTCTCGTTGGCTCAGGAAGTCGCGCGTGACGTACGCACGCTCAGCACCGCCAAAGAGATCAAAGGCTACCTCTTCTCGCGCTTGAAAGAGCTCGGCGTCATCGAGCTCATGGACATCTATCACTGACGATCGTCGAACGTGGGGCTGGGCCCGATGCGGATTGACAAGCTTAGAGGCCGTCGGTAAGCGACCTTGCCCGCTGCAAAGGAGGGGTCCATGTGGTTGCGTGAAGAAGACGAAGATCTCGACGACGACGACGATTTCGACGACGATGACGACGACGACTTGGACGATGATGACGACGATGATGATGACGACGAGGAGTGGAACGCAGACGAGTAGTCGGCTGCGTCGGGCCTGAGCGCGGAACTCGAGGATGCGATGGGGACGAGTCGAGCATGGGAAACGCCCCCATTCCCCTTTGAGCGCGTCGAGCTTCGTGATCATGAGCTGGAGCTCAGGCCGCTGCGGGCGGCCGACGCGTTCGTCCTCTTCCGTTTGATCGACGCGGAGCGTGCCCGTCTCGGGCGCTGGCTCCCCTGGGTCGAAGAGACCCGCACCGAACGCGACAGCGCCCGCTTCATCGCGGACGCAACCGAAGAGCGCCGTCGGCGCCGCAGCTTGGTGCTCGCGATGTGTGTCGACGGAGCCATCGTCGGCACGATCGGGCTCCATTACGTCGAATGGTTCGATCGCTCGGCGGAGCTCGGATACTGGGTCGCATCGGGCGCCGAGGGGCGCGGTTACGTGACGCGTGCCGCGCGTCTCGTCCTGGAGTTCGCGTTCGGCACAGTCGGTTTGCATCGCGTCGTCGTGCGTTGCGCGGTCGGTAACGAGCGCAGCGCACGCGTGGCGGAGCGATTGGGCTTGGTGCGCGAGGGGTTGCTGCGCGAGGCGCATTTCGTCGGGGGGAAGTTTCTGGATCAGCACCTGTATTCGCTCCTCCGCCACGAGCTCTTGGCCGATCGCTGAAACGGCCCGTCTGCTTCCTGGCTCGGACGTCGCTTGCCTGCCGTCGGAGGAGGGTATGCGTGGCTCGGCTAGGCCTCCGTCGTTCCTGAGAAGAAGGAGATCGTCATGGACTTGGAGCTGAAGGACAAGGTCGTCGTCGTCACGGGTGCGGCGTCGGGGATCGGGCTGGTGACGGCGCGGACGTTTCTCGGCGAGGGTGCGAAGGTCGTCGTGGGGGATGTGCAGGACGACGGTCTCGCGCGAGCCCTCGCCGAGCTGCGCAGCGACGGTGGGAGCGTCGTCGGCCAGCGCGTGGACGTGCGAGAGTACGCGCAGTGCCAAGCGCTGATGGCGCGGGCCGTGACGGAGTTTGGGCGCATCGACGTGCTCGTGAACAGCGCCGGGGTCGGCGGCATTCCGCGGCTCTTCGTCGAGTCCGAGCCGGACGACGGCGATTGGGAGTCGATGCTCGCGATCAACTTGCTCGGCACGATGCACTGTTGTCGCGCCGTGACGGAACAGATGATGCAGCAGCGGGCGGGGCGCATCCTGAACCTCGCGTCGGAAGCGGGGAAAGCGAACGAGAAGCGGATCGTCGTCTACGGCGCCACCAAAGGCGGCGTGATCTCACTCACGAAAGGGCTCGCGATCGAGCTCGGGCGCTTCGGCGTCACGGTGAACGCGGTTTGCCCCGGCGTCACCCGCACGCCAATGACCTCGTACATCACCGACGACATGGAACGAGAGTGGGCGCGCTACTATCCGCTCGGCCGACTCGGACGCCCGGAGGACATCGCGCCGATGATCGCGTTCCTGGCGTCGTCGCGGGCGTCGTGGATCACGGGGCAGGCGATCAGCGTCAGCGGGGGATTCGGACGCTCGTAGGCCTGCTGGTGCAACATCGCGCCCTGCCTGAGCGTCTCCGCACCTGCGATGTGCTCACCGGCACGCCGTGGTAGGACGGAACCCAGTGCCTACTATCGATCGATCGCGGCTGGTGTCTTGGTGGTCGGCTGTTTGGCCCGTTCTCGTCGCCCTTGGCGTGCTCATGCTCGTCCTGATGCCCTGGCTCGCGAACGGAGATCCGACCCCCGCGCGATCGCCCACGAATATGGCGCCGAGGAGCGTGACCATGTCGAGCAAACAATACGAGAAGCCCGCCGAAACCGAGCTCGCGAAAAAGCTCAATCGATTGCAGTACGAGGTCACCCAGCGCGCCGCGACCGAGCCGCCGTTCCGGAACGAGTTCTGGGACAACCACGAGGTCGGGCTCTACGTCGACGTCGCGACCGGCGAGCCGCTCTTCAGCTCCACCGACAAGTTCGATTCCGGTACGGGATGGCCGAGCTTCACGCAGCCGGTCGAGCCGGCACGCGTCGTCGAGCACGACGACTCGACGCTCGGGATGCGCCGCGTGGAAGTGCGGTCGCGTGCCGGTGCGTCGCACCTCGGACACGTGTTCGACGATGGTCCCGCGCCGACGAACGCGCGGTACTGCATCAACTCCGCCGCGCTCCGCTTCGTTCCCGCGGCGAAGCTGGCCGACGAAGGCTACGGGGAATACGCCCCGCTTTTCGACGGTACGAAGGCGGCGCCGGCCGCGGCGACCAGCAACACGTGCTCGGTGCCGGCGCCTGGCGGCCAGGCCGGCTGCGCCTCGACCCTCGAGACCGTGATTCTCGCGGGCGGCTGCTTCTGGGGCATGGAAGACCTTCTGCGTAAGGTGCCGGGCGTGCTCGAGACCGAAGCCGTCTACGAGGGCGGCGCGTCCTCGAATCCGACCTACGACGACGTGCATGCCGGCACGACCGGCCATGCCGAGGCGGTGA
>JBDSJB010000688.1:0-3272 GCA_039917665.1 Binatia bacterium
CCCGCCATGAGGCGGTACTCGCCACGTTGGATCGGGCCGGTCCGTTGCGCCATCACCTCCTCGGGCGAGCGCAACTTGTTGTTACCGACCTCGGTGCAGGCCCCCGCTCCGAGGACGAGCACGGAGCCGAGCACGCACGCAAGGCGCGTGGTCCATGGCGTTGTCTGAGTTCGCGATGCGGTCATTGGAGTGTTTCCTCGTTCCAGCTGATGCAACGTCGGACGCTTCGTCATCTCGGACGAGGCTCCGCCGTATCGATTCTCGTAAGTACTGGCAATCCCTCCACAACCCCTCCACCGTAGCTCAATCGGGTGTCACCACCCAGTCGAGAAAATGCAAGCTCTCCTAGAGCCGACCCACGGCCGCCATAGGGATCTCGACCGAGGTCCCTTGGCGCATGAAATCCATCAAGACACGGATGCGGCCCCGTTCGGGACAAGGCTTTTCGATGATCGCGATCAGCCCGGCGAACGGGCCGCGCTTGATGCGTACCCGCTCCCCGGCCCGAAAGCTTCGGTCGGGGCGGATGATCCCGTCGACACCCGTCTGCTCGCGCAGGAAGTTGACGATTCCAGGCGCAATCGACGTCGGAATTTCCCCGAATGACACGAAGCCTTTGATTCCAGGAGTCCAAATGACCGTGTGATAGGCGGCCTGAAGTACGATGTCGACGAACAGATAGCCAGGAAAAAGCGGGACGGTTGCCCAGTCGTTCGTCCACCCGACTGGCTCCAGAATGCGCGGACAGAACGCAGCGACGCCGCGGCGCTCGAGGCTGCGAAGGGCCAGCTCCTCTTTGCGCGACTTGCTGCGTACGACGAACCATTCCTGTGGAGGGATGTTCATAGGGGAGGATCGGGGAAGACGCCCCAGAATGGAGCAAGTTCAATGCCATGGCCCGTTCTGGGACCGCAACATTCCTCACTTTTTTCCCCTTCGAGATGCTTCGAGTTTCCCTCTGAGACTGCATGGACCTGCGAGCGTCCAGCCATCATGGCACGGCAGATGGGCCGCACGCGCGCACGGTGCGCCGGATTGGATCCTCGTTGCGTTTCTGCCGGATCTTGCACCCTTGTCAGGGGATGGCCTGACACGGCGGTCAGGAAGCCGAGCCACACTGAGAGGTTACACATGCAATCGCGCAATGCTTCTGAAAGCACCCCCCTGCTCCGGAGATCCCAAGAGGACGTGAGCTGAATCGCTGAGAATCCGGGAAGCGTCGAAAGTTTCCATGCGCGGGCGCGCGCCTCAGCGACGATCGTCTACGCTCTCTGGCGAGACGGCGGGAGACGGCGAGATCACGGGAAGCACGAGAACCTTGCCCACCCAGATGACATTGGGATCGTCCAGCCAGGGGTTGGCAGCACGAATGGCGGCCAACGTACGTGGGGTCGCGTTTCCGTAGTAGTGGCGTGCGAGCTCGGTCAGGTTGTCCCCCTCGCTGACTCGGATCCTGCGAGCTTCCTCGGCCTCGGGGCTCGGCGTGCGACCAGCCGTCGGTTCATCCGTCGGAGACGAGCTCGGTGCGGCCGGTGTCGGCTGGGCCTCCTGAGTCGGTTCGGCGGTGGGGCTCGTGACCACCGCCGGAACGGGCGCGCCGGCATCCTCCGCGGAGCTCGTCGGTACGCGGCTGGGAACGACGGCGGTCGTCGTCGCTGCCGGACCCGAATTCGGCGAGACGATCGCTTCGACCATCACCGTCGGCGTCGGTGGGATCGGCGGCGGCACGACGACCGCTGGCGCCGAGGTGACCTGCGGCATCGGCGGCGGCGGCGCGATCACGGGCGGCCGCAGCAGCACACCGCCATGCAAGAACCAAAGTACGCCGAGCACCAGCCCGGCGCCCGTTGCAGCCGCGGCCAGCATTGCGACGATGCTCTTCAGGCGGCCCGGAGCCCAGGACACCTGGCGGCGCAGGTCGCGCATCGCCTCGCCGACCTCGCGCCAGCGAATCGTGCGCCGACCGGCCGCGTATGCGTTCACGAGCGCGTTGTCGCAGGCGGCGTTCACCAACCGCGGCACGCCGCCCGAAAACCACCACAACCGGAAGAGCGCCCCACGCGTGAACAGGCCGCGGACGTCGCCGCCGGCGGCCGCGATGCGCGCCCCCACGTAGGCCTTCACCTCGCTCCGCGCGAGCGGTCGCAGACGCGCGCGGACGGAGATCCGTTGCCGGAGCTGACGGATCTCGGATCGCGCGAGCAGGGTGTCGAACTCCGGCTGTCCCGCCAGGACGAGCTGGAGGATCTTCTCCTTCGCCGTTTCGAGATTGGAGAGCAGCCGGAGCTCTTCCAGAACCGGGATCGTCAGATCCTGCGCCTCGTCGATCAGCACCACGACGTTCCCACCGCGCGCAAGCGTGTCGAGCAGCTCGCCGTTCAACACCTCGAGCATGTCGAGCTTGGTGGCACCGGGCGCCGGCGGGCGTCCGAGGTCGCTCAGAATGAAGCGGAGCATCTCCTCGAACCCGATCGCCGGATTGATGACGAGCACGCTCCGCGTGTCGCGCGGGAGGTCCGCCAGGAGGCGACGCAGCAGCGTCGTCTTGCCAGTGCCCGCTTCGCCGATCAGCGAAACGAAGCCCTTCCGGTCGACGACCCCGTAGTGCAACGCCGCGAGCGCTTCGCGATAGCTCGCGTTCAGGTACAGGAACTTCGGGTCGGGGGTGAGATTGAACGGCTTCTCCCGGAAGCCGAAGAACGCGCGATACACGCCGTCACCTCACCGGCGGGGATCCGCCGAAGCTCAGAATCTTGGGACCGACGTCCGGACGAAGCCGGGACGAAGCTGCACTCGCGGAGCCGGCCTCAGCCGACCAGCGCCTGATCGGGTTCGCCGCGATCGCGGCCGCGGAAGTCTTCACGTTGCAACGTGTGCAGCTTCATCTTGCGATGGAGCGTCGCCGCATCGACCAGCGCGTGCTTGGCGCTCAAGTTGATGCTGCCGCGGTTCTTCTTGAGCACGTGGCTCAAGTAGTCCTTCTCCGCACGCCGCAGGTATTCCTTCAGCGGGACCTCGTAGTCGTAGGTCCGGCGAAGCGATTCGACGTCCTTGCGCTTGCCGGCTCCGGGGAGATCGACTTCACGAATCACGGGCCCGGTCGTGCGCAGGATCGCGCGCTCGAGCACGTTGCCGAGCTCACGCACGTTGCCCGGCCAATGGAAGCCCATCAGCTCGGAGAGCGCTTTGTTGGAGACACGGGTGATGCCGCGCTCCCGCGCCATCTCGCTGTTGCGGAGGAACTCGCTCACGAGGAGTGGAATGTCCTCGAT
>JBDSJB010000689.1:0-4792 GCA_039917665.1 Binatia bacterium
TTTCGGGATCGCGTGCGTCCCGCAGCACGGGGCGCGTGGCTACACGCCGTGTCGCCCGTCTCGCTATCGCCAAAATCGGCTGCGGAGTGCGCGCACGATTCGCAAAGCTACGCGTCATGCGATGGCCATTTTCGTCGGATCGCACTCAAGCTGGGCTCGAGCGGTCGCGTCACCGTGACGCGCTGGCCGTCGCGGATGCGGTACCGCGCCGCGAGCACGGGAATCCGTCGCGGCGGCGTATGCTCGGTATACCGAAGCACGAGGTCCCAATCGACGAGGCGCTCGAGACTCTCGTCGAAGCCGCCGTATGCGGCGACCAGCGCGCAGCGGTGCACGAGTGTGTTGATGTCGATGAAGTTCTCCTCCAGCAACCGGCGGCGATCGAACGCTTCGAACAGCACCCCCGGAGCCGCCCGCGACGGCGTCGCATGAGCGTCGGTCAGCAGCACCCCATACACGCAGTCGGCATCCGGATATGCCGCGAGTGCGACGACGCTCGCCGCGAGGAAGCTCGGATACCAGAGGTTGTCGCTGTCGAGGTACGCAATCAGACTGCCGCGCGCCTCACGCACGCCGCGATTGCGCGCGACGGCGTGGCCCGCAAAGACCTGCGCGACGTACCGAATGCGGGCATCGGCCAGAAACGGCCGGACGACGTCAGCAGTCGCGTCAGTGCTGCCGTCGTCGACCACGATGAGCTCCCAATCGCGAAACGTCTGCGCCTGCACGGTCGCAATGGCCTCACGGACGATCCCGGCGCGATTGCGCGTCGGCAGCACGACGCTCACCGCCGGCGACGCGACACCCGTCGGCGTGAGCATCGCCGCGAATGCGGGACTCAGCGCCAGGCGGTGCACCCTGCGGAGCGCCGCCTTGCGCCCGAACCACGAGGAGCACCCGAGTACAGCGTCCACGTCCGCGAGCCGAGCTTCGATCTCGCGCCGCGCCTCGGCGGCGACGTCGGCGGCCGCCTCCGCGACCGACGCCGGCGGCTTGGGAATGAAGTCGCTACGCTCGCGCATCGCCTGGTACATCTCGCAGGTCGTACACGGAATGTCGTCACGCGGCGGCGCCTGCCCGCGCAACATTGTGCGGGCATACACCATCTTCTCGTGGCGCAAGCTCGCGTCCAGACCGTCGGCAAACGCGTTCCCGCCGAAGTCGCCCCAGAAATTCCGGCAGCAGCCCAGCACCTTGCCGTCCCAATTGATCTGCGGCTCGTCCCACAGCTGCTCGCAGATCGTGTGCGCGTACTTCCGGCCGTTCAGCGCCTCATACTCGGCGCGCGTCGTCGGACCGCCGACCGTCGCTCGGACGAGCGCATGATCGCGGATCGGGGAAAACGCGTCGTCCCATGTGAGCTTGGTGCGAAACTCCATGCCGCGCGCCTCGGCCATTCGGCGCGCCGCGGCGATCTCGTGCTCATTGTGACCAAAAACGACGAACTGCCAGACGAGATGCGGGAAGCGCGAGCCTGTCCGGCGTTTGTGCTCGTTGATCTTGCCGATGTTGGCGAGGACACGCTCGAAGTCGCCCCCGACGCGATAGATGGCATAGGTGTCGGCACTCGCGCCGTCGATCGAGACCGTGAGGGTTCGCACCTCGTATTCGACGAGAGCCCCGAGCGCGTCGTCGCGCGCGTGGTTCAGATTCGCGCCGTTCTCGATCGTGATGGCGACGCCGCGCCGGTGCGCGTAGGCCAGGATCTCGCGCAGCTCGGGGTTCAAAAAGACCTCGCCGTAGTTCGACATCTCGATGCGCTCGAGCCTGGGATTGGCGTCGACGAGGCTGCGGAAACTCGCAAGCCTGAGGAAGCCGCCACCGACGGCCGGGTCGATCGCGCGCGTGGTCGTCGGGCAGGACGGGCACCGCAGTTGGCAGAAGGACGAGGCCTCCAGACGGATGCGGCGGGGCGTGTCGATCGTAGGCGCCCTCGCGAAGAGTCGTCGCGTCAGATGCAGGAGACGTCCGGGCGTCACGGTCCGTGGCACCCAACCACGTCGTGGTCGTCAAGGGAAAGGGTGGCGCCGTGCGCGCCTTCGGTCTGCTGCCGCTGTGAGCCGCCCGCCGCGTTTTCGGCCCTACTTCATCTTCGCGACGGCACGGCCCGCGGCCTCGTACATCGAGACCGTCCGGTCGCAGTACTCGACGCCGTACTTCTTCAGGATCTTGAAGCCGTCGTCTTCCCACGCGCCCGGGATGCGGTAGATCGCGATGGTGTCGGCGGGATTGCGGCCCGCCTCGATGCAGCCCTTGATGACGCCGCGCGCGACGATGTCGACGCGCGTGTTCGAGACGACGTTCATCATCACGGCGATCTTCTTCACTCCGGGCTTCGAGAGGATCAGCTTGGTGAGCGCGCAGGTCTTCTTCACGCTCGGGTTGCCGCCGATCTCGCAGTAGTTGGCAGGTTTGCCGCCGTGATTGCGGATCGCGTCGAAGAGGGTGAGCGAGCCGCCGCCGGCGCCGATCACGAGGCCGAGATCGCCGTCGAACTCCTTCACGTTGCCGGCGACGCCGCGGTGATCGGACGCGTCGACCTCGGCACCGGCGATCTCGAACGCGGTCGGGGGACGTGCCTCGCGCGTCTCTTCCTTCCCGATGCCGAGCTCGGCGAGCAGCGGCGCGTATTTGTCGCGCGCGTCGCCTTCCATGTCGATGTGGCCGTCGAGCACGAGGAACTTGCCGTCCTCGGTCTTGCCGAGTGGATTGATCTCGGCGAGCGTCAGATCGTACTTGAGAAAGATGTCGATCAGCGTCGCGACGATCGGCGTCAGCTTGTTCAGGTCGTCACCGGTGACGCCGGTTGCCGACACCGCCTGCTTCGCGATGTAGGGCGCGAACGGCACGAGCGTCGAGAAGTGCGTGCGCGAGACGTGCTCGGGGTGCTTCTCCGCGACCTCTTCGATGTCGATGCCGCCCATGTCGCTGAAGATCACGACGGGCAGCTTGCGACGGCCGTCCCACGTGACCGCGGCGAAGTATTCCTTCTTCACCGGGGCACATTGCTCGACGAGCACGCCACGCGCCTTCTGCCCGTTGATCTCGAGCTTAAGGATCGCGGCCGCGTGCTCCGCCGCGGCCTCGGGCTCGTCGGCGAACTTCACGCCGCCCGCCTTCATGCGCCCGCCGGTCAGCACCTGCGACTTCAGCACGACACGGCCACCGATCTCGGCGGCGATGGTCTTGGCCTCGGCCGCCGTCTTGGCGACCCGGCCCTTCAGCAGCGGCGTGTTGTGCTTGGCGAAAAGGGCTTTAGCCTCGTACTCGTAGAAGCGCATCGGGCGGTCGTACAACCGAGCAAAAAGACCGTCAAGGCGATGAGCCCGGCGCCTTGAAGGGAGCGGATTCGGTCCCTATGAGGGCCGCTCCACGCCGCCCAGGAGAACCCCATGGCAAAGTTTCCGACCGAGGTCACCGAGTCCGTCGTCGTCCCCGTCCCGCTCGTCGACGCCTACGCGTTTTTCTGGGACGTCCCGGGCTCGGCGCAATGCATTCCCGGGCTCGACCGCTGCGAAGGCAGCGCCAGCGACGTCTATCGCTTCGTCTTCGAGGAGCGCTCGACCGGTCCGGTCAGCATGTGCGTCACGTACACGGCGCTCTACACCGGCAACGGCACCGACGAGATCCGATTCGAGAGCACCGGCGCTCCCGACGACAACACGGAGGTAAAGGGCGTCGTCCGCCTGGAACGCGTCGACCCCGATCACACCCGCGTCACGGTGAGCCAGATGCTCGCGCCCGACACCCCGGTGCCGTGGCTCCTGCAGGGCCTGCTCAAGTCGTACGTGCAGGGCGAGGCGACGAAGGCGGCGAGCGATTACCTTGCGAACGTAGCGAAGAAGCTCGGCGCGTCGGCCTGACGATCTCTAACGACTAACCCGACCAGCAAGCTGCCGCTGTCGCCGAGGAAGATCGACGCCGGGGCGAAGTTGTGGACGAGGAATCCCGTGAGCGCGCCCCCGAGCAGCGCCCACAGCGGAACGACGTCGAGGCGGCCCTCGACCCCCGCGATCGTGAGGAGCGGGATCGCCGCGATGAGCGCGACGCGGCGCGCGAGCGGTGTCGTCATGAACGCGATGGCGGCGGCGACGATCGCCAGGAGGATGGGCTCCACGTCAGCTTTCCTCGCACGCTCGCGGGCGTCGCCGGCTCAATCCCCGGCACGTGGGACCAATCTCTGGACGCGCACCTTCCGGGGCTATCCCCGCGATTCCGGCGATCCTTCCGCCGACACGATGGCGTTTGCCATACCCGCGCGTCGATCGTGTATGGAGGCCGTCGCCATGCTGCCGCCGCTTCCAACCTGCCCTCCATCTCTCGCCGCCATCGCGATCGTGACGGCGTCATGAGCATGGACGACGCGGTCATCGTCGGCGCCGGTCCAAACGGGCTCGCCGCAGCCGTCGAGCTCGCGCGCGGCGGCGCATCGGTGCGCGTGCTCGAAGCCCGCGACACGATCGGCGGCGGCACGCGCACGGCCGAGCTCACGCTGCCGGGGTTTCGCCACGACGTCTGCTCGGGTTGTCACCCAACGGGCATCCTGTCGCCGTTCTTCCGGACGCTCGATCTCGAGGCGCACGGCCTCCGCTGGCTCCTGCCCCACGCATCGGTCGCCCATCCGCTCGACGACGAGCCCGCGGTGATGCTGTGGCGCTCGCTCGCAGATACGGCCGCGGCGCTCGGCGAAGACTCCCAGCGCTACCGTCGGACCTTCGCGCCGTTCCTGCGCGATCCGCACGGGCTGCTCGCTGACCTGATGGGGCCGCTCCGGCTGCCGCGCCACCCGTTG
>JBDSJB010000690.1:0-3672 GCA_039917665.1 Binatia bacterium
ATCGCTGTCGCCGCCGATCGTGATGCGCGGCGAATCCGCGAGCCGCTTCTGAAAAGGTTGTCGCCGGGGGGTGGGTCCGGTGGTGCTCCGGGGAGCGGCAGCTCGCGTGTGCGCAGGACAGAGAAGCCGCGGCGGGTTTCAAGCGCTGGGCATCTGCGAACCCGCGACCGTAGGAGCACCACCGGACCCACCCCCCGGCGACACTCCGAACTGCTCGAAGTCGAAAAGACTCGTCACAACTCCGGACAGACCATGATGCGCACCGGGTTGCCTTCCTTCGCTTCGAGCCGACGCACACCTTCGTTGATCTGAGCGAGCGGCAATCGCGCGCTGATCGACCCCGACAGATCGAGGCGGCCGTTGGCGACCAGGCGCACGAGCCGGGCGACGTCCTCGCGTCGATAGCCCAGGCTGCCGAGCACGGCGTGGTTGAAGACGCTGAAGATCGCGGTCGGGAGGACCGTGACGGGCTCGGCGCCGATGCCGACCAGCACCGCGCGGCCGCCGCGGCCGAGGCAGGCTTCGGCGGCGGAGATGCTCGACGGTCGTCCGACGAGCTCGATCGCGAGGTCGGCGCCTTCGCCGTCGGTGAGCGCGCGGATCTGCGCGGCCGGATCGCCATCGCGGGCGTCGATGAGATGATCGGCACCGAGCTGCTTGGCGCGCTCGAGCGCGGCCGGCAGCACGTCGACGGCGATGATCTCGCCGGCGCCGGCGAGCCGCGCGATCTGCACCGCGTGCGTGCCGAGCCCGCCGACGCCGAAGATCGCGACCCGCTCGCCGGCGCGGAGCGCGCCGCGCACGATCACCGCGTGGAAGGGCGTGCCGACGGCATCTGCGAGGATCGCGCCTTGCTCCCACGGGATCGCGTCGGGCAGGCGCACCAGTGAGTGCGTCGGAAACGTCAGGTACTCAGCGAAGCCCCCGTGGTAGTCGACCCCGACGATGCGCGGCGAGAGGCAGGCCTCGAGATCGCTCTGTCGGCACGATCGGCACTCGCCGCACGTCTTCCCGGGCACGCAGGCGACGACCCGCTCGCCGATCGTCCAATCGCGGACGCCGGCGCCGAGCTCGACGATCTCGCCGGCCGCCTCGTGACCGGGCACGAGTGGGTGCGGCATGTGCGGGCTGCGGATCGCGCCCGCGAAGATGTGGAGGTCGGAGGCGCAGATGCCGCACGCCTTCACCTTGATGAGGGCCTCGCCGGGTCCGGGCGCCGGGGTCGGAACGTCTTCGATGCGGAGTGGCTGACGTGGCTCGTAGAAGAGGGCGGCTTTCATGCCGCCGATCCTGCTACGCGAACTCGAGGACGATCAAGACCTGACCCGGCTCGATCATCGCGCCGGTCGTGACGTGCACTTCCTTGACCGTGGCGTCGCCGTCGGCCCTCACGATGGTTTCCATCTTCATGGCTTCGAGTACCACCAATGGATCACCGGCCGTGACCTTCTGGCCGACCTCCACGCGCACCGCGAGCACCTTGCCGGGCATGGGCGCGGTGACTTTGGGTGAGCGGACCCCGCCGCCGGCTCCACCCGCGCGAGCGTCGTCGGCGGCCGTGCAGCGGTGGATCTCGCCGTCGATCGCGATCCAGACCGTGTCGCGATCGCGGACGACGGTTGCGGTGACGGTGCGATCGGCGAGCGTCACGGTCCACGCCGTGCCGTCGCGCCGAAGCCCGAGTGTCAGCACGGCGTCGTCGACGCGGGCGCTGAGCGCGTCATCGCGGCCGTCGATAGCAACCGTGCGTGCCGCGCCGTCGACGGTGACGGTCTTGCGGACGCTCACCGCGCCACCCCAGGGCGCCAGCCGCCGAGCGTCTCCCACGGGCTCGGCAGCGCCGCTTCCTGCGCGCCGTCGCCGCGACGCGCGGCCGGGCCACTCAGCGCGAGCGCCGCGAGCACGGCAGCGACGTCGCCGTGACGGCCCGCGGGTGGAGCCCAGCCCGGCAGGTGCTCGGCGAGAAACTGGGTGTGCGTGGCGCCGGACGCGAACGCCGGATGCGCCAGGACCGCCATCAGGTAGTCGCGATTGGTGACGACCCCGAGCAGCACGGTCTCGCGGAGGGCGGCCAGCATGCGGGTCCGGGCTTCCTCGCGCGTCGCGCCGAAGGTCGAGATCTTCGCAAGCAGCGGATCGTACTCGACGCCGATCTTGCTGCCGGCCGCGATGCCGGAATCGAAGCGCACCCACGCGCCGCTCGGCTCGCCGAGCGCGTGCACCGTGCCTGTCGCCGGCAGGAACCCGTGCGCCGGATCTTCGGAATACAGTCGACACTCGATCGCATGGCCGCGCGCCGGGACGGTGTCGAAGCTGAGGGGCTCGCCGCGCGCCACGAGAATCTGCTCGCGGACGAGATCGAGCCCCGTGATCCATTCCGTCACTGGGTGCTCGACCTGGAGGCGGGTGTTCATCTCGAGGAAGTAGAAGCGGCCCTGGTCGTCGAGGAGAAACTCGATGGTGCCCGCGCCGACGTAGTCGACGGCGGCGGCGGCGCGGATGCCGGCGTCGGTCATCGCGGCACGGAGCGTCGCGTCGACGGCCGGGGAGGGCGACTCCTCGATGATCTTCTGATGGCGGCGCTGGATCGAGCACTCGCGTTCGCCGAGGTGGACGACCTTGCCGTGGGTGTCGGCGAAGACCTGCACCTCGATGTGGCGCGGCCGCTCGAGATAGCGCTCGAGATAGATGCGGCCGTCGCCGAATGCGGCGGTCGCTTCGCGCGCCGCGCCTGCGACGGCCTCGGGCAGCTCCTCGACGCGGCTGACGATGCGCATGCCTTTGCCGCCGCCGCCCGCCGCGGCTTTGATGACGACCGGAAAGCCGAGGCCCGCGGCCGCCTTGGCAAACGTTGCCGCGTCGGGCGCCAGCACCGCCGTCGCCGGCACGACCGGAACGCCGGCCTTTTCCATCAGCGTGCGCGCCGCGACCTTGTCGCCCATGGTCGCGATCGCCGACGGCGGTGGGCCGATGAATGTCAGGCCCGCGTCGCCGACGGCGGCCGCAAAGCGCGCGTTCTCGGCGAGGAAGCCGTAGCCGGGATGGATCGCGTCGGCGCCGCTCTGGCGGGCCGCGGCGATCAGCTTGTCGACGACGAGGTAGCTCTCGCGCGCCGGTGCCGGTCCGATCGCGACCGCCTCGTCGGCGAGCCGGACGTGCGGGGCGTCGACGTCGGCCTCGGAATAGACGGCGACGCTGACGACGCCCATCGCGCGACACGTGCGGATGATGCGGACGGCGATCTCGCCGCGGTTGGCGATCAGGATCTTCCGGACGGCGGGCATCGGCGGGAGGCATGTACCATGGGCCGACGGCCCGCGCACGGCCTCCTCGCGGTGATCGTTTCTTCTGGCGACACGAGGAACGGATTGCTACGAAGTTTCGCTCTGGAGGCTCCCCCCGTGCGATCGTTCGTTCTTGCCCTCGCCGCCGTCCTCTCGAAAGGTCAGCCGCGGAGGCTCGTAGCGCGCTTGCGAGCGCCAGGCGGTGCGCTCGCGTTTCCGAAGTGCCAGTTGGTGTCAGTCCCGTGCCGACGATGGCCGATTCGCGGACGGCAACGATCGATTCCGGCAATGATTCGCTTTGGCATTCCGGTTGCTGAACCCCGTGCGTGGATCTCGATCGCGAACACCGCGCCGAGCTGGAGCGGCTGGCGCTCCGCCGGCTGCCGCT
>JBDSJB010000691.1:0-2728 GCA_039917665.1 Binatia bacterium
TTTGGAGCTTTTTTTCATGCATCGTCTTCTGGTGGTCGTGGTGTTTGTTGCATCGATGACGTGCATCGCCGCCAACCCGGCCGGCGCGATGACGTTCGCGACCGATAGCACGCTCGATCAAGCGGACGTCGCGCCAGGCGACGGGGTGTGCGCGTCGAAAGACGAGCACTGCACGCTCCGCGCTGCGCTTGCCGAAGCGAACGCGCTCGCTGGTGCCGACGCGATCACGTTGCTCGCCGCATCGTACGCGCTCGATCCCCTCCGCGGCCCGCTCGCGATCACCGATGACGTTGAGATCGTGGGCGAATCCGCCATGGCCAGCTCGATCGAAACCATGGATTCAACCCGGCAGGAGCCCATTCGCATCACGAGCGCCACGGTTACCGTGAGCGCGCTCTCGATCATCGGCTCGATCTCTGCGGACAACGGGCTGATCGACAACGCCGGAACGCTCACGATCGCCGACGCCTACATTGCCGGGTCGAACTTTCGCGGACTGCCTGGCATCCGCAATCGGGCCGTTTTGCTGATCGAGGACAGCACCATTGAAGGCCACTTCTCGGATTTCGGCGGCATCGCCGCCATTGCCAACGAAGGCAGCTTGACGGTCCTCCGCAGCCTGGTCCGTGGCACAGCGGGACGTGAAGGCGGCGTGCTCATCGCAAACGTCGGAGACACATTCGTCAGCGACAGTGTCGTCACGACCTTCAGCGGCACGGGTTTCGCCAATCTCGGGACACTCAAGGCGGTACACACCGAGTTCGAGGGCTTCGCGAACGACTTCGAATGCCAACGCATCCTCGGTGGCAGCCTCGCCAATCACGGCGAGATGACACTGACGGAGTGCTCGGTCGCGGGCATCGCGCGATGCGGCGGCGGGGCGCTTGCCAACTTTGGGGTCGCGACGGTCGTCACGTCGACGCTCGGCGGCTCCTCCGACGACAGCGGTGGCGCCATCGCCAACGAGGGCGTGCTCGTCCTGCGCAACTCGACCGTGAGCGCCAGCTCCACCAACGGCCAGGTCGGCGCGATCGACAATCGAGGCGACGGCAGCCTCGAGCTGCACGGCTGCACCATCACGGACAATGCCGGAGCGGGGTTCGCGGGTTCCGTGGGCGGCATCCGCGGCAACTTCATCGCCATGGCGCACACGATCCTGGCCGGCAATCATGGCGACTCCGCCGATTGCGCTGGCAAAGTGTTGTCGCTCGGTCACAACCTGATCGGCGATCCGACTGGTTGCACTTTCATCGGCGACACGAGCTCCGACGTCCTCGGCGTCGATGCCAAGCTCGGCCCCCTCGCCGACAACGGTGGCGCGACGTTCACGCACGCGTTGCTTCCCGGAAGCCCCGCACGCGACGCCGGCTTCCCCACCGGCGGCCCGGGCAACGAGCCCTGTGAGACGACCGATCAGCGCGGCGTCGTTCGGCCGCAGGGCACGGCGTGCGACATTGGCGCCGTCGAAGCCCTCCTGTGCGGCGACGGAAAAATCGAGGCCGGGGAGGAGTGTGACGATGGCAACAGCGCCGACGGCGATTGCTGCTCATCGACGTGTACGCTTGCACCCGATGACAGCCCCTGCAACGACGGCAATGCCTGCACACTCGCCGACACGTGCCACGCCGGCACCTGCAGCTCGACGGCAGCACGCGTCTGCGGTGCCTGTACGACGTGCGACGTCGACCGCGGTTGCGTCGCCAAGGTTCGCGCGTCCTGCCGCCAGCCGACTCGCCGCGTTTCCGGCCATATCGACCTGACGACGAAGCGTACGTCGAAGCTCACGTGGAAATGGACGGAGGGCGAGGGCACGGCCCGCGAAGCGTTCCACGATCCCACGGCCGGCGGCACGTTCGCGCTGTGTGTTTTCGACGAGGCCGGATCCGCGCCGCGCGTCGCATTCGCAACCGAGACTCGTACCGGGCACTGCGGGAAGCGAGCGTGCTGGCGAAACACCTCGGCCTCGACGTTCACCTATAAAGATCCTGACCCGGCCCCGAACGGCCTGTCCACGGTGGTTTTGAAGAGCGGCAATGACGGCAAAGCGAAGATCCTGGTCGACGCCAAAGGTCCGGCGCTCACGCTGCCTACGCTGCCCCTTGCGCTACCGCTGCGCGTGCAGCTCCAGGCCGCCGACGGGAGCTGTTGGGAGGCGCGTTACGTTCGGGAGACGACGACCAAGAACACGCCGCAGCAGCTCTCCGCAAAGGCGTTCCACCCGTAGTCCTCCTCATCCGCGCCCCCGCATCTGAAACGCTCGCACCGCCTCGATCGGGTGCACCAACATCAGCACGTTCAGCAGCAAGCTGTCGCGGATCCAGAGGATCAAGATTCCGTCGACGAGCAAAAAGCCAACGACGGACACGGCGACCGGCAGCATGCCGGCCGCCCAGTAGCCGACGACGAACGCCAGAATGTCGCTGATCGAGTTGGCGATGCTGTCGCCGTAGTAGTCGAGCGAAATGGTCGCGGCGCGGTAGCGTTCGATGACGGCGTCGGTGTTCTCGACCACTTCCCACGCCGCTTCGATCAAAAACGCGATCCACGCGCGACCGACGGGGCCCGTGAGGCGCCGCAAGATCGCCCACACGCCGGCATAGAACATGAGGCCGTGGAGGACGTGGGTGAAGGTGTACGGGTCGGCGAGGTGCTGCGAGTTGTGGCGACTGACCACGTCGGCGGACCAGAGCGCCGTGTCCCCGGCACGGCACCACCAGACCCTGCCCAT
>JBDSJB010000692.1:0-2800 GCA_039917665.1 Binatia bacterium
AGGTGAACGAGCACATGCCGCGCGTCCACGGCGACGCGTGGCTGCACGTGTCCGAGGTCGACGCGCTCGTCGAGCACGCGGCGCCGCTCTTCGAGCTCCCCGTTCCGCCGATCCACGCGGAAGACGAGGCGATGGGACGCATCATCGCCGGCATGATCCCGGACGGCGCCACGATTCAGCTCGGCATCGGCGGCGTCCCGAGCGCCGTCGCGGGCGCGCTCTCGAATCACAACGATCTCGGGGTGCACACCGAGATGTTCGTCGACCCGCTCGTCGACTTGATCCAGGCGGGCGTCGTCACCAATCGCCGCAAGACGTTCCATCGCGGGAAGACCGTGTTCACGTTCGCCGCCGGTTCGCAGCGCATGTACGAATTCCTCGACGACAACCCGATGATCGAGGCCCACCCGGTCTCCTACACCAACCTCCCGGCGAACGTCGCGCGGAACGAGTCGTTCGTTTCGGTCAATTCCACGATCGAAATCGACCTCACGGGTCAGTGCTGTTCTGAGTCGATGGGGCCTCTGCAGTGGAGCGGCACCGGCGGCCAGCACGACTTTGCGCGCGGCGCGTTCGATTCGCCCGGCGGGAAATCCATCATCGCGTTTTATTCGACGGCCAAGAAAGGCGCGGTGTCGCGCGTCGTGCCGGTGCTCCATTCTGGCGCAGTCGTGACGACGCCACGCACGGAAGTGCACTGGGTCGTGTCGGAATATGGCGCGGCCTGCCTGAAAGGCCGTTGCAACGCCGAGCGCGCCACCGCGCTGATCGGTCTCGCCCACCCGAAATTCCGCGCCGAGCTCACCGCGGAAGCAAAACGCCTGCGGTATCTATAGCTCCTGCGCCATTCCAGAGCGGCCGCGCTCCGCGCGCGACTTGACCCACGATCTACTCGTCGCGTAAGCCGGATACATCTCACGCGCGGGAGTATCACCATGAACCGCTCGCTCGCGTCCCTCAGTTCCGTTCTCTCCGTGGTGTTCGTTGCTTCCGCTTCGGCCTTTCACCAGGTCACGCCGACGCTCGTCGAAATCACGCCGCCGTCCGGCGCCGGTATCGTCGAGAATCAATATTGGGCGGGGATCCGCTTCGTGCTCTTCGATTCCGACGCGGATGTGGCGCACGTCGGCAGCACGGGACGGCAGATCTTTCTCTTCGACCTGCTCGATCGCGATCTGAACGACTCGACGGGGATCACGCAGCTGACCAGCGGCTCCGGCGGTCATCGCCACGGATCGACGGGCAAGCTTGCCAACCTGATCGTGTACGAGACGCAGCTGGTTCCCGGTGGGCCGCGCCAGTTGGTCCTCTTGGATCGCAAGAACGGGCTGCGCTATCCGCTGACCAACGGCGTCGCGGACAGCAGCAATCCGCGCATGGACGAAGCGAGCCGCATGATCGTCTTCGAGTCGGTCGCCGACTTCTTCACGACCGGCCCCGCGGGATCGCAGATCTACCGCATCGATCTCCGTAAGTTCGTCCAGGGGTGCCCGTTCCCGTGCGCGACGACCGGCAACGAAGGCCTCGTGCAGATCACCCGCAGTGCCGGCACCAGTCGGAACGCGGTGCCTTCCTCGGGCGGAAAGATCATCGCGTTCGAGTCCGACGCGGACCTCCTCGGGCTCGGCGAGGCCACGAGCCAGGTCTACACGTACGACGTCAAACGCGCGGTGCTCACCATCCTCGGTCGCGGACCCGGCACGAGCGGCAAGCCGAGTCTCTCGCTGAATGGCGGCTGGGTCGCGTTCGAATCGGACACCGATTTGATGGGCAACGGCTCGACGGGAACGAACGTCTATGCGCGCAAGCGAAACCATTCGTTTCCGCAGCAGATCAGCTTTGCCCCGGTCGGCCATTCGATCGGCGCTTCGATGTCGTCCAACGGTCACGCCGTGACCTTCGTGTCGAGCGACGACCTCGCGGGAAACGGCAGCGACGGACCCGAGGTGTTCTCGTACGATCTCCGACGGCAGGAGCTACGCCAGCTCACCAATGGTCCGAACACGGTCAACACGGCGGCGTACTCGGGCGGCGTCTTCGTCAGCTTTCTTTCCGACGGGGATCTGCTGGGCACGGGGACGAACGACTTCGGGCTGTACCTCGTCAATCTGTTTACCCTCGGAGCCGACACCGTCCCCTAGCGACGAGCGTGTGCGCCGCGCGCGGCATGGCTGCTATACGCTAACGCCATGTCGTGGCGCGCGGGGCTCTTCGGGACGTTGACGATCGTCGCGATCGCGGGTGGGCTCTTCGTGCGCTCGTTCGCTTCAGCGCCGTTGCCGCCGCCGGCGCCGTTCGACCGATCGCTTCCGCCCGCGTCGCCACCGGCCGGAATGGCGATCTTCCAGTTGCCGACGGGCGTCGTGCATCGGACCGCGGCCTTCGCCTATCGCGGTGGGTCGTTCCGTGACTACCGCGACTTCTCCATGGCGGCGGCGCTGGTGCGCCATCCCCGCGGCGACCTCTTGATCGACACCGGCTTCGGCCACGACATCGACACGCAGATCATGCTCATGCCGTTCCTGTTCCGCCTGCTCACGAGCTACTCGCGGGCCGAGCCGGCGGCCGCGCAGCTGGATGCCGTGGACTACGACCGCAAGAATCTCCGCGGCATTCTCCTCACGCACGCGCATTGGGATCACGTGAGCGGCATTGCCGATTTTCCCGGCGTGCCGGTGCTCGTGACCGCCGACGAGCGCCGCTTCGTTGCCGACGGCGGCGTGATCACCATCGTCGCCCGCAGCCTACCGGACGTGCACTACCAGGAGTACGCGTTCGACGGCGGCCCGTACCTCGGCTT
>JBDSJB010000693.1:0-2591 GCA_039917665.1 Binatia bacterium
AGGTGAACGAGCACATGCCGCGCGTCCACGGCGACGCGTGGCTGCACGTGTCCGAGGTCGACGCGCTCGTCGAGCACGCGGCGCCGCTCTTCGAGCTCCCCGTTCCGCCGATCCACGCGGAAGACGAAGCGATGGGCCGCATCATCGCCGGCATGATCCCGGACGGCGCCACGATTCAGCTCGGCATCGGCGGCGTGCCGAGCGCCGTCGCGGGCGCGCTCTCGAATCACAACGATCTCGGGGTGCACACCGAGATGTTCGTCGACGCGCTCGTCGACTTGATCAACGCAGGCGTCGTCACCAACCGCCGCAAGACGTTCCATCGCGGGAAGACGGTGTTCACGTTCGCCGCCGGTTCGCAGCGCATGTACGACTTCCTCGACGACAACCCGATGATCGAGGCGCACCCAGTCTCGTACACGAACCTGCCGGCGAACATCACGCGCAACGAGTCGTTCGTTTCCGTCAACTCGACGATCGAGATCGATCTCACCGGCCAATGCTGCTCCGAGTCGATCGGACCGGTGCAGTGGAGCGGCACCGGCGGCCAGCACGACTTCGCGCGCGGGGCCTTCGATTCGCCTGGCGGCAAATCCATCATCGCGTTTTATTCGACGGCAAAAAAAGGCGCAGTGTCGCGAGTCGTGCCGGTGCTCCATCCTGGCGCAGTCGTGACGACGCCACGCACGGAAGTGCACTGGGTCGTGTCGGAATATGGCGCAGCCTGCCTGAAAGGCCGTTGCAACGCCGAGCGCGCCACCGCGCTGATCGGTCTCGCCCACCCGAAATTCCGCGCCGAGCTCACCGCGGAAGCGAAGCGCCTGCGGTATCTATAGCTCCTGCGCCATTCCAGAGCGGCCGCGCTCCGCGCGTGACTTGACCCACGATCTCCTCGTCGCGTAAGCCGGAGACATCTCACGCGCGGGAGTATCACCATGAACCGCTCGCTCGCGTCCCTCAGTACCGTTCTCTCCGTGGTGTTCGTTGCTTCTGCTTCGGCCTTTCACCAGGTCACGCCGACGCTCGTCGAAATCACGCCGCCGTCCGGTGCCGGCATCGTCGAGAATCAACATTGGGCGGGGATCCGCTTCGTCATCTTCGATTCCGACGCGGATGTGGCGCAGGTCGGCAGCACGGGACGGCAGATCTTTCTCTTCGATCTGCTCGATCGCGATCTGAACGGCTCGACGGGGATCACGCAGCTGACCAGCGGCCCCGGCGGTCATCGCCACGGATCGACGGGCAAGCTTGCGAACCTGATCGTGTACGAGACCCAGCCCGTTCCCGTGCGCGACGACCGGCAATGAAGGCCTCGTGCCGATCACCCGCAGTGCCGGCACGAGTCGGAACGCGGTGCCTTCCTCGGGCGGAAAGATCATCGCGTTCGAGTCCGACGCGGACCCCCTCGGGCTCGGCGAGGCCACGAGCCAGGTCTACACGTACGACGTCAAAAGCGCGGTGCTCACCATCCTCGGTCGCGGACCCGGCACGAGCGGCAAGCCGAGTATCTCGCTGAATGGCGGCTGGGTCGCGTTCGAGTCGGACACCGATTTGATGGGCAACGGCTCGACGGGAACGAACGTCTACGCGCGCAAGCGAAACCATTCGTTTCCGCAGCAGGTCAGCTTTGCCCCGGTTGGCCATTCGAGCGGCGCTTCATTGTCGTCCAACGGACACGCCGTGACCTTCTTGTCGAGCGACGACCTCGCGGGAAACGGCAGCGACGGACCCGAGGTGTTCTCGTACGATCTCCGACGGCAGGAGCTACGGCAGCTCACCAACGGTCCGAACACGGTCAACACGGTGGCGTACTCGGGCGGCGTCTTCGTCAGCTTTCTTTCCAACGGGGATCTGCTGGGCACGGGGACGAACGAATTCGGGCTCTACCTCGTCAATCTGTTCACGCTCGGCGCCGACACCATCCCCTAGCGACGAGCCGCGCGTGCGCCGCGCGCGGCATGGCTGCTATACGCTGACGCCATGTCGTGGCGCGCGGGGCTCTTCGGGACGTTGGCGATCGTTGCGATCGCGGGTGGGCTCTTCGTGCGCTCGTTCGCTTCAGCGCCGTTGCCGCCGCCGGCGCCGTTCGACGGATCGCTTCCGCCCGCGTCGCCGCCGGCCGCGATGGCGATCTTCCAGTTGCCGACGGGCGTCACGCACCGGACCGCGGCCTTCGCCTATCGCGGCGGGTCGTTCCGCGACTATCGCGACTTCTCCATGGCGGCGGCGCTCGTGCGCCATCCCGGCGGCGACCTCTTGATCGACACCGGCTTCGGCCGCGACATCGACACGCAGATCAAGCTCATGCCGTTCCTGTTCCGCTTCCTCACGAGCTACTCGCGGGCCGAGCCGGCGGCCGCGCAGCTGGATGCCGTGGACTACGACCGCAAGAATCTCCGCAGCATTCTCCTCACGCACGCGCATTGGGATCACGTGAGCGGCATTTCCGATTTTCCGGGTGTGTCGGTGCTCGTGACCGCCGACGAGCGCCGCTTCGTTGCCGACGGCGGCGTGATCACCATCGTCGCCCGCAGCCTACCGGACGTGCACTACCAGGAGTACGCGTTCGACGGCGGCCCGTACCTCGGCTT
>JBDSJB010000694.1:0-3145 GCA_039917665.1 Binatia bacterium
GTCCCTTCGCTACACGACAGAAGTAGATTCTCGCTCCGTCATTCGCGCCAACGCCCTGTGGACCGCTTTCGCACTCCACTCGGTGCCGTACTTGGTGCGGATTCCGAGGTCTCCCAAGCGGACGGCGATGGCGGTCTCGCTCAGGCCTTCGGCCGCCCATTCTCGGATCAGGCGGTGTGCCCGGGGGGAAAGGATCACCTGGCGTTGGGTCTCAACCGCGCCGTCGGACCAGAGAACTGTCAAATCGATCCTCTCGCGGTCGACGGCCTCCACGTAGACGTCCGCAATCAGCGCGCGCAGAATCTCCTTGCGATCCAAATCCGTCGTCGTCTCAGCCGACCAAAGAGCCGGGAGCGTCTGCGCCAGACCGAGCAACTCCTCGAAGCCCTGCTCGTCAAAGACCGCCGTCCGGGAAGGCGACATCGTTCCGCGCTCGCGCAGCATGCGCACCCGCGCCTCGGCCTCCTCGAGCCGGTGTTCCAACGCCGCCCGGACCAAGCGGCTTTCGGAATCGACCGACATAAAGCGCTCCCAGAGATCCTCCGCCTCGCGTTGTGCGCCTCGCAACTCATCTCCAAGCTGACGGCCCTCGGCGACCGCCTCCCGTCGGGACTGTCGCCACAGGTCGCGGAGCACGGCGAGCTTGGGCGGCTCGAGACGAAGTAAAACCGCCTCGACCACGGCGTCATCAATCGGCCGACCGGGACGGTGCCCACATTGCAGACCACCATCGTGATAATCGCCAATGCAATGATAGGAATGCGGACTGGTGCCGTCCTTCCGTTCGTTTTTGTAGGCGGGAGCCATGCGCCATCCGCGATGTCGACGACAACGAATCAGGCCCTGAAGCAGGGCCCTACCCCGTCCGAGCCCTCCGGGATGGCGACCGTTCCAGCGGTTCCCAACGAGAACGGATTGAACTTCCTCCCAGTCTGCTCGAGTCACATAGGGTTCATGATGATTGGAAATGATCGTCCTTCGCCCGGGCTCCACGCGCCGGGCCCGCAGACGGCCACGACGATCGCGTCCGTGGCGCGGATCGCTGCGATTGCGACCCCACACGTAGTCCCCAGTGAAATTCTGGTTCGTGACGATCCGCTGGACACCTGGCACCGAAGGCGGCACCCAGCCCACGGGATGGCCGGTTCGGCGGCGGGGAATGCGTAGCCCGTCTGCCTGAAGACAACGTACCGCTGCGCGCAACGATCGTGCTTTCAGAAACGCCCGGAACACCGCCTCGACCCCTTGTTGCACGACCGGATCCGGATCGCGGATCCAAGACCCGTCCGGCAGGCGGATGTACCCGACGGGCGGCTGCGTGACGGTCTTGCCGGCCGCGATCTTGGCCATCCGACCGCGCTCCATGTGGGCGCGGCGCGCTCGGTTTTCGTGCTCACCGAAGACCGCATAGATCTTCGACATCAGGATCGTCGCGGCGTCCTTCGAGTCGTAGGCCGTCCCGTCGATCGCGAGCAGGACGTCATTGTGCTCCAAGTGGTTCAACAGGTGGAACCAATCGATAGAAGTCCGCCCGGCGCGCGTATGGTCGGTCAGAAAGATGATCCCGACACGATCCGCCTGGATATCTTCCACCATGTGCTGATACCCCGTGCGATGAGCCGTTGCGGTGCCGCTCAAGCCGAGATCGACGTCGATGATCTCAATCTCCTTTTTCCGCCACCCCCACCGCTCCGCGAGCTCCGCCTGACTCCGCTGCGCCTCGGTGCTGCCCTGATTGCTCAGCACTTGCTCCTCGCTCGATTGCCGCACGTACACGATTGCCTTGCGCGCGAGATGTCGCGCCTTGATCACGTCTGGTCGTCTGTCTTTCATCGTCCCCCTCCCTTCGTCGGCGGCTGATCACGGCCCGGATGGCAAGCCGAGCCAGCAGCCGACCGAGATGCGATTGCCGATCTTGATCTGTTTTCATAGCGGCAACCTGTAGCATTGTTCATAACACTCGCGTCAGGTTGCACCGTATGGTCTATTTGTTAGTTCATGCCCTTAGCCTCGAGCTTAGGGCCAGCCTCACGGGATTTGATTTCGAGGCGCTTCAGGACGGTCAGCACCGTCGCAAGATTGGCCAGCTTCCGCTGGAGGGCATGGTCGCCTGTCGGAATTTCGTCTCGCAGCACAGGTCGCTCTTCACCCATCGTCGTCTCCTCCACCGAGCACGTCCGGCTTCTCTTGACGCGTAAGGTAGCGCAGTGCTAATTGCTTAGCCAATTATACCATTACGTCACGATGACCAGCATGACGACGCCGCGCTCGCGCAAAGAGGATGGAAGCACCTGGAAACGAAGCGTGCCGTTGCGCGCCGTGCTTCACTACGCGAATGCGCGACCGACCGAGCAATCCTGGCAGAATGTCGTCTTGGGACCCGCTCGGCGCGATGTGATTGGCGGCGGAAAGTGGCCGAAAGACAAACCGCCCTTTGGCGTCCCGTCTTTGGCTGAATGCGAAACTACCCTGAGACGGTTTCGAGATTTTGTGGTCGCCTTCACGAAGCTCAAGAGCCCGACGACGACCGACGCAGTCCAGCTCGCGGAGACGCTCGCGGCGCGAGCGCGCCTAGTGCCCCATCGTTTTGGCTTTGATCAGCGAACCTCTCGACTGGTGCAGCGGTGGACCACCCAGGAAGACTCCTTTGAGGAAATCCTCTACGCCCAGCTGGCGCTGGCCCTCCAGGAAGTTCCCTACTCCTGGCTTCACCGCTGCGAGAACTGCGAGATAGTGTTCGCCAGTGACTCCAAGCGGGAGATCAAATACTGCTCGCCCCGCTGCCGAAACCGAGCCTTAGTCCGTCGGCATCGCCAACGCCTGGCAGGGCGCTCTCAGCCGCAGAAACGCTCCACTCCAAAACGCGCACCCGACACCGAGCGAGGCTCGGCATGAGCTCGCTCACCACCATCACGCAACGCATCGGCGCCGCCGCGAACGAGCTCACGATTGCGCTCGCCGAGCTGCAGGCCCTGACCGCGGTCAACACCCTGATGACGCCGCGCGACGTCGAGGAGTATCTGTCGGTGAAAGAGCTCGCCAAGCGCATCCCGTACTGCGAGCAAACGATCCGCAACATGCTGTCCGCGGGCGAGTTCGAAGAAGACGTTCATTACTACCGAAAACGGCGTCGTGTGATCTTCAT
>JBDSJB010000695.1:0-2643 GCA_039917665.1 Binatia bacterium
TCGTGAAGCCGCTCACTTCCGACTTGCCGTCGAACGTCAGCGCGAGCAGCTGACGGGCCTCGATGTGCAGCGTGGTGTTCTCTTCGATCTGAAGGTGTTCCGAGATGGTGAGATTGCCGGTGTAGCGCCCCCGCAGGCTCATGGTGGCGAAGCGATCGCGACCGGCGGCGAACGCGACGCCGGCGACGAGTAGGAAGATGGAGGTCGAGAGGACAATGGTCTTGCGCATGGTGAGTGAAGCTCCTGAACGGGGGGACTGAGCGTATTTGCCCACGCTCGCTCGAGCGCGCGCATACCATTGGAAGTGCACCCGATGTGCCAAGCGTCGTGACCGAGGTTGCGACGAGTTGCCACGCATCGCCGCGACGAGCGCCCGCCCGCGTTCAATCGCGAACGTCACTCGCCAACGGCGTGACGCATTTTGCGCCAGTGCCACGATCCCGCGCAGTCCGCGCGACAGTTGACCGTGATCGTATTCCCCACCGCGAAGACGTTGTCGGTCTCGTTGCTCTCGCCGAGCTCGCCGCGCGAGTCGGTGACGACCAGCACGTGATACGTCCCGGCAGCCGCAGGCGGGTCGACGGCGAAGGTGAGCGTCCCGCTGACGCCCTGGCGCGTGCACGGCGCCGATCGACGATCGTACGAACACGGGAATGCCATCGCACCGTCCTCCCTCGGAACTCACGAGGCTTGGGACCGCGCCGCGCTCACATGGCCGACGAGGTTGCCGTCGTCGCATTGCTCGCCGGCCGTGACGACACCGTTGCCGCAGGCGGTCGGGCGGTAGTTGGCGTCGCAGCCGTCACCATTCACGAGGTTGCCGTCGTCGCACGTTTCACCCGGGCCGACGACGTTGCTGCCGCAGGCGGTCGCGGGCCGGATGAACTGGCCGAGCGCCTCAAGACCGAAGCCGTTGCCCGGCACGATGCCGAGGAACGTATCGCTCGCGGTATCGACGATCGACATTTCACCGTTGGCCACGTACAGGCGCGATCCATCGGGGGTGAGCGCGATGCCGTTGCCGTAGGGGGTGGAGTACGAGCCGTGTCGTCGTGGCGACCGCGCTGACGGTGCATCCATGCGCGACGTAGACCCGCTGCCGTCCGTCGTGACGGCGACACCTCGCGAGGGTTCGAACGGCACTGTGGCTACGACGGCCAGCGAGGTCGTATCGAGGACCGAGAGGCCGCTCCCGCTGGTCACGTAGAGACGGCTGCCGTCGGGGCCGACGGCGAGACCGTAGGGATCGGTCGGGCTCGCCGCAGTCGCCAGCATGACGTTCGTCGCGGCGTCCATCACGCGCCCGCCGCCGCTCCGCGCGACATAGACGCGCGAGCCATCGGGGCTCACGACGATGCCGGCAGGACTCGCGGCGTCGGCGACGACGGCCATCAACGTATTCGACGCCGTGTCGATGACGGCGCGGATTTCGGCCGTGGTGACGGCCGGCTTTGGACGTCTATCGGTCTGTACTTGGTTCACTACCTGGTCTACTTATGAGTCTGTGACGAAACTCAACATTCATGAGGCAAAGACCCGCCTTTCCGAGTACCTCGATCGTCTAGAGCGCGGTGAGGAAGACGTGGTCACGATCTGCCGACGTAACGAGCCGATCGCGGAGCTCCGGGCGCTGCCGAAGCCCCGTAAGACTCCCCGTCCGATCTTCCGGCGCGATCCCCGCTTCAAGCTGGCCAAAGGGTTCTTCGAACCGCTCTCCGCGGCCGTGCTGCGCGGGTTCGAGGGCCGCTCGTGAACTTGCTCCTCGACACCTGTACCTTCCTCTGGAGCATCGAAGGTGGCGCCGCCATCTCCGAGGTAGCGCGGGCCGCCCTCGCCGAAGCGACGAATGCCGTCTACCTCAGCAGCGTCTCGGCGTGGGAGATCGCGACGAAGCATGCACTCGGAAAGCTGCCGCTCCCCGAAGCGCCGGAGAAGTACGTTCCGGCACAGCGTCGCGCGCGCGGGATCGAGCCTCTCCCTCTTGACGAAGAAGCGGCGCTCCACCTCGCTCGGCTGCCTGCGCTCCACCGGGACCCGTTCGACCGCATGCTCATCTGCCAAGCACTCATCGGCGGGATGACACTCGTCACTCCCGATCCCGAGATCGGCCGCTATCCAGTTCGCACGCTCTGGTAGCTCGTGTCGACGCAGTCGGGCGGCCACAAGACGCTCGCGCTGGAGGTCGCGGAACATTTGGAGTCGGGACATCGCGTGAAGCGCATCATGGCCGGTGACGCCGAGCACCTTCGGGTCACGCTCGAGTTCACAGACGGGTTCCGTGGCACCGTCCATCTCACGGCATTCTTCCGGAAGTCTGGTCGATGACCGCTCGTTCCAGAAGGGAAGGAACAATCAGGAATCGCGCAGCGTCCGAGAAGAACGAGATGCGCCAACTAGGTTGGCAAGGTTTCCTACCAACACTGGGCGGCGGCGGCGAGAGACTCAGCCAGGTTCTTAGATGATCGCCGTTGGCGGTGAGCGCCGGGATACCGTTGACGGTGTAGCGCTAGGCCGTCCGCCGCAGGTGAAACGCGACGGCATCGCGGATCGCGTCGGCGATCGGCCGCGGCTGCCATCCGAGCTCGGTACGGGCTTTGGTGCAGTCCATGTCGCCCATGCGCCGCGAACATTCGAGCGACGCCA
>JBDSJB010000696.1:0-11687 GCA_039917665.1 Binatia bacterium
ACCGGCAGCGCACCGATCTTGCGGGTGCGCAGCATCGTCGCCGCCACTTCGACCGGCGTGCTCGGGCTCGTCGTCAGTGGCGTCGGCGTCATCAACGTGTCGACGGTCGTATGCCCGTCGACAGCGGTCCGCACATCGCGGTCGCTGATGATGCCAATGACCCGCCCCGCGGCGACGACGGGGAGCTGTCGGATGCGACGGCGCCGAAACGTCTCGCGGACGGTCGCCACGTCGTCTTCGGGATGCACGACCTGGACGGTCGTCGTCATGCAGTCGCGGACGATCATGGGGTTCTTCCTTTCGTGGGGACGACGGCCGCCGCTCCGGAACGCCGGAGATACGCGACGATGTCGAACAGCTGCCCCTCCGTCAGCGTGTCGCGAAAATGCGGCATCCGCCCCGACTCGCGGCGAACCATGTGGAGGATCTTGGCGCGTGCGGCGGTCGGGCCAAGGCGCTTCAGCGTGTCCCCATCCAGTCGCGGCGCCACCATCGACGGGCTCAGTAAGTCCTCGGGATGGACGCCGCGCCCATCGTCACCGTGACACGAAGCGCAGAAGGTGTCGTAGAGCCGGTAGCCCTTCGAGAGGTGGCGCACGTAGGCAACCACGGCGCGTATCTCTCCGGGCTGAAACGCGTCCGCGAGCGGCGGCATGTCGCCCTGCCCTACGACGCTGATGCGCGCCAGCGCGGCATCCGTATAATGCTCGCGCGCCTTCAGCAGATTCGGGGGCGGCGGATCGTTGGTCGCGCCGAAAAATCCTTCGCCTTCGCCGTACGCCCCGTGACAGGGCGCACAGGCCCCTTCGAAGACGAAGCGGCCCGCGCGCAGGACGTCCCAGTCGCTGCGCGCCAACGTCGGCAGGTAGGCGGTGATCGCATCGACCTGGAGGTCTTCCGCAACCGCACTCCGGCGCGGGGTGGCCCGCAGCGGTGCGCCGTGCAGCACTCGGTCGACCACCTCGCGGTCGGTGGCGTGATCCAAAAGCCCTGGGGCGCGGAGATTCGTCGGCTCGAGGTCGAGGACCTCGGTGATGGGCCCGTCGCCGCGACCGAGCGCCCCGTGACAGCCTCCACAATACGCCGCGTAGAGCACGGCCCCGCGCGCAACTGCGTCCGCCGTTGCGAGCGTCGTCACGCCGGGCGATCGACCTCCTGCCGGAAGCCGGCAGCCGGCAACGAGCACCAGCAGAATGATGACGATCGTTGCCCGCACGTTCCTACGCGATCTCGAGGTCTTCGATCTTGCGGTAGAGCGATGACAGCGAGACGCCGAGCAGCTCGGCCGCCGCCTTCTTGTCATGCTCGACTTTGCGCAAGACCGCTTCGATGTGCGCCTTTTCGTACACCCCCATGGCCTGGCGCAGATCGTCGCTTGCCGACACCACGATGCCCGCTGATCCCTGTAAAGCGCGCGGCAGATCGGCAACGGTGATCCACTCGCCTTCGCCGAGGATCATCGCGTGCTCGATGACGTTGTCGAGCTCGCGCACGTTGCCCTTCCAGAGAGCGGCCATCAGGATCTTCGTCGTCGCGCCGTCGACGCCCTTGAAGGAGCGTTTCAATTCGCGGTTGTGAATCCTGACGAAGTGCTCGATCAGGGGCGGTAGATCCTCACGCCGCTCACGCAGCGGTGGAATCTCGATGCCGACGACGTTCAAGCGATAATAGAGGTCCTCGCGAAACCGCCCGTCGGCCACCGCTTTCACCAGATCGGAGTTCGTGGCGGCGATGACGCGAACGTCGACCTTGAACGGCGTCGTCGCGCCGACGGGAAGGATTTCCTTTTGCTCGATGGCGCGCAGGATCTTGACCTGCAGCGCGAGCGGGAGGTCGCCGATCTCGTCGAGGAAGATGGTGCCGCCGCGCGCACGCGCGAAGAGACCTTCCTGATTGCTGATGGCGCCGGTGAACGATCCGCGGAGGTGGCCGAAGAGCTGACTTTCCAGCAGGTGCTCGGGGATGGCCCCGCAGTTGACCGGAAGAAAGATGCGCTCCCGTTGCGCACTGAAATGATGGATGGCGCGGGCGACGACTTCTTTTCCCGCGCCGCTCTCGCCCGTGATCAGGACGGTGCTTTGCGTGGGGGCGACGCGTTGCACGAGCCGCATGACCTCACGCATGCCCGCCGACCGGCCGACGAGATTGTCGAAATCCCACTGCCGACTCACGTGACTGCGCAGCAGTTGGTTCTCCCACGCCACCTGGCGGTGCTGCAGCAGCGTGGAGATCTTGTGCAGGACGTCGTCGAAGATCAGCGGTTTCAGGAGATAGTCTTGTGCCCCCCGCTGCAGCGCTTCGACGGCGGTCTCCACCGTGGCGTGCGCCGTCATGAGTAGCACCAACGTCTGTGGGGAGACCTCCCGGGCATGCGTCAGCACGGTCAGGCCGTCGGCACCCGGCATGCGGAGATCGGAGATGACGATGTCGAATTCCTGCGCGTCCAAAGTCGCAATCGCCTTCCCGCCGTCAGCCACCGCGGTCACCTCGTAGCCCTCGTCCCGAAGCACGTCGGCGAGGCTCTCGCGCACGCCGTTTTCGTCTTCGGCGATGAGGATCGCCCCTTTGGTCGGTGGTTGGGTAGGCATGTCCGCGCTCATAGGGGTCGCTCCGCATGCTCGCAAGCGCGCCCGTCGCACCAAGTTCCAAGTTTCATGCCGGTGAAGGATCGGCGTTCGGCCGCGCGCACGTTCCCATCTGCGCGAAAATCATCCCCGATCGGGTGTCAGGTTTCTCGGGATTGGGAACGACGGCGCCGACTGACGCGGTCGAGCGTGCTGGACGTGGACTTGCACTGGCTCTCATCATGCGAACGCTCGCGACCGTGGTCGGACCCATCAGCATCGTTCTGGCGCTCGTCCTCGCCACACCGCATCGGTCGCTCGCGCTCGACGGTGCCGCGCTCTATGGCCAGCACTGTCAGCGCTGTCATGGACTGACCGGGCGCGGGGATGGACCGGACGCCGACCTCTTCGTCACGCGGCCCCGCGACCTGCGCAGCGGGTTCTTGGCCCGTTACTCCTTGGACGATCTCGTCCGGCGCATCCGATCCGGCGCTCCGCTGGAGCTGGCACTCGACCCGTCGTCGCTCCGTGACCGCGCGAGTGAGGTCGAAGCGCTCGCCGCACACCTCGAGCGACTGCCCTCCGTGAGCTGGCGCCGCGTCGAGGAAGGCCAGGCGCTGTATGTCGATCAATGCGAGCTCTGTCATGGGCGCGCCGGCGCCTATGAGCTTTCGGTTCCGGAGGGTGGTCGGGCGCCGCGCAATCTCGGGGATCCCGCCTTTCAGCGCAGCGTCACCGACGACGAGCTCGCCGCCGTCATCCGGAACGGACGGCACGGCATGCCAGTGCCTTGGCCGATCTCCTCGAAAGAGACGCCGGCGTTGATCGCGTTCGTTCGGTTGTTGTCGCCGGGCTACGCGCTCTACGATCGCTACTGCGCCAACTGCCACGGCGACGACGGCCGTGGGACGGGAAGCTTTGGGGAGGCCGACGCTCGCCCAACCGTGAGCTTCGATCGCGCCTACTTCCGGCGGCGTGATCCGGAGCACGTCCGCGCCGCTATTTGGCACATGCTCGACGTCGAGAAGCCGGCGATGCCCCACCTTCGGAAGACGCTGAGCGAGGCCGAGGCGCGCGCGATCGTCGCGTACTTGCAGCGGGGCCAGTAAGCGGTCCGCCGTGCCTGCCCGCCCCCTTCCTCTTCTTCGCGTCGAGCTTGCCTCGCCGGAATGCGGCCTCACGACATCGGAAGCCGAACGCCTTCGATCGCTGCACGGACCGAACGACGTCGTCGAAACGACGCGCCATCCCTGGCGCGGGCTCGTTGCCGACACCGCGCGTGATCCGATGCTGTGGTTCCTCGTTGCGACGAGCGTGCTCTACGCGATCATCGGCGACACCATGGAGGCGGTGACCCTCGCGCTGGCGATCATTCCGCTGGCGTTGATGGATGCCTATCTGCACCATCGCACCGTCGCCTCCACCACGGGTCTCCGCAGTCGTCTCGCCGCTCACGCCCGCGTTCTCCGCGACGGCAACGAAATCGACGTGACGGCCGGTGCGCTCGTACCCGGCGACCTCGTGCTCGCCGGCGCCGGCACCGTCGTTCCCGCCGACGGGGTCTGGCTGGCCGCGCACGATCTGATGATCGACGAGTCGAGCCTCACCGGCGAGTCGGAGGCGGTGCGGAAACACGTCCTCGCGACCCTGCCGCCGAACGATCGCAGCCCGGTCGACGGTACCCACTGGGGGCATGCCGGCACTCGCGTCCTGGCAGGGCGCGGACGCTTGCGCGTCGCGTACACCGGCGCCGAAACCCTCTACGGTCAGATCGTCCGGGCGGCGGCGAGCACGCCGACGCGAACCGCGCTGCAGCGCGCGATCACCCGCGTGGTCCTTCTCCTCACCGGCGCCGCCGTCGTGGCATGCCTGAGTCTCGCGCTGGTCCGCGTGCACCAAGGCCATGGCTGGGTCGACGCGGCGGTGAGCGCCCTCACCCTGGCGGTGGCGGCGCTACCCGAAGAGCTGCCCGTTGTCTTCACCTTCTTCCTCGGAGTCGGCACCTTGCGGCTGGCGCGCCGCCACGCGCTCGTGCGCCGCGCGGCGGCGGTCGAGAACATCGGTCGCATCACCACGATCTGCTCCGACAAGACGGGAACCCTCACCGAGGGGCGTCTCGTGCTGACGCATTTGGTAGCCGCCGCCGGTGTCGAGTCGGAGCGCTTCGCCGCGCTCGTCCACACGTCCGCCCGCAGCGAAAGCAGCGATCCGCTCGACCTGGCGATCCTCGCCCGACCCGGCGCGGCGCCACAGGCCGGAATTCGGGTCGCGACGTTTCCGTTTACCGAGGAGCGCAAACGCGAAACCGTCGTCACGCGCAACGCCGACGGCACATTGCTCGCGATCACCAAGGGCGCTCTGGAGACGCTGCTGCCCGTCACGACGCTCGATGACGCCGCTCGCATGCGCTGTCTCGCCGACGCGGAGGCGCTCGCCACCGCCGGTCACAAGATCGTGGCGTGCGCGTTCCGGGCGCTGCTCCCGGCATGGGACGGCATCGAGCCGGAATCAGGGCTCACGTTCGCCGGGCTCCTCGCGCTCGAGGACCCGGTCCGTCCAGGCGTCGCCGACGCGATCCAACGCTGCCGCGCGGCGGGGGTCAACGTCATCATGGTGACCGGCGATCATCCGCTCACTGCGACGGCGGTCGCGCGCGAGCTCGGATTGGGGGGCACGACCCCCAAAGTCGTGACCGGCGACGATCTCGAAGCCGCCATCGCGGCCGGAACGCCGCTTGACGTCAACATCGTCGCCCGCGCGACTCCGACCCAGAAACTGGCGCTCGTCCGCGCCTTGCAACGCGCCGGAGAGGTCGTGGCCGTCACCGGCGACGGCGTGAATGACGTGCCGGCGTTACAGACGGCCGACGTGGGCATCGCCATGGGCGAGCGCGGCACCCAGAGCGCGCGCGAGGTCGCCGCCATCGTGTTGCTCGACGACGACTTCGCAACGATCGCCGGCGCAATCGCCGAGGGCCGCCAGCTCTTCCACAATCTGCGGCGGAGCTTTCAGTATCTGCTGATGATGCACATCCCGTTCGTCGGCACGGCGGCCCTGATTCCCATGATGGGGCAGCCCTTGCTGTATCTCCCCCTCCACGTCGTGTGGCTGGAGCTGGTGATGCACCCGACCGCGCTGCTCGCGTTTCAGGCCCCCAGCTGCGCGGCGACCTTGACGCCGCGCGTGCGACGGGTGCCGACGCACCTGCTGCACCCCGACGCGTGGTTGGCCGTCGCCGTGGTCGGCGTCGCCTTGCTGACCTTCGTGGCGGGCGGCTTCCTCCGCACGCTCGCGGCGAGCACCGATGTCGGCCAGGCCCGCGCGATCGCCCTGCTCACGCTGTGCTTCTCGAGCAGCGGCCTCGCGGCGGTCCTGAGCGGGTTGCAAACGCGAGCCGCCCGTATCGTGACGGCCTCGACGGCGTTGCTGTCACTGCTGGCGGTCCTCGTGCCGGGAGTGGCCCTCCGGCTCGACCTGTCCCCGCTTCGCTCCCCCGATATCTTGACGGCGCTTGCGCTGGCCCTCGTGACGACGACACTCGCGATCCTATTGGAACGCTACGAAGCCGTCGGCAGGATCGTCGAATGAGAATCCTCGTGTTGAACGGCGGGACCGGCACGATCAAAGCGGCGCTCGCATCGATCGCCCGTGGGATCGTGACCATCGAACGACGTGCGACCGTACCGCGTTGCGGCCGGCCTCACGGCCTGGAACGTCGCGCCCGACTCCGGCGCAACGACGCCGCAACCGGGGGACTCATCAGCGCCCCCGGATCGCGGCCGGTCTACCTCATCCCGACCGACGAGGAATCGATCATTGCCGGCGGGGTCGCGCGTTGGCTCGAGGAACCTCGATGAACGACGACGAAGCGATCGTTGAGCCGTCCCGGCTTGCGGAACTGACGGAAACCTGGCGCGCGACCGATCCGGCGTTTGCGGGCTGGGCGAAGGGCTACGGTCCGATCCACCACGACGATCTCGTCCAATGGCGCATCCATGGCTTGATCGAGCGGTTGACCGCCGAAGGCCGGAGCAGCGATCTGGTGCCGCCGTACACCTTGCTCGCCGCGGCCGACCGCCTCGCCGCGGCCGGGATCTGGCTGACGGTGCACCAAACGTATGCGGCGCGAGTGCACCTCGACGGCCGGCCGCTCGCGGGCGAGGATTTCAAACGCGATCCCCAAGGGCATCTCGGCGGCGCGCTCAACATCGTTCCGGGCTACGTCGGCTACCTAACCGCGAATGCCATGACCGGCCAGACGCGCAGCTGGGTCGCGGGCCAAGGCCATACGGTCGGAGCCATCGACAGCGTGAACCTGTTGGTCGGCAATGTCAGCGCCGCACACGCGGCGCGCTACGACGTCAGCGAGACCGGTCTGACCCGCTTCGTGTGCGACTTCTACTCGGCCGCGCTCGACGATCGCGGCCAGCAGGATTCTCCGGTCGGCAGCCACGTGAACGCCCACACGGCCGGCGGGATCAGCGAAGGCGGCTACCTCGGATTCACCGAGCTGCAGTACGTCCACATGCCGCTCCCCGGCGAGCAGCTGGTCGCGTTTCTCTCCGACGGCGCGTTCGAGGAGCAGCGCGGCAGCGACTGGGCGCCACGCTGGTGGCGTCCGACCGACTGCGGGCTCGTCGCCCCGATCATGATCGCCAACGGTCGCCGAATCGATCAACGCACCACCATGGCGCAATCCGGCGGCATCGATTGGTTTGTGCATCATCTGCAGTTGAATGGCTTCGCGCCGATCGTCTTCGACGGGACCGACCCTGCCGCCTTCGTATGGGCGATCCTCGAGATGGAGCGCTGCGAGGAAGAGGCCGGGCGCACCTGGCGGCGGCATCCCGTGCCGCCCTACACGATTCGCCTGCCCTACGGGGTCGCGGTCGCCCCGAAGGGCCACGGCTTCTACGGTGAGGGGACGAATCCGGCCCACAACCTCCCTCTTCCCGGCAACCCGCGACTCGACGCCGGCGCCCGCGCGCTCTTCAACGAATGGGCGCATCGGTCCTGGGTGCCACCCGCCGACCTGAGCTGCGTCCTCGGACACTTTCAGGGTCACGGCACGAGCGGACGTCCGCGCGAACGCGATCATGCGTTGGCCGTCCGCGACGTTCATCTCACTCACGACGTCGAGGCCCCCGCGCGCCCCGTCCCCACTGATCGCCGCGCGCGTGGGACGTGGACCCATGCGTCTCCGATGCGGGCCGTCGACGACGGCTTCCTCGCGCTCGTCGAGGCCAATCCCCAACTGCGGCCCCGCGTCGGCAATCCGGACGAGATGCGATCCAATCGCCTGACCCGCACGCTCGCCGCGCTCCAGTTTCGTGTCACCGATCCCGAGCCCGGCATGCCGGAATCCGTCGATGGCGCCGTGATCACGGCGCTCAACGAAGAAGCCATCGTGGCGGCCGCGCTCGCCAACAAGGGCGGCATCAACCTGGTCGCGACCTACGAGGCGTTCGGCGCCAAGATGCAGGGCTCCGTTCGCCAGGAGGTCATCTTCGCGAATCATTTGCGCGAGGCCGGCCGGCCCCCGGGTTGGCTCTCGGTTCCTCTGGTCCTGACCTCCCACACCTGGGAGAACGCCAAGAACGAGCAGTCCCATCAGGATCCGGTCATGGTGGAGGCAATGCTCGGGGAGCGGGCGCCCGGGTCACGGGTGCTCTTTCCCGCCGACTACAACACCGCAGCGGCGACCATCGCGGGCGTGTACCGCACACAGGGCGAGATCTGGACGATGGTGGTTCCGAAGGAAGCTCACTTGCCCGACCTCTTCAGCGCGGATGACGCGCACACGCTGCTCGACGCCGGCGCCATCGACCTTTCGTTCGCGCGGCATCGGGCGGAAAATGCCGCGATCGTGCTGACGGCGATCGGCGCCTACCAGCTCGGCGAAGTGCTGACCGCGTCCGTGCGTCTTGCCGAGCGCGACGTTCCGCATCGTGTGATCTACATGCTCGAGCCCGGACGCTTCCGCGCTCCGCGAAGCGCCGACGAGGCGACCTTGGCCGCCGATTCCGCCCTCGTCGCGCGGCTCTGGCCGGCGAGCGCGCCGGCGCGGATCTTCGTCGTGCACACGCGTCCCGAAACGATGCTCGGGATCCTCGGGCCGCTGCATTCCGGGCCCACGACGGTCGGCCTCGGCTATACGGGAGCGGGCGGTACCCTCGATGTCGGCGGCCTGCTCTGGATCAACCACTGCACGTGGGCCCACGTCCTCCGCGCGACGGCACGGGTCGCCGCCTTGGACGAAGCGACCATGCTCACGGCCGACGAGCGCGCGGCGCTCGACGGCCGCTGCAATCCGACGGGCATCGTCGTGAGGGCACCACGGACGTGACCGATCCGCTCCCACGACCTACAATCCGTGGCGCCATGGACGAGGCCGCATCGCAACGCGCCGTCATTCGCGCCCTCGCGGACGCCGCCTTCTATTCGCATCGGCCGACGCACGTGGAGCATGTGCAGACCCACATCTCGCACGTGTTCTTGGCCGGCCCGTACGTCTTCAAGCTCAAGAAGGCAGTCCGGTTTCCGTTTCTGGACTTCAGCACGCTCGCGCAGCGCCTCCACTTCTGCCGAGAAGAGCTCCGGTTGAATCGGCGCTTGAGCCCGGCCGTCTATCTCGATGTGGTGCCGATCACACGTCGAACCGACGGATCCTTGGAGCTCGACGGCACCGGCGAAGCGATCGACTACGTGCTCCAGATGCGCCGGCTCCCGTCCGACCGGCTCCTCCCCTCGTTGCTCGCGCGCGACGCGGTCACGCCCGCGATGATGACGGCGCTCGCGCATCGCCTCGCGGCGTTTCACGCCGAGGCACCGACGGGTGCGGAGGTGGACCGCCACGCCAGCCCCGAGGCCGTTCGGACCCGTTGGTCGGACACCATCGGGATCCTCGAGCCCTTTGCCGGGACGGTCGTGCCGCGCGAGCTTCATGCAATCCTCGCCGACTTCGGCCCGCGCTTCATCGCGCAGCACGAAGCGCTCCTTCGGCAGCGACAAGTCGAGCAGCGCATCCGCGAGGGACACGGCGACCTCCACGCCGAGCACGTCTGCTTCGTGGATGCCGCAGCGCCGGCGTCAGTGGATGGCAGCGACGCCTTGCCCACCGGCATCTACGTGTTCGACTGCCTGGAGTTTTCGATGCCGCTCCGCTGCACCGACGTCGTCGCCGAGATCGCGTTCCTGACCATGGACCTCGAAATGCGCGGACACCGGCAGCTGGGCGCGCATTTCGCGGATGCCTATGCCGCCGCGGCGGGTGATCCGCGTGTTCCGACGCTGTTGCCCTTCTACGCGAGCGCCCGCGCCTGCGTGCGCGCCGAGGTGGAATGCCTCACCAGTCGTGCCCCGGACCTCGACGACGCGCTCCGCACCGCCGCGGCCGAGCGCGCGGTGCGCTATGCCGAGCTGGCAGTGCGTTGCGCTTGGCGCGCGCAGGGACCGATGGTGATTGCCTGCATGGGCCTCAGTGGCACCGGCAAGTCGACGCTCGCCGCCGGGATCGCACTCGCCCTGGACGCCACGGTCGTCCGCACGGATGTCCTACGGAAGCGTTCGAGCGTCGAGCGCGGCGCTCTGCAATCCGACGCCGTCGCGTACACGGCCGAAGCGCGTGCGAAGGTGTACACGACACTCGCATCGGAAACCGACGCCTTGCTCGGCGCCGGGCGCACGGTGATCGCCGACGCGACGTTCCTTCGTCGCCGCGATCGCGACCGCTTGCGTGAGGTCGCACACCGTCGCGGCGTGCCGTGCGTGTTCGTCGAATCCGTCGCCGACCCGGAGCAGGTGCGACAGCGTCTCGACGCGCGTACCATCGATGACGTGTCGGACGCCCGTTGGGATACCTACGTGGCGCAGCAGGACGAGGCGGAGCCGCTCGACCCCCGGGAGCCGACGCTACGCCTCCGAACCGACGGCGCGACGGCCGACGTGCAGATGACCGCGCTGCTGCGACTCTGGCAGTGGCGTGCGAGTTGCGACGCGCCCCACGTCTGACAAGGACGCGCGGTTTCCCATTCTTGCGAAGGCCCGATTTGGCGCCTTTAGCAAAATTGGGAATCGTCGCGGCATGGAATCAAACGATGTCGCCAGCTTAACCTTCCGCGGCGCATTGGCATCGCGGCTGCATTCTGGGATGAAGCGACAATCACACTCCCCGAGTGGGAGCTAACCTAGGAGGAACAAATGATGAAGTTCGCAACGGTAGCCCTGGCTGCACTCTTGGCGTTCAGCGCTGCCCCGGGGTTCCCCGCGTTCGCAGCCGAAGATCTCTCCGCGAAGATCACCGCCGCGAAGACAGCCGCGGATCACGAAGCGCTCGCCGCAGAGTTCGACAAGGAAGCCCAAGGCGCGGAAGCAACCGCTGCCGCGCATGACAAGATGGCGGCAAGCTACAAGGGCCTCGGCAAGACCGGCCAGGTGCACGAAACCCACTGCGCGGGCATCGCCAAGCGCGAGCGCGAGAACGCGAAGGACTTGAAGGCGCTCGCCGCTGCGGAGCAGGCTGCGGCCAAAGCTGCGAAGTAACGCGCGGTCGCCTTCAAAACGTGGCCTGGTTGGCCCCACCAACTTCAGGAGGAGACGAACGATGCGTAGACCTAAAGGCACCCTGGCTCTCCTGGTGATGACGTTGCTGGCAACGGCGTCGCTCCAGGGCTGTGTCGGCACCACCATGACCGGCGAACCGGCCGGTCGGCGTTTCTGCAACGTGTCCAGCGCGGGCTGCATGGCGCTCAAGATGCAGCAAACCAAAACGGGCACCATCGCGGGGCAGCAAGGCAGGTGTTGCGGCTGACAGGCTGAGCCGCGCCCGCTCCCAAACGCCGCTTGCTTGACCGATCAGGCAAACGGCGTTTATTTTCAAAATGACCCACTACCCCGAGGCGGCTGTCGCAATCGACGCTGCGCGGATTCGTGTCGCGCTCATCGGCGATCGATACCGCCTCGATACCATCTGATTCGAAGAGCCGGCTCGCGTCGTGACGCGGACGGATGCCCCTTCGGCATCACCGACGCCTCACGCGGCCGGGCACGGGCGCAGCTCGGCGGGACAATACGCGACCGTCTTCTCGACGCCGTAGATTCCGCCGCGTGTGGCGTTCAACAAGC
>JBDSJB010000697.1:0-7840 GCA_039917665.1 Binatia bacterium
TGCTGGTGCCCGTTCCGACGCTCGCAAGCGCAGAAGCGGTGCTGCGGCCACTCGCCGGCATGATCGAGGGCATCGGCTACGCCGGCCCCCTCGACCGGCTCGCCGAGGCCTCGGACGTGGCGGCCCGGGCCGGCGCGCATCGCTTGTGCCCGCTCGAACGACTGCAAGCTCCACCGTTCGCGTGGCGGCAAAACGGCTACGGCCGCCTCGCGAGCCTCGTCACCGACGACATGGGCCGCCTCGACGCCGCACCGGCGTACGCGTGAGCGCACGCCGTACGCCCCGCCCGTCGCGACCCGCGTCTGTGCTTGCCCCCACGCCGGCGCCTGCGCCCACGCCTGCGAAGGACCTGGCGCGCGACTTCCGTCTGCACGTCGCCCAGACCTCGCCCGGTCCCCTCGGCCTCACGATCGTCGCGGCGCGCGGCGCATGGATCACGGACGCAAATGGAAGGCGTTACCTCGATCTGCTGGCCGGTATGGGGGTCGCGAATCTCGGCCACGGCAACCGGGCCGTCCTCCGCGCGTGCGCCGCGCAGCTCCGCCGCCATCTGCACGTGATGGTCTACGGCGAGTACGTGCTGGAGACGCAGGTCCGACTCGCGACGCGGTTGTCCGCGCTCGCCGGACCACCTTTCGAGAGCTGCTACTTCACCAACAGCGGCGCCGAGGCCATCGAGGGCGCGCTCAAGACGGCTCGGAAGTTCACCGGGCGGAGCGGGCTCGTCGGATTCGAGCTCGGCTTCCACGGCGATACCTTCGGCGCGCTCTCGGTCGGCGGTAATCCGGTGTATCGCGATCCGTTCCTGCCGTTGCTGCCGGGGTCGCGCATCCTGCCGTGGCAGGATGTCGGCGCGCTCCGTGCGATCGACCGCACGACGGCCGCCGTCGTCATCGAGCCAGTCCAAGCCGAAGGCGGCGTGCGCATGGCCGATCCCGCCTTCCTGCGAGCGCTGCGCGCTCGCTGTCGCGAGGTCGGCGCGTTGCTCGTCTTCGACGAGGTCGTGACGGGGCTCGGTCGCACCGGAACCCTGTTCGGATTTCAGCAGAGCGGCGTGAAGCCGGATCTCCTGGTGCTCGCCAAGGCCCTCGGCGGCGGTCTCCCCCTCGGTGCCTTCCTCGGATCGCGCCGCATCCTCGGCACACTCACGCGGCATCCCGCGCTCGCGCACGTCACGACCTTCGGGGGACACCCGCTCTCGTGCGCTGCCGCGCTGGCGGCGCTGAACGAAACCGTCGAGCGTGATCTACCCGGCCGGGCGGCGCGCTCGGGCGCCCTGCTCCTGCGAGGTCTCGAAAGTCTCGCGGCTCGTCACCCCGCGATCCGCGCCGTGCGGGGCGTCGGCATGTTGCTCGCGCTCGAGCTCGCGTCGCCCCGCGCGACGCGTCGTTTCGCCGCGGGCTGCCTCGAGCGCGGACTCATCGTCAACTGGACGTTGCACCGCGACACCGTCATCCGACTGGCCCCACCGCTCATCCTGAGCCGCGCGGAGATCACGCTCGCGCTCGCGACCATGGACGCCGTCCTCCGGGACCTGTGAAGCACTACTCGGGGGCGGCGCCGCCGATCTTCGAGAACAGATAGGCTTGGATGAACTTGTCGAGGTCGCCGTCGAGCACGGCGTCGGTGTTGCCGACCTCGCACGAGGTACGGTGATCCTTCACCATTCGGTACGGGTGCAGCACGTACGATCGGATCTGACTCCCGAAGCCGATTTCCTTCTTGTTCTTGCTGAAGGCGTCGAGCTTCTCTTTTTGCTTCTGCAGCTCCAGATCATAGAGCCGGGAGCGCAGGATCTTCATCGCCATCGCCTTGTTCTTGTGCTGCGAGCGCTCGTTCTGACAGGCGACGACGATGTTCGTCGGCAAGTGCGTCAGACGCACGGCGGAGTCGGTCTTGTTGACGTGCTGCCCGCCGGCACCGCTCGATCGGTACGTGTCGATGCGCAGATCGACGTCGTTGATCTCGATCTCGATGTCGTCCTCGACCTCCGGATAGACGAAGACCGACGCGAACGACGTCTGACGGCGCGCGTTGGCATCGAACGGCGAGATGCGGACCAGCCGATGGACACCAGCTTCGGCGTGCAGATACCCGTAGGCGTACTCCCCCTCGATCGTGATCGTGGCGCTCTTGATGCCGGCGCCCTCTCCTTCCTGCTGCTCGAGGACCTCGACCTTGAAGCTCTTCCGCTCGCACCATCGAAGGTACATGCGGAAGAGCATCTCGGCCCAATCCTGGGCTTCGAGCCCGCCGGCGCCGGGATGGATGGTCAAGATCGCGTTGCCGGCATCGTGCTCGCCGCCGAGCATCTGCCGCATCTCGAGGTTGGAGATGCCCTCGTCGACGGCGTCGGCTTTGGTCACGCCTTCCGTGAGCGCGTCGGAGTCACCCTCGACGGCGAGCTCGTGAAAGACGTTGGCGTCGTCGAGCTCGACCCGCTGGCGCTTCCAGCCGTCGAGCGCCGACGTCAGCTGCGAGCGTTCGCGTTGGACCTTCTGAGCGCGCTCGTGATCGTTCCAAAAATCGGGTTGCCCGACTTGGGCGTCGAGCTCCAGCAAGCGCGCTTCGGTGCCGGGGACGTCAAAGATGCCCCCGTAGCGTCTCGAGGCGCCGCTCCAGACCGGCCAAGCGGTCTTTCAACTCATTGGGGGTGATCTGTATCGCCGTGCTCATCCTGCTTGCCTCCCATCCCTCGAGACGTTGCGTGGACCGCCGCGGTAGCGAACGACGACGAGTACGAGCACCGCGAGACAGCCATATACGAAGAGATCACCGAAGCGGGCGTAAAACGTCGTGACACCGACCCAGCTGACGGTATCGACGCGCCACGCCGACTCGAAAAGATCGGTGCGCCACCGGATCGTCCCGTCGGCGTCGACCATAGCAGAGAATCCCGTATTGGCCACGCGGGCGAGGGGTACACGGTTCTCGACGGCCCGCAGCGTCGCCATGGCGAGGTGCTGATACGGCGCGGAGGTGCGGCCGAACCACGCGTCGTTGGTGATGTTGAGGAGGAAGTCGGCGCCGTCGTGGACGAACTGGCGGGTCAGATTCGGGAAGATGCCCTCGTAGCAGATGAGCGTGCCGAAACTGCCGCGCGTGGTGCGGAAGACGACGGGCGCGGCGCCGGCGCGGAAGTCGCCCACACCCTCGACGACCTTGTCGACGAAGAAGAACAGCGACTTCAACGGCACGTACTCGCCGAACGGGACGAGCTCCATCTTGTCGTAGTGCTGCTCGGCGGTCCCGTCGGGGCCGACCAGATAGACGCGATTGTGCATGAGGAGCGTCCGGCCCTCGATGCTGAACGCCGGAGTGCCGACGACGAGCCAGATCTTGAGGCGACGCGCCAACTCGAGAATACGGGTCCGCAGCTCACCCTCTTCCTGAAAGAAGAACGGCGCCGCCGTCTCCGGCCACACGACCAATTCCGCACCATCCGCCACGGCGTCGGTCGTCATCTTCTCGTAGTGGTCGATCGTGCGGGCTTGGTAGGCCGGGTCCCACTTCACGTCCTGCGCGACGTTGCCCTGGATGAACCCGACCCGAAGCGAGCCGACGGGCGGCAACGCGGCGATCTCCTGCACGCGCCAATAGCCCCCCGCGACGAGGGTCACCAAGAGAGCCGTCACCGCGAGCATGCCGCGCGTGCTCGGCGCCTCGCCGGAGAGCCAGCGCCGCACGGCGCCGTACACAACGATGTTCACCAGCACGACGAGCGCGGAGAGTCCGTAGACCCCCGTCAGCTCGACGAACTGCACGAGATAGGTCGCGCGGTACTGCGAGTAACCGAGGCTCACCCACGGGAAACCGCCGAGGATGTAGGTTCGGATCCACTCCATCAGGACCCAGAGGGGTGGTGCCACGAGTGCCAGCTCGGCCCCGTTTCGCCGCGCCATCTCGCAACCGGCCGCGAAGGTCCCGAACGCGAGCGCGAGGAACGCGCACAATAAGATCAACGGGCCGACGCTCACGAGCGGCGACAGGTTGGTATAGGTCCCGATCGTGAGCACGAGCCAGTAGAGTGTCGAGAGAAAAAACACGAAGCCCGTGACCCACCCGATGCGAAACGCCGCCCGCGATCCGTGGCCGAGCGCGGCGAGCAAGAGCGGCACGAGCGCGATCCAGGCGAGCGGCCCGATGTCGACCTTCGGGAAGGTGCACGCGAGCAGCGCCCCACTCACGGCGGCGAGGCCGAGCGAACGCCGCACGTCGAGTAGCGGCGCTCCGTCGTTCGGTGCGGCCAACCGCGCTGGCACGCCGTTGCCGTTCACGCGCGCGCCCCGCGCGGCGTCGACAGCTCGCCGATCGCGCGCCGCACTTCACGCGCCTTCCGCGCCATCCGGCGCTCTTCCGCCGGCGAGATCTCGTGATCGTACCCGAGCACGTGCAAGATGCCGTGGATCACGAGCTCGTCGAGACACCTGGCCAGCGGAATCTTCCGCTCGGCGGCCTCGAGGATCGCGGTGTCGATCGAGATCACGACGTCGCCGAGGCTCGCGACACCAGGAGGAATCGGCGGCGTGAACAGCGGGAAAGCCAACACGTCGGTCGGCCGATCCTTGCCGCGGTAGTCACGATTGAGCACGCGCATCTCGGGATCGGCCACCAGAGACAGGCTCAGCTCCGAGCGACGCACACCGAGCGCGCGGAGCGCCTGGCGCGCGCGCGTCGCGAGATATCGGCTCCACACGGCTCCGTCGGGTGCCCGGCACGAGAACGCTACGGGCATCGTGCGGAACGGCCGCGAATCAGGCGTCGCCCCGGCCGGCCGCGATATCGGCGCGGTCGTAGGCGGTGATGATGTCCTGCACCAGACGATGCCGGACGACGTCCTTCTCGGTGAAGCGCACGAACTTGATGCCCTCGATATCTTTGAGGACGTGTTGCGCCTCCTTCAAGCCGGAGATCTTGCCAGCGGGGAGGTCGGTCTGCGTGACGTCGCCGGTGATGATCGCCTTCGAGCCGTACCCGAGCCGCGTGAGGAACATCTTCATCTGCTCGGGTGTGGTGTTCTGGGCCTCGTCGAGGATCACGAAGGAATCGTTCAGCGTCCGACCGCGCATGAAGGCGAGAGGCGCGACCTCGATGGTGCCGCGATCCAGCATCTTCCGCGCACGATCGAAGTCGACCATGTCGTGGAGCGCGTCGTAGAGCGGACGGAGGTACGGGTTCACCTTCTCGGCGAGATCGCCGGGCAGGAAGCCGAGCTTCTCGCCGGCCTCGACGGCGGGACGGGTGAGGATGATGCGGGTGAACTCCTGCTTCAACACCGCCGCGACCCCCATCGCCATCGCGAGGTAGGTCTTGCCGGTACCCGCCGGTCCGATCGCGAACACGATGTCGTGTTGGCGGATCGAGTCGATGTACGCCTTCTGCATGATGCTCTTGGGCGTGATCACGCGCTTTTGGGCCGCGATGTAGATGGTGTCGAGGAAGATGTCGCGGATGTTCGCGTTATGATCGCTCGCGAGGATGCGGAGCGCGTAGTCGACGTCGCTCGGATAGACCGGCAGCCCACGCTCGAGCACGCCGTAGAGCTGATTCATCACGCGGCCAGCGAGCTCGCGCTCGACCTGATCGCCGCTGATCGAAACCGACTTGCCAGCAATGCCTATGCGAACGCCGAGCACCTTCTCGATCGCCTTCACGTGCTCGTCCTGCCGTCCGAGCAGATCGTGGAAGAGACGGTGGTCCTGGAACTCGAGATGGACGACGTCGGGGCCCGTGGCCAGCGGCGTTCGTCGCGTCGACGCGACGCTCTCTCCCGGCGGCGCGACGTCGACGCGCGCGGGCGGCTGCGGCCTCATCCCACGATCTCGTAGACCATCGCGAGCGCGTCATCGAGCCGGCTCGGATCCTTGCCGCCGGCTTGCGCGAAATCCGGACGGCCGCCGCCGTTGCCGCCGACGACCGGCGCAATCCGCTTGATGAGCTCGCCGGCGTGGAAGCGCTTGGTGAGGTCTTTGCTGACGGCGGCGATGAGCGTGACTTTGTCGCCGTCGGTCGAACCGAGCGCGATCACGCTGGTGCCGAGCTTCTCCTTCAGGCGATCGGCGAGCTCGCGGAGCGCCTTGTCGTCGAGCCCGTCGACCCGCGTCGCGAGCACCTTCACGCCGTCGCGCTCGCGCGCTTGCGAGACGAGGTCCCCACTCTGCGACTTGGCCTGATCGCGCTGCATCTTTTCGATGCGCTTCTCGAGCTCGCGGCTCTGCGCCAGCAACCGCTCGAGCCGCTCGACGGCTTCCTCTTCCGACGACTTGAGGGCGTTGCCGATCTGCCGCAGGCGCTCCTCGCGCTCCTGGACCCAGTCGAGCGCGCCGCCACCGGTCATGGCCTCGATGCGGCGAACACCCGCGGCGACGCCGCTCTCGCCGCGGAATTTGAAGAGCCCGATGTCGCCGGTGCGGTGCACGTGGGTACCGCCACAGAGTTCGACCGAGTACGGTCCCATCTGCAGCACGCGCACACGATCGCCGTATTTGTCCCCGAAGAACGCGAGCGCACCGCGTTTGATCGCGTCGTCGTAGGCCATTTCCTCGACGACGCACTCGACGTTGGCGCGGATGCGGGCATTGATCTCGTCTTCCATCGACTCGAGGTCGGCGGCAGAGATCGGAGCCGTGTGGTTGAAATCGAAACGCAGCCGTTCGGGTGCGACGAGCGAGCCGGCCTGCCTGACGTGATCCCCGAGCCGCTCGCGCAGGACCCCATGCATGAGATGTGTCGCCGAGTGGTTCAACCGCACTTCCTCGCGGCGGCGCTCGTCGACACGGAGGCGAACCGCATCACCGGGCGCCACGCTGCCCGCAAGCACCCGGACACGATGCACCACGAGATCCGGCCCGTGGCGAAGCGTGTCGATCACCTCGAGCGTATCGCCACGCGCGGTTTCGATCGTGCCGATGTCGCCGACCTGGCCGCCCGACTCGCCGTAGAAAGGCGTCTCCTCGGTGATGATCTCGGCGGTCTCACCGACGCGGATGCCGCCGGGTCGCTCGCCGTCGTCCGCCGTCACGTCGGTGATGGTCGATTCCCACTCGGAGATGCGATCGCCGACGAAGCGCGAGCGCCGATCGCCGGCCCCGGCGCGTTGCGACACGAACTTCTTCGCTTCACGGCCGCGGGTGCGCTGCTCCTCCATCATCTTCGTGAAGCCAGCGCCGTCGACGGAGTGCCCACGGCCGCGAACGATGTCCTCGGTCAGATCGAGCGGGAACCCGTAGGTATCATAGAGCTTGAACGCGACGTCGCCCGGCAGCACGCCGGCCGTCGTCGACAGCTTGGTGATCTCGCTTTCGAGCAGGCCGAGTCCCTTGTCGAGTGTCTCGGCGAAGCGGCTCTCTTCGCTGCGAACGACCTCGGCGATGTAGGGCTGGCGCTCGCGCAGCTCGGGATAGGCATCGCCGAGCGTCGCCGCGACCGCTTCGACCAAATTGGTGAGAAACGGACCGTCGAGCCCGATCATCTTGCCGTGGCGGGCGGCGCGTCGCAGGACGCGCCGAAGCACGTAGCCGCGGCCTTCGTTGGACGGCAGCACGTGGTCGGCGATCATGATGCTGACCGCACGCGCGTGGTCGGCGATCACGCGGAACGAGATGTCGGCTTCCGGGTCGGCGCCATAGCGGCGCTTCGCCAATCCCTCGGTCGCGTCGATGATGCCGCGGAAAAGATCGGTGTCGTAGTTGCTGAGCACGCCCTGCATGACGGCAACGATGCGCTCCAGACCCATGCCGGTATCGACGTGCTTCGACGGCAGCTCACGGAGACTCTGGTCGGGCTCGCGATTGTATTGAATGAAGACGAGGTTCCAGAGCTCGATGTAGCGGGCGCAATC
>JBDSJB010000698.1:0-4296 GCA_039917665.1 Binatia bacterium
AGCCGACCGGGAAGTGCGCCATCGTGTGGAGCAGCTCGCCGGGAACGAGCGACTCGACCGGACGCTCGGTGCCGTCCGGCGCGTAGAACACATGGCCGAGATCCACCGTCGCCGACTGCTCGTTGTCGAACACCACCCGGACGACCGGCACGGCGGTCGCCGTCACGGCGATTTTGGAGAAGAGCCGAAAGCCGATCTGGCCGTTCGGCAATCGTGTCATGACGGTGATCGACTTGCCGACGAGCGTGCCGATCGCAACCGGACCGTCGACCGTTTCGATGCGCGTGTCCCCGGTGAGACAGCCTCGTCGGCACCGTCGTTCGTCAGCGTTCACGTCGCGTCCTCCGATGGCGCAGGCGAGAGCGCCGACGCGCTCCCTTATATGTGACGTGGGACGCTCGCCAGCCGCGAGTGCCGTTGACAGCCCCCACCCCCTCTGCGAGGAGACGCGCCGCACCATGCCCCGGTTTTTCGCGTACCGTCTTCTTGCCGCCATGACGGCCGCTCTCTTCTTGTTGTTCGGCTTCGTCTTCGTCTGCGGCTTCCTCGATCGCGCGCTGTTCCAGGTGTTCTCGCGTCCACTCTTCGCGACCGACGCCTGGGGCTACTACATGGTCGGCGTCGCGGGCTCGGGGCTCATCGTCTGGGCGGTCGCGCTGATCGCGCTAGTGCGGAACCCGACGGAGAACCGCGGTGTCGCGATCGCGACGACGGTCGGCCTCGTGCTCGGCGCCATCCTTCGCCTCCTGGCGTGGTACTCGGGCGAGTATCGCCAGGCCGGCGATCAGCTGCGTCTCGAGTCGGGCGTGTTTCTCATCGCCGCCCTCGGCTTCGTGTGGCTCCGGCCCCCGCGTTCGAATCCGCCGACACCATGACGGAGCGCACGATCACGCCGCCGGCGATTCCGCAGACACCCACCTTCGCGGGCCGCATCGGCATTACCCTCCTCTGCATCTATCTCTTCATCGTCACGCTGAGGATCGACGGCTGCTACGCCCCCGATCCGGCCAATCGCGACGAGCTCCCCGACAATGGACCTGTGGTCGGCAGCGAGTTTCCCGCGTTCAGCCTGCGCGACCTGGCCGGCGCCACCATCACCCGCGACGATTTGCAAGGCAGCATGGCGATCGTGATCGTGGTTCCGACCCTCGACTGGTCGCCGCCGACGAAGGCGAGTCTCGTGGATCTCGCCACGGCGCTACGCGGCCGTCACGACGTACGCGTCGCCGTCGTGCTGCCGAGCGCGCAGGCGACGCCTCGGAGCCTCACCTTCCCGCGCGACCATCACCTGCCCTTCTATTTCCTCGTCGACGACGGCGGCCTGATCGATCGGCTCGGCCTCACGACGGCCGCGCCCGACCGCACCGCCTCCGCGTTCCCAGCGACGTTCGTCCTCGACGCCCAGGGGCGAGTCCGCTTGCGCGACGTGCGGAAGAACGCCCGCGCTTGGCTCGCACCCGAGACGGTGCTCGCTGCGGACCTGAGTCGCGACGACACATCGGCACCCCCGGCCCCGTAGCCGGCGCCGCCACGGCGCTATTCACGGCGCGAGTGCCGGGGCCTACGCGTCAGTGCTGGCGCCTCACACGTTAGTGCTGGCGCCTCACACGTCAGTGCTGGCGCCTCACGCGTCAGTGCTGACGCCTCACGCGTCAGTGCTGACGCCTCACGCGTCAGTGCCGGCGCCTCACGCGTCAGTGCCGGCGCCTCACGGCGCCATGCGACGCACTCACGGGTGCCACAGCCTCGACTCGCCCGTTCGCCTCTAGTACACGCCTCGGCCATGCAACTCGCGGTGCGCTTGCACGGACGCCAGCATCGCTTCGGCTCGGTCCGCGAGCTGCTGGCACGCGCCAACGAGCCGAAGGCCGGTGATACACGCGCCGGCATCGGCGCCCGGTCGCATCTGGAGCGCGCCGCCGCGAAGCTCGTCCTCTCCGAGCTCACCCTCGCCGACCTGCGCGCCCATCCGGTGGTGCCGCTCGACGAGGACGAGGTGAGCCGGGTCATCGACGCCGGCGTCGACGAGGCGGTCTATCGCGAGATCCGCGGGTGGAGTGTCGCCGAGCTCCGCGACTGGCTGCTCGCCGACGACACCACGCTCGAGGCGATGCGTCGCGTGAGTCGTGGCCTCACCGCCGAGATGGCAGCGGCCGTGACAAAGCTCTGCACCAACCTCGACCTGATCTACGCCGCGCGCCGCCTCCCCGTGACGACGCGCGCCCGTACCACCGTCGGGCTCGCGGGACGGCTCAGCACGCGCCTGCAGCCGAACCATCCGAGCGACGATCCGCAGGGCATCACCGCGTCGATCTACGAAGGGCTCGCTTACGGCGCGGGCGACGCGCTGATCGGCATCAATCCGGTGATCGACGACGTCGAGAACGTCACGGCGTTGCTCCGCCTGATGCACGACCTGATCGAGCGTTGGCAGATTCCAACGCAGAACTGCGTCCTCGCGCACGTGACGACGCAGATGCGCGCCCTCGAGCGCGGCGCGCCGATGGACATCCTCTTCCAGAGTCTCGCCGGCACCGAGGCCGCGATTCACAGCTTCGGCATCACGGTCGCGATGCTCGACGAGGCCAGCGCGCTCATTCGCGAACGCAGCACGCTGCGTGCGCGTGGCAGCGCGAATCGCGGCCATGGGCCGACACAACTCATGTACTTCGAGACCGGCCAAGGCTCGGAGCTCTCCGCCGGTGCGCATGGCGGCGCCGACCAGGTGACGCTGGAAGCGCGCTGCTACGGTCTCGCGCGCCGCTACGATCCCTTCCTCGTCAACACCGTCGTCGGATTCATCGGCCCGGAGTATCTCGCCGACGGACGACAGATCGTCCGCGCCGGCCTCGAGGATCACTTCATGGGGAAGCTGCTCGGCATCCCGATCGGCGCCGACGCCTGCTACACCAATCACGCCGAGGCCGATCAGAACGATTGCGACACGCTGGCAACTCTGTTGACGACCGCCGGCTGCAACTACTTCATGGGTGTGCCGGCCGGCGACGACGTGATGTTGAGCTATCAGTGCACGAGCTACCACGACGGCGCGACGCTGCGGCAACTCCTCGGCCTCCGTCCCGCTCCAGAGTTCGAAGCCTGGCTCGTCGAGCACGGGCTCATGCACGACGGCCGGCTGACCAGCCGGGCCGGCGACCCGAGCGTATTCCTCGGCCGATGAAGCGCGCCGCTCCCTCTCGATCGCCGGAGCTCGCGGCGCTGCTCGCGACGACCCCCGCACGTCTCGCGATCGGGCGTAGTGGGCCGCGCCTCACCACGCGCGAGTACCTCCGTTTCCTCGCCGACCACGCGCGCGCACGCGACGCAGTCTTCGACGAGGTGCCCGCGGCGCTCGTGAAGAAGCTCGGCCTCACCGAGCTCGCCACGAACGCCGCGACGCGCACCGCGTACCTGCAAGAGCCGGCACTCGGCCGCACGCTCGCGCCGAGCGCACGAGCCCGGCTCGCACGCTGCAAACAGAAGCCCGAGGTCCAGATCATCGTGACCGACGGCCTGTCGTCGACCGCGGTCATCACACACGGCGGCGCGGTGCTGCGTGCCCTCACGCGCTTGCTGACGAAGCGCCGCCACCGACTCGGCACGCCCCTCTTCATCCGGAACGGCCGCGTGCGCGTGCAAGACGAGATCGGACACGTGCTCCGGCCCACGGTGTGCTGCGCGATCGTCGGCGAGCGTCCCGGCCTCGCGACGGCCAGCAGCCTCTCGGCCTACGTCATCTACCAGCCGACGCGCGCGTCCGCGGAGCCCGATCGGACGCTCATTTCGAACATTCACGACGGCGGCCTCGCGCCGGTCGCGGCGGCGCGCCAGATCGCCGACCTGATCGAGGAATGCCTCGCGCGCACGGCCAGCGGATCGGCGCTCGCGGCGGCCCGCGCCGCCGACGAGACGCAAACCCCACACGGCGTGCGCTAGCGGAGCCTAGGGGCAGCGTCGTGGCGCCGACATGCCGCATGCGGCAACGGCGCATTGCAGGCTTGTCGGTCAGCCGTGTTCAACGCGTAAAAACGACTTTTCCGACCACGTGCGTCTTGACTGGCCGAGCGCAGGTCAATAACGCACACGCGTGAAGCGCGCCGTCCTCGGTTTGATCGTTTGTCCGCGCTGCCGCGAACGCTTCGCCCTCGACGTCCTGCGCGAGGAGACGAAAACGAACGATGCCGAGCGCGAGGTCCTCGAGGGCGCGCTCCGCTGCACGCGATGTGCGACGGCCTATCCGGTCGTCGGCGGCATTCCCCGCCTCCTCGCTCCGCCGCTGCTCGCGCAGGTGCGCGC
>JBDSJB010000699.1:0-3573 GCA_039917665.1 Binatia bacterium
GCGAATGCCCGCGCCGATCAACGTGCCGACGAGCTCCATCGGCGTGTACGCGCTGCCGCTGGTGTCGACGAGGACGATGTTGGTTTCGACCGGGCGGCGAACCCGGAGGCCACCGAGTCCGTCGAAACCTTCGGCCAGGATCGCCGCGTTGCCGTGGTCGTCGGCGAGGCGGGCGACGTGGTGGTCGAGCGCGTAGAGCGCCGCGGCTGCGAGCACGCCCGCCTGGCGCATGCCGCCGCCGAGCATCTTTCGGATGTGGCGGGCGTCGTTGATGAACTGCCGCGTGCCGATCAGGACGGACCCGACGGGGCAGCCGAGCCCTTTGCTGAAGCAGAAGTTGAGCGAGTCGACGTGCCGGGCGATCGCCGTCAGGGGAACGTCTTGGGCGATGCACGCGTTCCAGACGCGCGCGCCGTCAAGATGGACGGCGAGACCGTTGGCGCGGCCTGCTTCCACGACGGCGGCCATCTGCGCGAGCGGATAGCAGCTGCCGCCACCGGCGTTGTGGGTGTCCTCGAGCCAGAGGAGGCGCGAGCGTGCTTGATGCACGTCGTGCATGCGCATCACCGGAGCGATCTGGTCGGGCGCGAGCAGGCCACGCGCGCCATCGATCAGCGCGACGCTGACGCCGGCGTACACGGCGAAGCCGGCCGCCTCGTAGCGATAGAGATGCGACGTGCGCTCGACGAGCACCTCGTCGCCGGGCTGGGTGTGGAGCTTGCACGCGATCAGGTTCGCCATCGTGCCGCTCGGCACGAAGAGCGCGGCGTCTTTGCCCGCGAGCTCGGCGGCACGCGCTTCGAGCGCGTTGACGGTCGGGTCTTCGCCAAAGACGTCGTCGCCGACGTCGGCTGCGGCCATCGCGGCGCGCATCGCGTCGGTCGGACGCGTGAGCGTGTCGCTACGCAAGTCGACGATGCGCATGAGGGGAGCCGCTACTGCGGGCCGTCTTTCCCGACGATGGACACGAAGCTCACGCAGCGTCCCGGCGCGCCGCCGAGGTTGTGGGTGAGGCCGAGCTGCGGATTGTCGAGTTGGCGCGGCCCGGCTTCGCCGCGGAGCTGGAGCCACATCTCGTACATCATCCGGAGGCCGCTCGCTCCAATGGGATGTCCGAACGATTTCAACCCACCGTCGGGATTCACCGGCAAACCGCCCTCGAGATCGAAGAAGCCGTTCATCACGTCCTGCCAGGCCGTCCCGCGCGGACTGAACCCGAGATCCTCGTAGAGCACGAGCTCGGTCGGCGTGAAGCAGTCGTGGACCTCGGCCATGCTGATCTGCGTCCGCGGGTCGGTGATGCCGGCTTGTTTGTAGGCGTCCTTGGCCGACGCGACGACCTCACGGAACGTCGTGAAATCGTAGTCCTGCATCAGCGGACCCTCGCCGGGCCCCGCCACGAACGAGAGTGCCTTTATATAGAGGGGATGCTTCGTGTACTTGTGCGCGTCCTCGGCCCGGACGACGATCGCCGCCGCCGACCCGTCCGCCACGCCCGAGCAGTCCATCACGCCCAGCGGGTCGGCGACCTTGGGCGAGTTCAGGATCGTCTCCATTGAAACTTCCTTCCGGAACTGCGCCTTCGGATTCTTGGCGCCGTTTCGGTGGTTCTTCCACGCGATCCGCGCCAGCACCTCTTTGCCTTTGTCCGCTTCGAGGCCGTACTTTTTGAAGTACGCGGGGGCGAGCAGCGAGAACGACGCGGGCGCGGTCATGTTGCCGAGCGTCCCGTCGTTCGGCGGGCTCGAGACGACGAGGCCCGAGAAGCCGGAGTCCTTCAATTTCTCGACGCCGATCGCCATCGCGATGTCGTAGGCGCCCGACGCGACCGCGTAGCACGCCTGCCGCAGCGCTTCGGAGCCCGTGGCGCAGAAGTTCTCGACGTGCGACACCGGCTTGTAGTCGATCTTGAGCGGGATCGAGAGTGTGAGGCCGGAGAGCTGGCCCATCGTGCCGAGCCAGTAGGCGTCGACGTCGTTCGGTTGGACGCCCGCCGACTCGTAGGCCTGATAGGCGGCGTCGATCAGGAGATCGTCGGAGCCTTTGTCCCAGTGCTCGCCGAACTGCGTGCAGCCCATGCCGACGATCGCGACGCGGTCTTTGATGCCATTGCTGCCCATGATGCGCTCCTTAGCGGCGAGGCCGCGCCTTCCAGAAATAGTTGTGGACGCCGCCGGCCGAGTGCATGCGCCGGAACGTCATCTCGACCTCGTCGCCGATCGCGACCTTCTCGGGCTCGCAGTCGGTCATCTCGCAGAGGAAACGGCCGCCGCCCGCGAAGTCGACGACGACGTTCACCGTCGGCGGGTTCAGCGTGTAGGCGAGGCGGTCGAGCGTGAAGGTGGCGACCTTCGCGGGGCGATCGGCGAAGGGGTAGGGCTCCATCTCGTCGCGCGCCTTGCACTTGATGCAGATGCGTTGCGGCGGGAGCTGCGGCGTACCGCACGCCGTACACTTGCTGCCGATGAAGCCGAACTTCCAGGTTTCGGAGCGCAGCATTGGCGGGCCGGCGGGGCGCTCGGGATCGGGCCGGCGCGGGGCCTCGGTCGGCAGGATCTCGCGCCACTTCAAGTAGCGCGCGTAGGCGACGTCGCCCTTCGATTCGATGAGGCGTCCGACCGAGCGGGCCTGCGTGTAGCCGGCGGCGCGGTCGGTGACCTCGAGCAGGATCGCGTCGGCACCGTCGCCGGCGCTCGCGACCAGGATGCGATCGCCGGGCTTGGCGGCCGCGAGGACGTTCGCGAGCACCAACGCCGCGTGCGCGGCGCCGGTCTGTCCGACGGTCAGCGCGAGCGGATCAGCCATTTGTTCGGGCGTGAGCTTCGCCGCGCGCGCGAGCTCGTCGGCGGCGCGCGCGTTCGGGGCGTCGAGCACGACCGTGGCGAGGTCGCCCGGCGCGCACTTAGCTTGCTCGAGCACGCGCTTCACGGCGGCTCCGAGGAGCGGGCCGTAGACTTGCGTCAGCGCGAAGCGCTCCTCCCACGAGTGGGAGAAGCGCTCCCCGGGCGCACGCCAGGTGTCGAGGAACTCGCGCGTGACCGACGCCGTCGCGACGATCTCGGCGATCGGATTCTCACCGATCACGAACGCGACGCCGGCATCACCACCCGCTTGCTCCGCCTTGCCTTCGGGCGCGGCGATCCGACAGTCGGCGATGGCGACCAGGGCCGAGCCGCCGTTCGCCTGCACGGCGTCGGCCGCCTGCATGAGCGCGGTCAGCCCGACGCGCGGCGAGCCGGTGAGATCGGCGGCGCGGATCTCGAGCGGGAGCTGCGCCGCGGCACCAACGAGGGCCGCGTTCAGCTTCTCGGCGTAAGGCGGGGTGGTCGTGGCGAAGAGGAGGGTGCGAATGTCTTTCGCGGGCGCCGCTCGCAACGCGTCCCGCGCTGCTTCCACCGCCATCGAGACGCTGTCCTCGTCGAAGCTCGCGACGGCGCGCTCGCCCTTGCCGGCGGGGATGCCGAGGACCTGCGCGATCGCGGCGCGTTTCAGCCGGCGATAGGGGACGTACGATCCATAGGAGGTGATGCCGACGGCCATGGTGGGAGGGCTCCTTCAGCGAATTACTTGGCC
>JBDSJB010000700.1:0-5007 GCA_039917665.1 Binatia bacterium
GCTCGCGTGTGCCCATGACATGGAGGCAGCGGCAGGTTGTACGCGCTGGGTGGCAGCAAACCGGCGACCGTAGAAGCCATCCCCGACCCGCCCGCCGGCTGCCACCGATCCGTCGCGACGAATTGACTGAGCCCAGGACCGACCATAAGACTGACCGGTCAGTTCTGGGAGGTTTTTCCATGGCAGCCCGCAAATCCGCCACCAATGGCAAGCGCTCGCAGATCCTGCGGGCCGCGACCGACGTCTTCTCCGCGCGCGAGTTTCACACGGTGCCGGTCGACGACGTCGCGACTGCCGCCGGCGTCGGCAAGGGCACCCTGTATCTGTACTTTCCCACCAAGGAACAGCTCTTCTACGCGACCATCCTCGAAGCGCTCGACGTCCTGTTCGCCGAGCTCGAGAGCGCGGTGCGAGGACGCACCGGCGAGGACGCGCTCCGCGCGTTCACCCGCTGCTTCGTCGACTTCTTCTGGAGCCGCCGCCACCTCGCCGTGCTGATGGGTCGCTACGAGCACAAGCAACGCGAGCCGGAGGGCGAATCCTGGCGTCTTCGCCGGCAAAAGGTCCTGAACCTCGCGCGCACCACCTTGCTGGCCGAGACTCGTGCGGCCCGGCTCGGTACGGCCGACACCATGCTCGCCGCCGAGATGCTGTTGGCACTCATCCGCGCCGCCGTCATCAATCAACGCGAGCGCGACGACCCCGAGAGGAGCGTCACGTTGGTAGTCGACCTGTTCTTGAACGGATTGCGTGGCCCACGTCCAACGACCACGCGCGCGGCGACGCGCAGCAGACGCGTCACGGCAGGCGCTCGGCGATGATCGAGATTCTCGCCACTCTGGCGCTGGCGGCCACGCTCGCCACCGGCTGCACACACGACGCGAACAACGCGGAAGCGACCGCGCACGACGCGGTCGAGCCAGTCGTCGTCACCACCCAACCCGCCGCGATCGCGAAGATCGAGCGGTCCGTGTCGCTAGTCGGAGCCTTCTACGCCAACGAAGAGGTCGCGATCGCCGCACAGATCGAGACCCGCGTCGCGGCGTTCGAGCACGACATGGGCGACCGCGTGAAGGCCGGCGACGTGCTCGTGCGCCTCGACGACGCCGACCTGAAAGCCGCGCTACGCGAGATCCAAGCCCGCCTGGCCAAGGCGCACGCCGACAATGCGCGCGCACAAGTGCTGAAGCAGCAGGGCATCATGGCGGCTGAAGAAGCCGAGAAGATGCGGACCGAGGCGATCGTCCTCGAGGCCCAGCTCGACGTCGTCAAAGTGAAGATCGACCGCACCGTGATCCGCGCCCCGTTCACCGGGGTGATCGCCGAGCGCACCACCGCTCTCGGCGCCGTCGTGAAGATCGGCCAGACGCTCTACAAGCTCGTGCAGGACGACCCCCTCAAGTTCCGGACGCCCGTGCCCGAGCGCTTCGCCGGGTTTCTGCGGATGGAGCAGCCGATTCGCGTCACCGTCGACGCGTACCCGGGCCGCATCTTCGAGGGCAAGATCACGCGCATCAACCCGACGTCGGAGACGGCCAACCGCTCCATCACGATCGAAGCGCTCGTGCCCAACACAGAGCGCCTGCTGCGTCCCGGCTTCTTCGCGAAAGGCGATCTCGTGTACGATCCGCAGGGCGACGTCGTCGTCGTGCCAGAGAAAGCCCTCACGACCTTCGCCGGCGTCACCAAAGTGTTCGTCATCGTGAACGGCAAGGCGGAAGAACGTGCCGTTCGGACGGGCGTCGCCGTGGACGACGGGCGCGAGATCACCGACGGCGTGAAGCAAGGCGAGCTCGTCGCCGTCAGCAATCTCGACCACCTCGAGCAAGGCGCCCCCGTCACCGTGACGCAGTGAAACGCACGGAGAGAGCCCGATGAGTCTCGCCGACCTCTGCATCAGACGACCCGTCTTTGCGACCATGCTCGTGATGGCGCTGGTCGTGCTCGGCTGGTTCTCGTTCCAGCGTCTCGGCCTCGACCTCTTCCCGAACGTCGACTTCCCGACCGTCACCATCACCACGACGCTCAAGGGTGCCAGCGTCGAGGAGATCGAGAGCGGCGTCACCAAGCCGATCGAGGAGATCATCAACACCATCGAGGGCATCGACATCCTGCGCTCGACCTCGAAGGAAGGCGTCTCGGTCGTCATCGTCCAGTTCCTGTTCTCGAAGAACAGCTCCGTCGCCGCGCAAGAGGTCCGCGACAAGGTCTCGACGATCATCTCGCGCCTGCCCGAAGGCACCGACACCCCGATCATGGAGAAGTTCGACGTCGACGCGACGCCGATCATGAGCGTCGTCGTCGCCGGCAACCGCAACCTCCGCGAGGTCACCGAGGTCGCGAAGAAACAGATCAAGGAGCGCATCGAAACCGTCCAGGGCGTCGGCGCGGTCATCATGGTCGGCGGCTGGGACCGGGCGGTCAACGTCTACGTCGACCCCGACCGCATGGCGGCCTATCAAATCTCGATCCTGCAGGTGCGCGAAGCGCTGCAGAAACAGAACATCGAGATCCCCGGCGGCCGCGTCGATCAAGGCAATCGCGAGATGGTGCTCCGCACGATGGGCCGCATGGAGGACGTGCCGTCCTTCGCCGACCTGATCGTCGCCACCTATGAGGGACGGCCCATCCGGGTGCGCGACATCGGCCGGGTCGAGAACGGTGTCGCCGAGCCGCGCAGCCGCGCCCGCCTGAACGACAAGAACGCTGTCAGCCTGATCGTGAAGAAGCAGTCCGGCACCAACGTCGTGAGCGTCGTCGACGCGGTGAAGGCCAAGCTCGTCGAGCTCGGCCCGGTGCTACCACCCGACATCTCCACCGAGGTCGTCGTCGATCAATCGCGTTTCATCAAGCGCACGATCTCGGAGGTCCAGCACCACCTGATCCTCGGCGCCATTCTCGTCGCGCTCACCGTTTGGCTCTTCATGCGCGACGCGCGCAGCACGCTGATCGCCTCGGTCGCCATTCCCACCTCCATCATCGCGACCTTCACGATGATGAAGTACATGGGCTTCACGCTGAACAACGTGACGATGCTCGGCCTCGTGCTCGCGGTCGGCATCGTCATCGACGACGCGGTCGTCATCCTCGAGAACATCTTCCGACACATCGAGGAGAACGGCGAAGACCCCTACGTGGCGGCCTCGATCGGCACGCGCGAGATCGGGCTCGCCGTAACCGCCACGACGCTCTCGCTGATCGTGATCTTCCTGCCGGTCGCGTTCATGGGCGGCATCATCGGGCGCTTCTTCCAGAGCTTCGGCGTCACCGTGGCGTTCGCGATCGCGATCTCGCTCCTGGTGTCGTTCACGCTGACACCCATGCTGTCGTCGCGCTTCCTCCGTCCCAAGGATCCCGCGCACTCCGCCAAAGAGGGCGCGTTCTATCGGGCAATCGACCGCTTCTACGGCGCGTGCCTGCGGTGGTCGCTGCGCCATCGCGCATTCATCATGCTGCTCTCGCTCGGCATCACGCTGACGACGGGACCGCTCATGCGCGCCGTCGGCACGCAGTTCGTACCGCAAGACGATCAGAGCGAGTTCGAGGTGATCCTCCAGACGCCCGGTAGCTACAACCTCGAGCGTACCGATGCCCTCACCCAGGAGCTCGAGACCAAGTTCCGCGCGCTGCGCGGCGTTCGCGAGACGCTCACGACGATCGGTGACACGACCGGCAAGGCCCGCCCGGGCGAAGGCGACGTCACCACGGCGTCCATCTACATCCGGATGATCGACCTCGCCGAGCGCGACTTCTCGCAGCTCGACGTCATGGCCGACGCGCGGAAGCTGCTGACCGCCTACCCTGACCTGCGCGCGAGCGTGCAAGGCATCAACGCCTTCCGCGGCGGCGGCACGCGCCAGAGCGAGGTCGAATTCAGCTTGCTCGGCCCGAGCCTGGAGAAGCTGACGAAGTACTCCGACCAGATCGCCGACAAGATGCGCGCCGACCCGCGATTCGTCGACGTCGACACGACGCTTTCGGTGCGGAAACCGGAGCTCCGGGCGGTGATCGACCGCGAGCGCGCATCGGCGCTCGGACTCCGCGTCGAGGAAATCGCTCAAACGCTCAGCATCCTCGTCGGCGGCGAGCCGGTTTCGAAATACAAAGAAGAAGACGAGCAGTACGACGTCTGGCTCCGCGCCGAGCCGACGAAGCGCGGCGATCCCGCCGCCGTCTACGCGCTCACCGTCTGGTCACCCGCGGCACAGCTCGTGAAGATCTACAGCCTGGTCAATCTGGAAGAGGCGCTCGGCCCTGCCCAGATCGAGCGCGAGAACCGTGAGCGCAAGGTCGGCTTCTTCGCGAACCTGCACGGCATGCCGCTCTCGGTCGCCGTCGAGAAGGTCCAGCAGATCGTGAAGGAGATGAATCTGCCGGTGCAGTACCAGATCAAGCTCGGCGGCCGCGCGAAGGCGTTGGAAGAGACGATCACCAACTTCATCACCGCGTTCCTGCTGAGCCTGCTCTTCATGTACATGGTGCTCGCCGCGCAGTTCGAGAGCTTCCTGCACCCGATCACCATCATGTTGGCGTTGCCGCTGAGCATCCCGTTCGCGGTCTTCTCGCTCTGGATCCTCCGCAACCCGCTCGACGTCTACTCGATCTTCGGCCTCTTCATGCTGTTCGGCATCGTGAAGAAGAACGGCATCCTGCAGGTCGACTACACCAACACCCTGCGGGCGAAGGGCATGGAGCGCGACCAGGCGATCCTCGAAGCCAACCACGCCCGTCTCCGGCCCATTCTGATGACGAGCGTGATGCTCGTGCTCGGCATGCTGCCGATGGCGCTCGGCACGGGTCCCGGCGCGGCGTCGCGCGCGTCGATGGCGAAGGTGATCATCGGCGGCCAGACGCTCTGCCTGCTCTTGAGCCTGCTCGTGACTCCGGTCGCGTATGCGCTCTTCGACGACATCGGCCACCTCGACTGGGTGCGGCGGCTCGGTAGAGCGGCGCGCGGACTCTCCGATCGGGTACGCGGACGTGCGCCCGAAGTCGGCGGCAATGGGC
>JBDSJB010000701.1:0-12292 GCA_039917665.1 Binatia bacterium
TCCGAGAGATCCTCGGGATAAAAGCTGCCCTTCCACTCTTGGTAGTTGTAGCCCGAGGTTCCGACCCAGTAGTCCGCCATGCTCGCCTTCCGTGGGAATGTACGAGTGTCCACGCGCACGGCGTGAACGCTCGGCATTATTGTCGGGTCGGAGCGACCGGTTCAAGGCAGGTGCGCCGGACGCGGCGTTCGCCCCGCGTCCGGCGGCGGCGGCACGATCACGTGCGGCGCAGCGCGCTCGGCCGCGCGCTGATTCGGCGTCTTCGGCGGCGTCGCGGAGAGGCACCCGCTCACGACGAGCGCGAACGCGCAGACGCCGACGCGCGCTGCCACGCGACGGCGCTGCGACCGCGCCACCGTACGCAGGGAGCTCGGGCTCGATGGGCTCGTTGCCACGACGTCGAAGCTGACGGTCGCGCGCGGCGGCGTCAATCCATGATCGTGCCACGATCGCGCCACGATCGCGCCGCGCCGGTTGCAATCCCACCGGGCAGCGCTTACTGCCAAGGGTTCGTGAAGCGCTACACCCTACGCGGCGAGCCGCCCGCCGCGGCCTCGCATTTTCGCATCCCGTACGCCGAGGAGCTGAACCCGCAGCAGCTCGAAGCGGTGACGACGCTCGATGGCCCCGTGCTCGTCGTGGCGGGAGCGGGCAGTGGCAAGACCCGGACGCTCGTGTATCGGGTCGCGCGCCTGGTGGAGAGCGGCGTCACGCCCGCCCAGATCCTGTTGCTCACGTTCACCCGCAAAGCCGCGGAAGAGATGCTGCGGCGAGCTGGGGGCCTCGTCGGCGGCAGCTGCGCCCAGGTCGCCGGCGGGACGTTTCACTCGTTCGCCCATCAGGTGCTGCGCCGCTACGCGACCGAGATCGGGCTCGCGCCGAGCTTCTCCATCCTCGATCGCGGCGACAGCGAGGACGTGATCGGGCTCGTCCGCGGCGAGCTCGCGCTCGATCGCAAAGAGCGGCGTTTCCCGCGCAAGCAAACGCTCGGCGAGATCTTCAGCATGGCGGTGAACAAGGGCACGACCGTCGCCGAGCTGGTGGAGACGGGCTATCCGCACTTGGTCGAAGAGCTTCCCGACCTCATGCGGGTGTACGCCGGCTACACCGAGTTCAAGAACACGAAGAGCCTGCTCGACTACGACGATCTGCTCGTGAAGCTGCGCGACGCGCTCGGCAATCACGCCGCGCTGGCCGAGCGCCTCGGCAGGCAATACCGCTATCTGATGGTCGACGAGTACCAGGACGTCAACGCGCTCCAGTCGGACATCGTCCGTCTGCTCGCGAAGCCGCACGAGAACGTGATGGTGGTCGGCGACGACGCCCAGTCGATCTACGCGTTTCGGGGCGCCGACTTCCGCAACATCCTCGCGTTCCCGACGCTCTTCCCGCGCGCCCGTGTCATCACGCTCGACCAGAACTATCGCTCGACGCAGTCGATCCTCGATCTCGCCAACGAGGTGATCAATTTGGCGCCGCTGCGGTACACGAAGAACCTGTTCTCGCGACGTGATCGCGGGGAGACACCCGGGCTCGTACAAGCGCTCACCGAGCCCGAGCAGTCGCGGTTCGTCGCGCAACGCATCCTCGAGTTGCGGGAGGAGGGCGTGCCGCTGCAGGACATCGCGGTGCTCGTCCGTTCGAGCTTCCACTCGTTCGACCTCGAGCTCGAGCTTGGTCGGCGCGACATCCCGTTCGTGAAGCGCGGCGGCTTCCGCTTCATCGAGACGGCACACGTGAAGGACGTCCTCGGGCACTTGCGCGTGATCGCGAATCCCGCCGACGCCGTCTCGTGGAACCGCATCTTGCTCTTGCTCGACGGCGTCGGACCGAAGAAGAGCGGTGAGATCCTGTCCACCCTCGGTGGCCCGGCGCCGTGGGAGCGGCTCGCCGAGATCCGCGTCAAAGGCGCAGCCGCGGCGGAGCTGACGCGCCTCGCGAACCTGCTCGCCGAGGTGGCGCGCATCGATCATCCGGGCGAGCAGGTGAACCGCGTGCTGCACTACTACCAGCCGGTCTTGCGGCGCGTGTACCGCGACGACTACCCGAAGCGCGAGCGCGACCTCGAGCACTTCGCGACGATCGCCGAACGCTACCGCGCGACCGGCCAGCTACTCTCCGATATGGCGCTCGAGCCGCCGACCGACAGCGTCGGCGGCATCCTCGCCGCCGACTCGCCCGACGAGGGCTACGTCACGCTCTCGACCATCCACTCCGCAAAGGGCCTCGAGTGGCACACGGTCTTCGTGCTGTGGGCGGCCGACGGACGGTTCCCGTCGATGTACACCGTCGGCGACGACGCCGACCTCGAGGAGGAACGTCGCCTCATGTACGTCGCCGTCACCCGCGCCAAGGACCTGCTGTATCTGACCTATCCCATCGAAATTTATGACCGCGGGGTGGGGGTCGTGCTCGGGCGCCCGTCGCGTTTCGTTGCCGATCTGCACGAAACGGTGCTGGAGCCGATCGCCCTCGTCGACGAAGATTGAGCGCGTAAAAATGGTCCGCCAGGAGTAGCGAGCCATGGTTCCGCGATGCTACTTTCGCCCGGTTCCAAGGGGGATTCTTCGTGAGTCGACGTTCAATCCTGGTGGTGGTGGCTGTACTGTCGATGGGGATCACGGCACGGCCGGCCGCGGCCGAGGTGTTCGCGGTGCCCGACGCCATTCGACAGTTGCAGGCGCCGAAGGACGAGACGCACCTGTTGCGGTCGCCCGCCGGCGCGGTGTTGGGCGATCAACGCTTTCACGCTGCCGTCAGCGGCGATCGTCTCAGCTTCGAGATCACCACCCGCTTCGCTGGCGGTGATGAGTGGGACGAGCACGGCGAGATGGACATCGCCGACGGCTTTCGCTCGCGACGGTTCGACAAGACGATTCGCCACGGCGGGCAGGTGAGCGGCGAGCAGCACGTCGATTTCACGACCGGCAACGTCACATGGCTCGTGGACGGCATTCGCACCCAGCGGGCCATGACGTTTCCGCCCGACACGTACATCGGACCGATGCTCGCGTTGGTGCTGAGCGGCATGCCCGACAAAGTGCCGGCGAGCAGCAGCTTCCAAGCGCTCGTCTTCCGTCCCGATCCGATGCTCTTCACGCTCCGGGCCGACGCCGTCGACGAGGAGGCGTATCCGCCCGGGAAAACTGGGACGCCGACCACCAAGCTGCGCGTGAAAGCCGACCTCGGCCCGGTGAAGAACGTGATGTTCGCGAGCCTGATCCCGACCCACTACTTCTGGTTCACGCGCGCGACGTCACCGACGTTCGTCGGGTTCGAGGGCGCGCTCGGGAACGGGTTGCAGGTGGTGATGACGCCCGACACGCCGGTCACGACGACGGCGCAGATGAAGTGAGCCGCGCCAGCGGCGCTGCGCTCAGGCGCTGAGGCTTGCCAGTGGCTCGTCGTCGTCGAGCGCGACGCGCCGGTCGTCTCCGATTGGCAAGAGCAGCGCGAAGGTCGAGCCCTGACCGTGGGTGCTGCGGACGGCGACGTGGCCGCCCATGCTCGCGGCCAAGCGGGCGCTGATCGCGAGGCCGAGTCCCGTGCCCTCGTGCTTCCGCGTCGACGAGCCGTCGAGTTGGCGGAACGCCACGAAGAGCTGGCGGAGATCTTCGGGCCGGATGCCGACGCCGGTATCGCTGACGGCGACCTCCGCGTACTCGCGGCCGCGCGAATCCGGGCCTGGATCGGGGATGACGCGTTGCCACGGCGTGGCGTGCAGGCTGCCGACCTGGAGCGCGAGGCGAATGGGCCTGCCCCCCGAGAACTTGAGTGCATTGGCCGCGAGGTTGGACACGATCTCCTCGACGCGCCCGGCATCGCCGAGCACGACGGGCATCGTCTCCGGCACGCTGCTTTCGACGAGCGTGCCGAGCTCGCCGGCGATCGCCCGCATGTCGTCGGCGACCTTCGTGACGATCGACGTCAGGTTCATGGGCTCGCGCGCGAGCGGAAGCGCGCCGGCCTCGATCTTCGAGAAGTCGAGCAGCTGAATGATCAAGCGATAGAGCGTGAGCGAGTTTTCGTGGATGCGGTTCAGCCAGCCGCGTTGCTCCGGGGTCACGTTGTCGAGGTAGTCGACCAGCATCTCCGCGAAGCCGAGAATCGCCGCGAGCGGCGTCCGCAGCTCGTGGGTGATGTTGGCGAGAAACTCGTCACGATGGCGGCCGGCCTCTTCGAGCGCCATGCGCTGGAGGAACTCGTGCTCGTGGGCGCGCCGCGTGGCGCGATGGCTGACGACCATGATCAACGCCGTGGAGCCGAGGAAGAAGAGATTCTGCGCGAAGACGGCGCCGTCGGGGATGCCACCCCATGCGATGCAGACCACGACGTAGCTGCCGATCACGAGCGCGGCGGCGGTCGACGACAGGCGCGTGTCCCAGGGCAGCAGGACGGCGGCGCCGAGCATCGTGAGGTTGATGCCGGCGTAGTAGCCGCTCGATGCACCGCCATCGAGGGCGGTCATGAGCGTGACACCGAACCCGGCCTGCCAGACCATCAAGATGCTGAGCGCGCCGACCGTGCGAAGGCCGAGCGAGCTGCGCGTCGCCAGCAGACAGAGGCCGAACGCCACGATCATCGACGAACGGATGATCAAAAGTGGAACGATCACCTGCGGGTGCAGGACGAGGTCGAGCGCGAAGAAGAGCGGCACCAGGAGCAGCGCCAGCCAGCACGTCAGCTGGAGCCGCGCGCTCATGCGGTCGCGCAGCTCGGCCGCAAAGCGCTCGTGCGCTTCGGGACGCGCGGCGAGCACGTCGAGCGTCAGGGTACGCGACACGACGAAGTCGGCCCGACCGGTCAGGACTTCCGGAGCGCGAACGACGGGGTCGCGGTGGGCATCCCGATCGGGGGCGGCGGCGGCGGGGTGTACCGCACGAAGCGTTCCCGTATCGGCGGGGCCATCACGCTGGGTGCGATATACGGCAGCGCGCCCGCCATCGGTTGGCTGGCCATCTCGCGTTCCCACCGGCGCAGCCGGACACACTGGAGGACCGCGCGCACGGTGGTCATGTGCGAGAGATCCTCGGGGGACAGCGTGATGCCGAAGGACTGCTCCAGGTTGGCGGCGAGTCGCCGTTGAATCTCGGGCGAATCGATGCCGGGCACCATCGTCCTCGAGCGCGCAGCACGGAGATCTTTGCCGCAGCTCTTCGAGACGACCTCACGAACGCTTTCACCGAAGTGCATGATCCGGTGTACTGCAATTTGAGAGCCAAACGCTCGGGCCTCATGGCCTGCGGCGACTACTTAGCTTAAGTGATTGATTTCGCGCAGACAGCGCTACACGTCACTGGAGAATTCGCACACTTGGCGAGGCGACTGCCTCTGTTTTGTGCGCATCCGTTTCTACGATGGGCGACACCGATACGTCGGCCCGCCACGGGTGGGGTCACGCATCGGCCCTGACAGATGATGGGCTACCGCCCGCTGAAACGCGGCGGCCGCTTCTCGAGGAACGACGCGACCCCCTCGCGAAAGTCTTCGCTCGGGAAGCTCTTCACCATCTCGGTGTCGGTTTCGGCCGACGCCGTCGCGAGATCGGTGAACTGGTGGGTGTAGACGAGCCGCTTCATCACGGCGATCGAGCGCGGCGAGCTGAGCGTGGTGAGCTCGGTCGCCCGCTCGTAGACGTGCGACAGCAGATCGTCGTGCGGGACGACCGCGTTCACGAGCCCCATCGCGAGGGCCTCGGCGGCGTCGATCACGCGGCCCGAAAAGAAGAGATCGCAGGCGTGGGCGGGGCCGACCAGGCGCGGCAGCATCCACGAGCTGCCGTGCTCGCTGATGAGCCCGCGGCGCGCGAAAGCCGTCGTGAAGCGTGCCCGGTCGGAGGCGATACGGATGTCGTAATAGAGCATGTGGGTGAAGCCGAGGCCGGCAACCGGGCCGTTGATGGCGGCGAGCACGGGCTTTGGGATGCTCTGGGGGTACGCGTACGGCGTGTCGAGGCTCGGGTGGAGGGGTGTGATCGGCGTCGCGGGGCGCTCGGCGCGCGCGCCAGTGGCGACCTCGCCGGCTTCCGCCGGGCTGCCCGTCTGGATGTCACGGAGGTTCTGCATGTCGGCACCGGCGCAGTACCCGCGGCCGGCGCCGGTGATGACGATCGCCCGGACCTCGTCGGCGGCGGCCGCGGTCGCGAAGGCGGCGTAGAGCTCTTTCCCCATCTGCGGGGTCCACGCGTTCAGACGCGCGGGACGATTCATCGTGATGGTCGCGATCCGATCGCGCACCTCGTACGTGACTTGCTCGTAGCCCATGGCTGCGGTCCTCCGGGCGCGTGTCATAACGTCCGCCCCCCGGGCTGGCAACGCGACGCGCAGCCCTTCCGCGGCGGTGATGGGGCGGGCTAAGATCGCCCGTCCGGCCCTGGCGGGCGCCCTCATGCACGACGAAACGAGCCTTCTCGCGAACGAGCGCTCGGCGCTGATCACGCGCCGACTGCCGCAGTTCGCGCTCGGATGGCTCGGCACGGTCGGCATCTGGTTGATCGTATTCGCGCTCGAGGGGTCGCAGTCTCCGCAGACGCTCCTCGGGATGGTCGCCCAGGCGCTGGTGCTCGGCGCCGCCCTTGCCCTCTGCCGTCGCGACCCGACGGCGCCGCGGGTCGTCCCGATCGTGGTGGGGGCCTGTGTGCTGCTCGGCCTCGCGTCGATGCTCGTGGTGCACGCGGTCGGCGCCAACGGCGAGATCCTGGCCTTCATGCTGCTCACGCTCTACCTCGCGTCGGCGCTGCTCTTCAGTTGGGGGTGGTCGGCGGAGCTCGCCTTGCTGGGGCTGACGCTGGTGCCGTGGGGCCTCGTGCTCGGCCGGTTCACGTTCTTCGTTCCGCTCCCGGAGCTCGGCGCAGCGGTCACGATCGGCGCGGCGGTCGCGCTCGTGATCGCGGAGGGCTCGGCGCGGAGCGTTCGCGCCGTCGCGCGCCGCCGGCATGCCCAGGAGCAGGTGACGCGCGAGTTGCAGCAGTCGCGCGACGCCTACCGTGACCTCGCCGAGCACGCCCGCGATCTCATCTGGTCGACGGACCGTGACGGCCGGCTCGTCTACGTCAACGAGGCGATGACGAGGTTTCTCGGCGTCGACGAAGGGGAGCTGCTCGGACGATCGGGCGGCGACTTCCTGACGGGGCACGCCGAGAATCCTCGCTTCGGCAACATCACGCACGGGGAGCTCCCCGACGAGGCGCCGCCCTTCTTGATTCAGTGCGCGACGCCGCGCGGACCGCGGTGGGTCGAGGTCGTGGTCTCGGTCGCTCGCGACGCGCACGGCACGCCGATCGGATTTCGCGGCATCAGTCGCGACGTGCACGAGCGGCGCGAAGCCGAGACGGCGCTCCGCGACAGCGAAGCGCGCTACCGGAGCCTGCTCGAGTCCCAGAGCGAGCTCGTGCTCCGTTTCGATCTCACGGGCCGCGTCGTCTTCGCAAACGATGCCTATGTGGCGGCATTCGGGGAGGATCGCAGCCGCGCGTACGGCCGGACGTTCTTCCACCTCATTCCCGTGGAGGATCACGCCGCCGTCCGGAGCGCGTTCGGCACGCTGGCACAGCCGCCGCACCGCATTGCGATCGAGGTGCGTGGTCTGACGCCCGACGGGGTGCGCTGGATCGCGTGGGAGGGTGGGGCGGTGCTCGACGCCGACGGCCGCCCCGTCGAGTATCAATCGGCCGGACGCGACGTCACCGAGCGCCGGGCCGGGGAAGATGCCCTGCGCGCGAGCGAAGCGCGCTATCGCGGGCTCGTCGAGTCGGCCCGCGAGCTCGTGACGCGCTTCGATCGGGCCGGCAACCTGACCTTCGCGAACGACGCCTATTGCCGCGCGATCGGCTATCCGCGTGAGACCATGGTCGGGCGGAATCCCATGTTCCTCGTGCACCCGGATGATCGCGACGCCGTGATGGCGTCGTTTCGGGCGGCGGGCGCGCCGCCGTACCGCGCGCGCCGTGAGAGCCGCGGCCTGACCCCCGCCGGCTGGCGGTGGTTCGAGTGGGAGCTTTCCGGCGTGCGCGACGAGCACGACCGCGTCCTCGAGATCCAACAGGTCGGCCGCGACATGACGGCGCGTCGGCAGGCCGAGGCCGATCTCCGCGAGAGCGAGGAACGGTTCCGGCGCGCGTTCGAGGACGCCGCGATCGGCATGGGTGTCACGACCCTCGAGGGCCGCACCATTCGGGCGAACCGCGCGCTCTGCGAGATGCTCGGGTACTCCGAGCCCGAGCTGCTCGAGCGCAGCGTGGACGACATCGTCCACCCCGACGACCGCCCCCTCGTGAACGACGACCGGTCGCGGCTCAGCACCGCCCAGACGCCGTCCTACCGGGCCGAGCGTCGTTACATCCGCAAAGACGGCCGTCAGATCTGGGTGCACGTCACCGCGTCGGTCGTCCGCGACGTCGCGGGTACGCCGCTCTATCTCGTCGGACAGATTCAGGACGTCACCGAGCGTCGGTTGGCCGAGGTCGCGCTCCACGAGTCGCTCGTCGACCTGCAGCGCAGCGAGGAGAAGTTGCGTTTGCTGGCGCGGCGCCAGGTGCGGATCCGCGAGGAGGAACGCAAACGACTCGGCTTCGATCTGCACGACGACGTCTGTCAGGAGCTCGTCGGCGTCGGCATTCTCGTCGAGTCACTGCGCCGGAAGCTCGCGCCGATGCCGGCCGAGCACTCGGCGGAATTCGAGCGCGTGGTCGGCTACCTCGGCGAGGTGGTCGAGCACCTGCGGCTACTCGCGCGCGAGCTCCGGCCGCTCTTGCTCCGGGATCTCGGCCTCGACGGCAGTCTCCGCGCGCTCGCTGACGGCATGTCGAGCGCGATCGTGCGGGTCACGACTGCCTTCGCCCCGGCGATCCCGCGCTTCGACGAGGAGTCCGAGCTGACCGTCTATCGCATCGCGCAGGAGGCGCTGGCGAACGCCGTCCGCCACGCTGGCGCGCGCAGCATCGTGATCACGCTCGACACCAGCGACGATCGCTTGGCGCTGGTGGTGCGCGACGACGGGCGCGGCTTCGATCCCGCGACGCGTCCGGCGGTCGCGCTCGGGCTCGCCAGCATGGAGGAGCGTGCGCTCGCTCTCGGCGGCCAGCTCGATATTCGCTCCGTCCCCGGCACGGGGACGACGGTCACGTTGTCGTGTCCGATCGCGCCGCGGAAGCCCGGGCGCGTCAGGGAGTCTGCGGACCCGTCTCCCACACGATCTTCTCCTCGCCCTTCAACAAAGACCAAACCGCGATCAGCGGCGCGAGATTGACCAGGCAGAAGTAGAGCGGAATGAAGAGCCCGCGCGGCCGGACGCCGAAGCGGTCGAGCACCAGCGCCGCGAGCGCACCGCCGTAGAACAGCAACTGCCCGACGAACGTCAGCTGGTAGAACCACGAGTCGAGCAGAAACGCGTTCGCGACGAAGGCCCCGATCAACAGGAAGGGGATTCCCCAACGCAGCAAGCGGTGGGAGATGATCTGGAACAGCAGGAACGGGTGCTGGAGGGGGTTCAGCACCTCTGGCATGAAGCCGACCCCCTTGATGCCACGGTGCACGACGCGGGCGCGGCGACGGAGCTCGTCGCCCATCTGCTTCGACTCGGCGACCTCGTAACAGGTGGCATCGTCCTCGACGACGGAGCGATAGCCCTTGATGAGCGCGCGCGCCGGCTGGACGAAGTCGCTGATCGCGGCCGGGTGCAGGTGGGTGTAGAGGCTCTTCCGCATCGAATAGATGCAGCCCGTCGCGCCGATGACGGTGAAGATCCGGCTTTCCCAGCGTCGGATCGAGGCCTCGTAGTTCCAGTACATCTGCCGACCCTTGGCGCTCGCTTCCTCGCCTTCGCGGACGTAACGCACGTCGCCGCCGACGCTGCCGACGAGCGGGTCGGCGTAGTTCGCGACCATCGCGCGCACCGCCTGCGCGTCGTACATCGTGGTCGCGTCGGAGAAGACGAGGATCTCGCCCTTGGCGACGTCGGCCGCGTGGTTCTGCCCGACGGTCTTCCCGCCACGCGGCAGATCGAGGAGCGTGACCCGACCCGGATGCCGGGCTTCGTATGCTCTCACGATGCCGTTGGTGCCGTCCTTCGAGCCGTCGGAGGCGACCAGGATGTCGAGGCGGTCGACCGGGTAATCGAGGGCGAGCGAGTTGTCGAGCTTCCGGGCGATCGCTTCTTCCTCGTTGTACGCGGCGATGACCATCGTGACGGTCGGCGTGATGGGCGCCTTGGCCACGCGCCGATCGAACACGCGCGAGACGAGAAACAACAACACGGGATAGCCGACGTACACGTACGCCATCGCGCCGGCGCAGAACCAGAAGAGGACGGTCATTGCGCGAGGTCGAGACAGTCCCGCATCGGGGCGAAGCGGAAATCCCGCAGAAGACGGCGGAGCTTCGATTCGGTGCTCGCGAGGTTGACGTAGTGGCTGCTGAACCCGCGCCGTCCGGCCGTCTTCATCCGCGGATGATCGGGATCGACCTCCCACGGATGGATGTAGAAGACGGCGCCTTTGCCCTCGCGTCGGTTCACGCGCCGCATGCCCCACTTCATGTAGACGTAGGGCAGGAGGCGAAGGTAGCCGCCGCCGCCAAGCGGCAGGTTGCGTCCGAGCAGCTCGGTCGTCGTGATCGGGAATTCGACGAGTCGCCGGCCGTCCTTCTCGCGGATCACGTACGGGAAGCGCTCGGCGTCGGGCATGCCGTACATCGAGTCCTTCACCGGAAACACGCTCGAATCGTAGCGATAGCCTTGCTCGAGCAGCACGTCCGGCCCCCACTGCGACTTCGCCGTGAATGAGAACGACGGCGCGCGGTAGCCGAGGACGGCCTCACCGGTGATGTCCTCGAGCGTTTTCTTCGCGCGCGCGACGTCGGCGGCGAACTGCTCGCGCGTCTGCTCGTAGACGATCCGATGCGCGTAACCGTGGGACGCGACCTCGTGGCCGGCGGCGTGGATCTCGCGCACGATCTCGGGATAGCGCTCGGCGTTCCACGTCAGGATGAAGAACGTGCCCTTCACGCCGAACTCATCCATGACGGCGATGATCTTGTCGGTGTTCCGGCGAACACGTGACTCGTAACGGTCCCAGGTTTCGAAGGGGACGACGGCGTCGAAGTCGGCGACCTGGTACCAGTCCTCGACGTCGACCGAGAAAGCGTTCAGCGGGGCCTCGGAAGTTTGCGTAGTCATCGCGGAGGGTCCCGACCATAGCCGAACGTCCGACGGCGGAACAACCCGGTGTTTGCGCGCGTGGGCGTGCCCCAGCTTGGTGCACGAAATCTTCATGCGATCGAACGATGTTGAGGTGAATTCCGAGCGTCGACGATCGACGGGTGCTAATGAGCACCCTACCAGGTCGCATCCTCCTCCTCCGCCAGGCGACCGCGCGCCCTCGCCGCGGTTACCCCCCGTGCCGTGACCCGCACCTCGTCGTGCGGCTGCTCTTGCAGGAAGGAGGTTCGTCCCGTGTCTTTCCCCTGTCGTCTGTCGTCGTGCGCGCTCCTCGCCATGGTGTTCGCGTTGGCCGTCGTGCCCGCCCGTGCCGCCACCATCGTCGTCCAACCCTCCAACCAAGATGCGTTCATCCGGAAAAACTTCCCCAATCGCATTGCCGGTGCGAATCCCACCAACCAGCGCATTCGCGTCCAGGCCTCGCCGCCGAACACGCAAGTGTGGCGCGGGCTCCTCCAATTCAGCCTGGCGGCGATTCCGTTCGGGTCCACCATCAACGCCGCCACCGCGGAGATCTCCGCCGGCAACAACGCCAGCAACCCGACGCTGACGCATGGGCTGCACCGCATCACCGCGTCGTGGCTGCAGAGCGGCGTCAAGTGGAACAACGCGCCGCCGTTCGCCGGGTCGGCGACGGCGACCGCGCTCGTCGGCAGTGGCCAAGGCTTCAAGGCCTTCACCGTCACCCCCGACGTGCAAGCCGCGGTGAATCTCTGCGCCGCCGACCACGGTTGGATGGTGAAGGACGAGAACGAGACCGCCACCAACGACATGGTGAACTACGTCACGCTCGAGGACACGCACCCGGCACAGCTCGTGAAGCGGCCGAAGCTCACGGTCGATTTCACGCCGCCGCCGTGCACGACCGACGCCGACTGCGCCGACACCAACTTCTGCACGACCGCGGAGCAATGCATCGCGGGCGCGTGCGTGGTGACGCCCGTCAATTGCGACGACGGCAATCCCTGCACCGACGACATCTGCGATTGCGGCTCCGGCTGCATCAACGCCAACATCTGCAACGACGGGTTCACCTGCACGACCGACACCTGCGATCCCGGGACCCTCGCGTGCACCA
>JBDSJB010000702.1:0-4292 GCA_039917665.1 Binatia bacterium
CCACGGTGGCACTCTGGGCCCCGCGCCTCACGGGCCCGCTCGACCTCCGCTACGACGCCGGCGTCTACTACACGCTCGGCACGTCGCTCGCCGAAGGCCACGGCTATCGCCTCCTGAACGAGCCGGGGAAGCCGGAGGCGGTCCAGTACCCGCCGCTCTTGCCGATGGTCGTCGCCGGACATCAATGGCTCGTCGGGAGCCGCGATCCGGCGATCGTGGGACACGCGCTCCGGCTGACGTACGCCGCGCTCTTCTTCGTCTACGGCCTCGCGGTCTACGTCTTCGGCCGGCGCTGGCTGAGTCCGGGCTGGGCGATGATCGTCACGTTGCTCGTCGTCTTGAATCTGCAGTTGATCTGGCTCTCGGACGCGCTTTTCGCCGAGCTCCCGTTCGCCTGCGTGACGATCCTCTTTCTCCTCGTCGGCGAGCGCGACGAGCAGCGCGGGCTCACGGCGATCCTCGGGGGCGCCGCCTATCTGCTACGTGCGAGTGGAATCGGGCTCCTCGTCGCGTGGGTCGTCGATGCGCTCTGGCAGCGGCGTTTTCTCGAGGCCGGCCTGCGCGCGATGCTGGCGGCGCTCCCCGTGCTGGTGTGGCAGGCGTACGTGTCCGAGGTGCAAAACGGTCCCGCCTACGTCGCGCCCGCTTACGCGTATCAACGCGCGCCGTCGCAGTTCTCCAACGTGACCTACGCGGCCAACTTGGCCTTCGTCGATCCGTTCGTGCCGGAGCGCGGCCTCGCGACGACCGGCGATCTCGTCCAGCGCGCGGTCGCGAACGCGTGGGCGGTGCCCGAGACGCTCGGCGAAAGCATCAGCGTCCGCGCCGAGGGACCGCTGCATCCGGTTTTCCGGTTCCAGGAACCGACCGAGGAAGCAGCGCCGACGTCGGCGCCACGCACACTCGCGATCAGCCGGTTCGGCTTCGCGCTGGTTGGGTTGGTCGCCGCGGCAGGGATCGGTTTGCTCGTGGCCGACGGCATCTTGTTGACGCCGCTCGTCTGGGCGGTTTCCCTCGCGCTCACGCTGGTCACGCCGTGGCCGTCACAGTTGGGACGCTATCTGATGCCGCTCGCTCCGATCACGGCCGTCGGTCTCGTGATCGTGATGGCGAACGCGACCCGGCTCGCCCACGGCGCAGTGCAAGCCGCGACGGGGGCTGCCGTCGGCATCCTGTTGACCGCAGAGGTCCTCGTGCTGGGCACGGTGTTCATGGCGCGCCACCAATCCGCCACCGCCGCCGCGACCGCCGCGTCGCAACGGCTCTTCTTCTACGGCCCCGATTGGCGGTCCCACGACGCCGCGCTCGCCTGGGTGGCACACACCACGCGCCCCGACGCGGTCGTCGCGACCTCGACCCCGCATCGGTTGCATCTCATGAGCGGCCTGCGATCGATCCTCCCCCCGCTCGAAGCCGATCCCGCGCGTGCCGATCGACTGCTCGCGGCGGTGCCCGTCGACTACCTGATCGTCGACCACCTCGATTTCGCAGCCGTTCTGCGCCGCTACGCCGAAAACGTCGTGACCGCCGCACCGGAGCACTGGCGGCTCGTGTACGGCGACGCCGGCGGCGGCTCGAGCGTCTATAGACGAACGCAACGCTGATGGCGCGTTGCCGGCGTGCGCGGCCCATATTAGGACGGACGTCTCTCTTGCCACGGTTCGAACCATCACAGGACACGCGCAGGCTGGCCGTGGCCGTCGCGCTCGGCGTCGCGGCCTCCGCGTTCTATTTCGACTGGTGGCGCGCTGCCGACCGACTCGGCGACCCGTGGCTCGTCGCCGCCCTCGCGGGCGCCGCGCTGTACGTCTTCTGCCAGCTCTACTGCGCGTGGTTCGTGTACTTGCACATCGCCCGTCCGGAGCCGCGACCCGCGCCGCCGGGCCTCACCGTCGACGTCTTCATCCCCGTGTACGACGAGCCGTTCACGCTGGTCGAGGAAAGCCTCGCGGCAGCGGTCGCGATCGCCTACCCGCATCGGACCTCCCTGTTGGACGACGCCGGTGACGCGCGCTTCGAAGCACTCGCGGCCCGCCTCGGCGCCGCCTACCTGCGTCGCGAAGGGCATCGTGACGCCAAAGCCGGCAACATCAACGCCGCGCTCGCGCATACCGACGGCGAGTTCGTGGCCATCTTCGACGTCGATCACGTGGCACAGCCGGATTTTCTCGAGGCCGTGCTCGGCTACTTCGACGATCCCGGCCTCGGCTTCGTCCAGAGCGGCGTGGTGTTCCGGAATCCCGGCGAGTCGGACGTCGCGCGCGCGACGGCGGGGCAAGCCTACGACGTCTACGGACCGACCTCGATGGGCATGTCGGGCTGCGGCGCGGCGCCCGTCTGGGGCAGCCACACGACCTTCCGCCGCGCCGCCCTCGCCGCGATCGGCGGCTACCAAGTCGGCCTCGCCGAGGACCTGCACACCTCGCTCTCCATGCACGCGGCGGGCTGGCGCTCGCTCTACGAGCCGTCGGCGCACGCCACGGGCCTCGTCCCGAGCGACGTGGTCGGCTTCGCGAAGCAGCAGCTCAAGTGGGCGCGGGGCGTCTTCGAGATGTGGATCGACGTCTTCCCTCGCCTGGCGGGACGACTCGGCCTCGCGCGCAGCCTCGCGTACCTCGTTCGCCTCACTTACTACCTGATCGGTCCGCTCTTTCTGGCCCACGCCGCGGCCACCGTGCACGTATTGCTGACGGACGGACCGGCCGCGCGCGGCTTCGCGTCGTACGTGCTGCACGCGGTGCCGCTCGCGATCGCGGTCCTCGCGATCCGCCAGCTCGCGAACCGCGCTTGGAATCCGCACGAGCCGCCGGGAACGAGCCGCTTCAATTGGCGTGGCTACGCGCAGGCCGGCGCACTGTGGCCGATCTACACGCTCGCCCTCGCGTACGCCGTGCTGCACATCGCGGTTCCCCACATCGCGACGCCGAAAGAGCGCATCACCAACGCCCAGCCACTCCTGGTCGCCCCACAACTGGCGTTGGTGGCCGTGCTCCTCGCGGCGGTCGGCTGGCGCTTGCTGCACGGCGCGGGCATGGCCGACGCGTTCGTCATGGCGTTCGCTCTGGCCCTGGCCGGAGCGCAGTGGCCGACCATTCAGGGGGCCCTCCGGCCATGAGCGCGTGGCGTCCCCGTGTGCAGCGCGGCTACGCACTGATCGCCACGGTGGTGCTGAACACGTTGGTGCTGGTGGTCCTCGTCGACGCCACCTTGTCGATCCTCTTCTGGCTCAAGGATCGCCGACCCGTCACCGTCGACATGTACGACCCGCTCGACGATGCGACGCTGGCCGCGCTGTATCCCGGCCGGCGCCGCGCAGACGTCGGACATCTGTGGCAGGAGACCGTGCAACCGCTGACGTACGAGTCGTTCACCGAGTTTCACGAGCGTCCGCGCGCGGGCACCTTCGTCAACGTCGACGCCGCCGGATTCCGCCACGTCGAAGATCAGCAGTCGTGGCCACCCGATCCCGCCCGCCCGAACGTGTTCGTGTTCGGCGGCTCGACGACGTTCGGCTACGGCGTCGCCGACGACGACACGATCGCCTCCCGGCTCCAGCCGCTGCTCGAGGCTCGCCGCCCCGGCACGGCCGTCTACAACTTCGGTCGCGGCTACTACTACTCGACCCAGGAGCGCATCTTGTTCGAGCAATTGCTCGCCAGTGGCCACGTGCCCGCGGTCGCCATCTTCGTCGACGGCCTGAACGACTTCTGCTTCGACGCCGACGACTCGGCGGTCTCCCCCCGCCTCGCCGCGGCGCTCGACGAGCATGCCCGCGTCTCGTTCGTCGATTGGCTGGCGACCACCGCGCTCGGACGCGCCGCCGAGTTCGTGCGGAGCCGGCTCGACCGCCGCCCGACCACCGACGGCTCGAGCGCCGAGCTCGCGCCCGAAGCGATGGACCGCATCATCCGCCGCTACCTCGAGAACAAGCGCTTGATCGAGAGCGCGAGCGCCGCGTACGGCGTCACCCCGGTGTTCGTGTGGCAACCGGTGCCCATGTACCGCTACGACGCGCGCGATCATCTCTTCGCCGGCCGCGGCTTCTTCGGCACGACGCGCGTGCGCGGCGGCTACGCTGCCATGGCGGCGTTCGTGCGCGACCATCCGATCGGCGGCAACTTAGTGTGGCTCGCCGACGTCCAAGAGAACCTCCACGAGCCGCTGTACGTCGACATCGTCCACTACGCGCCCCGCTTCGCTGCCCGGCTCGCCGCGCTGATCGACGATGCAAGCGGCGCGCTCATCGCCCGCGCGCAGCCGCCGCGGGCGGCAGGGTCACAGCCGCCGCGGGC
>JBDSJB010000703.1:0-8726 GCA_039917665.1 Binatia bacterium
CGGAGCCGTTGAACCCGTTGTTGGGCGTGTACGACACGCTCGCGGTGTCCGTGTTCGGCGTGCCGAGCGCGCACGCACCGTCAACGATCGCCCCGAGGGTGCCGCTCGCGGGCGGCGTCACGATCGAAAATGTGAGGTCACAGGTGTCGATGTCGAGCGCCGTCAGCGCAATGGCGACCGCGACGTTCGGGTCCGTGGTCGCGGTTTGATCCGACGCGACCGGCGGCAGGCCGGGAAGCGCCCCCGTATTGATGGCGGCGACCTGAAGCGGCACGAGCACGACGTTGCTGGTCTCCGCGCCGATGTTGATGGGCTGCTCGGTCGGCACCGGAAACTGCCACTGCTGCGCGTCGATCTCGGTGAGGGTACCGGGCGACGCCGCATTGTCGGTGTCGTTGGTGACGAAATAGTGGATGCCGTGCGCGGCGTAGGCCCCTTGGGTCTGGCCGAGCTTGCAGTCGACGTCGCACGGACCCGCGTCGCTCACGGTGCGGCACACGTGACACCCGTTGGGCTTGCCGTTGGCGGCGCAGTAGCCGTTCAGGACCCGACTGTCGCTGCCGGCCTCACCCGGCCACGGGCGCGGAACGGGGTTGTCGCCGGTCCCATCGTCGAGACACGAATCGTCGCGATAGTACGGCACCACGGCCGGGTTCTCGAGCGTGGTCGCACCCTTGATCTCGACGATGTAGACGAGCGAGCCGTTGTCGCCGGACCCCGCGATCTGCTCCCATTGCAGCACCGCGGACGGCGAGCTGAAGGAAGGATCAGGCGCGTCGAGGTAGGCGGGAAAATTGCCGACGCCGTCGACGTTGCCCTGGTCGTCGTTGACGCCGTCGATGGCAACGCCGTCGGGCTTCAGCACGTTGTAGTACGTGCTCACCGCGCCGCGATTGTAGTCCCACGACGTGTACAAGCCGTCGGACGGAATCGGATGGACGCGGACGTGATAGCGGTGCGTGATCACCGTCTGGTAGAAGCTCTCGGTCTTGGTGACGTTGGTGCCCGAGTCGGCGCCCCACACCTCGCGGAGAGCGCGGACCGGACCCATGCGCTCGCCGAGGAGCGACGCATTCGCTTCCCAATTGACCTGCTCGTCCTCGAAACCGACGAGCGAGATGGTCGAGTCGGGAGCCTGCTGGAAGGCGCGGCCCTTCCAGCGATCGAGCAGATCCGGTCCATAGAGTCCGGGCTGCCCCGGCTTGGCGACACGGAGCTCGCGGATCATCCAACGGCCGCTCGCGCGCCAGCGATAGTTGTCGGTAGCCACCGTCGCCCCGTCGCGCGGAAAGCGATCGGTCGACGCGTGCGCCGGCGTCGGCACGCAGACGCTGCCGGAGAGATTTGGACCGTAGCCGGTATTGCTCGAGCCGAGCTGCTCGGGGTCACCGCTCGCGAAGCTGTAGCGATCGATGAACTCGTCGGCGTTCGGATCGCGGGCGTAGTCGACGTAGCCGTTGCCGGCGTTGAAGGACGACCCGCCGGCTTTGCGGAAGAGATACACGTAACGAAGGGTCGCGGCGTCGAGCGCGTCGGTCAGCACCAGCGCCTGGCTATCGGTCGCCCCGGCAGGCAGCGGGGCGCCCACCGGTGCCTGCGACCCCGCATCGCTCGCCATGAACACGACCTCGTCGTCGTCGTCGAGCGTCGGCACGGGGTCCGGCAGCGGACCCTCGCCGAGCGGATACTGCGCCGTGCACACGCCGGCAATCTTCTTCCAGGACTCGATGTCCCAGGCGTACGTGAGCTCCATGTCGGTGCCGGAATAGACGCCGAAATCGGAATTCGGGTTGGAGAGACAATAGGGGTACATCTGATCGACCTGCACCGGGATCTCGACGAACTGCGCGCCGTCCCAGCGGTAGGCCGCGATTTCCCCGACCGGGAGACCGAGCGCGGGCGGGGTGAGGAACGTGCCGTTGTGCGCGTCGCGCGCCCCCGTCAACGCTCCGGACGGATACGGCATGCAGACGATCGAGGCGGAGGGTCCGGACCACCCGGCGAGCTTCGCCCCCTTCACGATCACCGGTTCGACGTTGCGATTCGCCGTCGTCTGCGCACGCGCAGGAGCGACGACCGCGACCATGAGCGCGGCCGCCAGGGCTGCGAGGGATGAACGATTCATCGAGAATTCCTTTCGTTGCGAGCCGAGCAAGCGGCGCACGGGTTAGGGGCGATCACGGGCCTACGGCGCCAAACAGGGGGCGCCGGCGCAGACGTCGACGACGGCGCCACCGTCCTGCAGGAATTCCGACTTCTGCAGGCGCGCGCTCGCGGTGTTGCGCGGCCGGCCGTGCGGATCGCTGCCGCCCTCGTTCGGCGTGTTGGTGGTCGGCGGGGTCGGCGTCCCGCTGTCCCACACGACGAGCGCCGAGCCGGCGAAGGGGAAGCTCACGATGGGCGGAATGCCGAAATACGGATCGACGTCGGCATGGCGCCCCGGAGCCAACGCCGGCTGATAGATGGTGGCGCCGATCGTGCGCGCCTCGACCTCAGTGGTGATGTTCGCGACCTGATGGTCGCCGAACGCCTCGTGCAGCAGCACCGTGTGCGCGGGCGTGTTCGGCAGCGGATCGGTCGTCATATGGTGGGCGTAGCCGTTGGCTTCACCGCGGTCCCAGAGCATCTGCAGCAACGCGAACACGAGGGGCTGCTCGAGCTGGTTGGGGTAATTGTCGTAGAGCCCGAACGGCGTATCGACGTCCTCGAGGCTCGGGTCGGCCGCTCCGAGCAGCTTGCCTTCGGCGTACGGCGCGAAATCGGAGCTGCGCTGCAGCAGCGTCGAGTAGTTCATCCCGGGCACGCCGAGGACGGCGCGGGTGAAGTCCGGGGCGAGGGCGGTGAGCGAGCCCCCCATGATCCCGCCCTGGCTGTTGCCGTCGTAAAACAGCCGCGTCGGGTCGATCAGCGACTGGCCGGCACTGTCCTGGAACGCGGCGTTCGCCGCGAATCCGTTCGCGTGGAGGAGCGCGCGGCCGAGGTACATGAAGTTCAGGAATCCCTGCTGCATGCGGTCGACCATCTTCGGGAAGTTCGACGCGTCCTGGAGCGTCGCGACCACGCTGCCAACGTCACTGGTGGCGAAGCCCGCCCAATCGGTGGCGCAGAAGATCATGTCGTGCTCGTTCCCCATCGCTTGCACGTTGCCGCCGTTGACCTCGCTCGCGGTGCCGAGCAGGCCGTGGCCGTAGAGTGACGGCCGGGCCGGCACCGCGGTGCCGGTCGCCGCGTCGCCGTTGTCGAACGCGGCGCGCGGGATGTTGCAGACGAAGTTGGCGCTGTAGCTCGCCGGGTTGCGCGTCGGAATGCCGTTCGCGTCGAGCGTGAACGTGCCGCCCGGTTGGCAGTTGGGAAAGAGGTAGCACGGCACCGTGACGGTCCCTTCGATGCGGCGCGCGATACTGTCGCTCTCACTCGGGGTCGAGCCCGGTAGCAGGTTGCAATTCACGCCGACCAGGAGCGGAGCGAGCTCCGAGACGGTCTTGAGCCCTTCGCAGAACTCCTGTCCGCCCGGAGGATTCTCCGGCGGGGCGCCGCCGGCGCAACCGTCGTTGCCGCACGGCGGCAGATTCGTCGAGCTCACGATCGCGAAGGTGGGGGCCGCGCCCGCCACTTGCACGTCGGCGAGGTCGGCGTCTCCGAGGCCGTTCGCGCCGAAGGCGTCGTCGCGCATGCCGAGCGCGCGCTTGGTCAGGCTCGCGCGACTCGCAACCGTGAAGTCCCACGCGAGATACACGTCGTTCCGTGCGACGCCGGCCGCCGCGAGCGTCGCGAAGACGGCTTCCATGTGGGCGCGGCGCGCCTCCTTCGCCGCGTCGCCGGTCGGGACACCGTCGCGATAGGCGAGAAAGTCGGTGCTCGGCGCGATCGGGGCGCCCGTGGAGTCCTTCATGTTGCGGAGCGCGACGACGTAGCGAGTGCCCTCGTCGAAATTGACGGCCGGGCGGATGTAGAGCGCCCGGCTCGCCTCCGTGTCGGCGTGGGAGTCGATCTCCGACCAGATCAGGTGGCGTTGCAGGGTCGACGCATTGATCACCACGATCGGCTGCGCCGGATCGAAGGAGCGTTCGACATCGGTGATCGGCACCGCCCCGGTCACGCCGGGATCGAAACCGGGCACGCGCAGCGAGATCGCCTGACCCGGACTAAATCCGTCGGCCCGATTCACGTCGCTGGGATCGATCGGCACGCCGGCGACGTTACGCGGCGTGGCGGTGAGCGCGAGATTGACGCGCCGCCCCGTGACGGTGGCGGAATCGGCGACGGTGAAGAAGTCGTTGGGGAACGGGAAGAGGCAGACGCTCGGATCGAGGCCATCGCACACCCCCGGGCAGGCGCAATTCGGCTGACACATGCCCGGGCAGGTGGGTGCCGTGAGGCCGTCGCATTCCTCGGTGGCGGCGTCGAGCGCGCCGTTGCCGCAGCTGGACGGCGTCGGCGTCGCGGTCGGCTGCGGCGCCGTCGGCGTCGGACCGACCGGGATGCGCAACGCCGGCAGGCAGAGCTCGACCGGCTTTTTGACCTGCACCGTCTCGTTGCCGAACTGGTTCGCGGTGTAGAGCGGGCTCACGCCCGAGAAGCGCGGCGCGCTGCGATCACGCGCTTGGTAGCAGATCAAATGATCGGTGTGGTTCTCGGCACCCGGGCTCTCGGCGTTCTTGTCGACGGGAAAACAGACCCGGCGGACCTTTTTCAGCTCGAGCGTGTGCGTGCCGAACTGATCGCCGACCGTCACCGTGCGGCGCGCGAAGGGTGTCGTGCCTTTGGAGGGGCGCGCTTGGTAGCACTGGAAGTGATCGACGGCCGGCGCGCTCGGCGCCGCCGGTGGCGCCGTGTGGCTCTTGGCCGTCGGCACTTGCAACGTCGTCGGCTTCACCAGGTCGAGGATCAGCATGCCGAAGTCGTCGACCACGCGCACGCCGCCGAGCTTCTGAAAGCGCGGCGTCGCCTTGATCTGATAGCCCTCGAGATGATCGGGGTGCGTCGGGGCCTCGGGCTGGCCGCCGTTCAGGCTCGCGGGCGCGCAGAGGAAGCGTTCTCGCTTCACAGTGGCTCCGGAGCTCCGTACGGCGTCGGTCAACTGGACGCCGCGCGGCGCGAACTTGGGCGTGCCGCTCGTGGTTCGTGTCAGATAGCAGGTGAAACGATCGGTCGCCGCGCGCGCAGCGCTAGCGACGAGCAGGATCATGAGCACTACAGCGAGCAGGAATCCGCGACGAGCGTGCATGAGCGACGAGCCTCCGTGGGGTCCGGGCACACATCGCCCTGGTCCGCGAAGGCTAGAGGGTCCACGACGCGGCCGACAATCCCGCCTCTCCAGGAACCTGTCTCGAAAAGCCATGACAACCAAGGCGGAAATAGGGAACCTCGAAGGATCGAACGGCCGTGTCATACAAGCTCGGCTACCTGTTTCAGTACCGATCGCTCCCCCGTTTTTACGCCGACTCTGGGCTGCGACGGGATTGCCGGCGCGCGCATGCGCGCTCTAACGTCTCCCCACGCTCGCTCCTCGATTCCCGCCCCGAGCAGAGCGCAAGGAGGCCAGCATGACGTGCCGTCGTACCCTCGGTCGCCGATCCGTGCGTCCGGTCGCGCTCGCGACCTCCCTCATCCTGATCGCGCTCGCGAGTCGCGCGGACGCCGATCCGCTAGGCTGCCAGCGCGCGATCCTGAAAGCGGCGAGCAAGCTCGCGCAGAGCGAGATGCGGACGCTCGTACGCTGCGAGGAAGGCAAGCTGAAGGGCATCTACCCTCCCGAGGTCGACTGCACGGCCCTCACCTCGGCGAAGGACGAGACCAAGCTCCGGAGCGCCATCGCGAAGGCGTGCGGCGGTGACGACCGCGACTGCGCGACGCTCACCGGCAACGACGCGCCGGCGACGATCGCCTGGCCGAACACCTGCCCGAATTTCGAACAGGCAGGATGCACCAACCCCATCGTCGGCTGCGACGACATCGCCACCTGCCTCCTCTGCGTCAACGACGCCGCGATCGATCAGGCCGTCACCCTGTACTACGGCAGCCACACCGCCTCGACGCCGGGCTCACCGCTCAACCGCTGCCAGCTCGCGATCGGCAAGGCGACGGCCGCATTCTTCGCCGCCAAGACGCGTGCGCTCGCGAAATGCTGGGACGCGCGCCACGTCGGCAAGCATCAGAGCGCCTGCCCGAGCCCGGGCGACGGCAAAGCAGCCGCGGCGATCGCGAAAGCCGAGGCCAAGAAGGTGGGCGCGATCACGAAGGCGTGCGGCGCGTTCACGACGAGCCAGATCGGGTTCCCGAGCAGCTGCCCCGCAGTCGCTGCCTGCGGCGCGCCGGTGACGGACGTCGCGAGCCTGACCGCCTGCGTCGATTGCGTGACCGAGTTCAAAGTCGACTGCGAGGTACCGCTCGCGGTCCCGACGTTCGCGCCCTACCCGGCCGCGTGCACGTCGCCGCAACCCACACCGACCGCGACCGTCACGAGCTCGCCGCCGCCCCTCGCAACCGTGACGCGCACGCCGACCCCGTCGCCGACCTTGACCGCCACGGCGACGATCACCGTCACACCGACCCCGACGTTGACGGCGAGCCCGACCCCGACCGTCGTGCCGACGCCGAACTGCGGCGACGGCGTCATCGCTTCGCCCGCCGAGTCGTGCGATCCGCCCGGCAGCGCGACCTGCCCGAACGCGGGTAACGGGCTCGAGGTCTGCAACGCGACCTGCGGGTGCGCCTGCCCCGGCTCGATCGAGTTCGAGGGCGATGCGACGAGCCCCGACAGCCTGCTCGATACCGGCTGGACCGGCATCGCGCACGACGCCAGCATCATCGGCGACGGCGTGCTGACGCTCGACGTCGCCTCGTGCCCGAACGCGGGCCCCGGCAATACGACGCCGTGCGGGGTCTGTACGCTCACCGGCCCGCTCGTCAATCAGAACGCCGATGCCGGTGACATCGACAACCGCCGGTGCAGCAACGACACGTCGATCCAGTGCACCAACAACACGCCGTGCCTGCCGAGCGGGACCTGTCAGTTCTTCTTTGGAAGCGACTTGCCGCTCTCAGCCGGCTCGGTCCCGGTGTGCGTCGTGAACGAGATCGCCGGCGCGGTCAGCGGCACCGCCAATTTCGAAAGCGGCGCGACCGCGACCACGATCAACCTGCTGTCACACATCTATACGGGTCTGCAGAACGATCAGCCGTGCGTGCCCTGCGTCGGCGATCCAACCCCGAACGACGGTGTCCGCGGCGGCACGTGCCAGGGCGCCGGCACGCCGCGGAACGGCATGGCGTGCGACGTGAACGGCACGTCGCCGATTCCGGCTTTCGGCAAGACGAGCCTCGATTGCCCCCCCGCGCCGAGCGGCAGCATCGCCAACCTCAACATCACGATCTCCACCTCGACGGCGAGCGTGACGCGCACGCTCTCGGCCGCCAATCCGAACTGCGTCGGCACCGCCGGGAAAAAGTGCTTCTGCGACACCTGCAACAGCGATGCCGCGCAGGCATGCAGCACGAACGCCGATTGCCCGGTGAGCGGCGGCAACCCCGGCATCTGCGGCGGCAAGCGTTGCATCGGCGGCGTGAACTCCGGCACGCCCTGCACGGTCGGCTCGCAATGCCAGAGCGGCTCCTGCAACCGGCCGGGCCAACCGAGCCAGCCGAACGCCTGCCTCGGCTCGGGATGCCAGGATACGGCGCCAGTCGGCGACAACGAGGGCGAATGCGTCGACGGCCCGATCGTCCGCACCTGCGCGCCGCCCGAGCAATACAAGGGCTGCTCCGCCAACAGCGATTGCACGCTCACCAACGACTGCCGCTCGTCGCTCCGCGAGTGCTTCCTCGACAACGGCAACATCGGCGGCGTGCTGCGCGCCGACGGCCAAGCCAGTGCCCCGGTGAACAGCGCGTCGAACCCGCTCTTGGCGGCGATCTTCTGCATCCCCCCAACCGTGTCCGACTCCGTCAATGCGGTGTCCGGGCTTCCGGGACCAGCGCGTCTGACCTTGCGCGGGACCGCAACGGCGCGCCCCTAGGCCGTGTGATGACAATGAGGAGAGCCATGATCACTCGAAGAAGCCGCTCCGTTCTGGTCGCCGCTGCCACCCTGGCCTGCTGTCTGGCAACCACCAGCCCCGCTACGGCGGAGAATGTCCCGCGCTGCCAGCGTAGTCTCACCAAGGAGTCGCAGAAGCTCCTGGCGGCCCGCTCGAAGGCGCTCGCGAGCTGCGAGGACCGGAAAGTTGCCGGGAGCCTCCCGCCGTCGACCGTCTGTCGAACCGAATCGTCGACGACCTTCGCGATCGCGAAAGCCACCGCGAAAGCGCGCGCGGCGATGGTGAAAGGTTGTTGCGGGCAAGACCGTGTTTGCGGCAACGCCGGCGACGAGCTCCTGAGCAGTATCGGTTGGGGGAGCACGACGCAGTGTCCGGGCTTCGAGAGCGGTCAGAACGGCAACTGCACGAACGGGATCGCGCATCCGGGCGACGTCGCTGACTGCCTGCTCTGTGTCGGCAGCGCCGCGACCGATCAATTGATCGACCTGCTCTATCGCAACCTCACCCCGTCGGCGGACACCGTGGTCAAGCGCTGCCAACGAACGATCGGCAAAGCCACGACCAAGTTCTACCAGACGAAGTCGCGGGTGCTCGAAAAATGCTGGGAGAAGCGCATCAAGGGCTCCCACACCAACGACTGCCCTGCGCCAGGCGACGACAAGGCCGTCGGACAGATCGCCAAGGCCG
>JBDSJB010000704.1:0-6529 GCA_039917665.1 Binatia bacterium
CGCGCCCGGGTACACGGTCGTGCCGCCGAGCTGCTGCGTCGCTACGGAGGCGCCGATCCATCCATCCGGTAGGTGTGAGATCCGACGAGCGCTCGATCACGCTCGTCATCAGCTGCGCACCGACGTACCACTCCACCCGAACAGCTTCTCGCGTTTGATCACTGCGGTGACGTCGGGCGGTACCGCCGCCTCCCAGGCCGGGTCGCCGCTCTGGAGCTGCGCGAGCACGTCGTCTCCCTGGATCCGGAGAAAGTCGGCGTTGTAGTTGCGTATCGCAACGAAGCCCTTGCGCTGTTGCAGCAGCATTTGGAGCGCTCGAAACTCCGGTGCCACCTCGAAATTGTCGGCCGTGATCAGCTGTCCGGTCGTAGGGTCGAGAGCCGGATAGACGTACAGGCGGACGTTGCGGCGAAACAGCAGTCCCGCCGCCTCGAGCACGCCACCGGCGAGATCATCGTAGAATTTCTCGTCGGCGATCTGCTGCACACTCGGGATCCCGAGCGCGACACCGATCTTGTTCTGGGTGTAGCGCGACAGATACTCGACCAAGCGGAAGTAGCGCCCGAACTTCGAGATCAACACCGTCTTGCCGACGGTGCGCAGGGTGTCGACGCGCGCCAGGAAGTCGGTCTCCTCGATGGTGCCGTCGCCGCCGCGACCCCCGACCGTCATTTCCATCAACACGACCGGCTCCTCGCCGTGCAGGTCGGGATCCTCCAAGAACTGCTCGAGCGCGCGCTCGAGGATATCGAGCGTGAGATGGGTCAGCGGCCGGAACCGGCCGCGCTCGACCAGGACTGGCTTCCGGTAGAGCACCTCGGAGGGCTGGACCACCTCGCCGTCCGCGGTGAACATCACGGCGTCGGTCAGCCCGTGCTCCACCAGCCGCAGGCTCATCAGGCGATTGTCGACGTCGGGAAATGCCGGGCCGAAGAAACGAATGAGGTCGATCTCGACGCGCTGGTGCGGCAGGTCGTCGAGCAAGGCGTCCATCAGCTGCGTCGGGTCGTTGCGGAGGAAATACGCGCCGTGGATGAGATTCACGCCGAGGACGCCGAGCGCCTCCTGTTCGTGGCGCCTCACCTTGTCGAGCAGATTGGCGTGCAGCAGGATGTCCGACGGCTCGGCGTGCGGCGCGTGTTGGAAGCGCACCCCGAGCCAGGCTTCGCCGCGGTCGCGCGTCGGGCCGCAGGTCGCGGCAGTGTCCGCGAAGGCGAAGAAGGAACTGTCGTTGCCGCGCGACGCCCCCAGCCGCTCCAGCAGCAGCGCGTACTCGTGCGTCAGCATCGACAGGAGCCGCTCCCGACAGACGTAACGTCCCGTGTGGCCGTAGATCGCGTCGCTCACCTTCATGTCGTAGGCCGACATCGACTTCGCAACCGTCCCGGCCGCGGAGCCCGCTCGAAAGAACCAGCTCGCCACCTCTTGACCCGCACCGATCTCGGCGATCGTGCCGTATTTTTCCTTGTCGAGGTTCAGTTGCAGCGCTTTCTGCGCGACGCTCAATCGGAACGGGTCCATGGGGAGCTTCAACCACGGTGATCCGGGGGCGCACAAGGTTCGACGTCCGCTGATCCGGGTCCGTGCCAGCCGTTTGTGACCCGGAGTTCGGCGGTCCAAGACGCCACGGTCTGCTGACGAGCTGGCTATACGCGGGGCTGCGACGCAGTATGCCGTAGGCACGATGACGGACGGCTCGCCCACCAGAGACAGCCCGAACGACCCTCTAACGGAGGGCGAGCTCGCCCTGCTGCAGATGACGACGCTGCAGTATTATCTCCACGAAACCAACCCCGCGAACGGCCTGATCCGCGACAAGACGGATCCGAGTGCGCCAGCGAGCATCGCAGCCGTCGGTCTGGGACTCGCGACCATCCCGGTGCTGGTCGAGCGTGGGGTGATCGACCGCGCGTTCGCACCCGAGCTCGTACTGCGCAGGCTGCGTTTCTTCCGCGACAGCCCGCACGGGCCCGAGCCGGACGCAACCGGCTATCGCGGCTTCTACTACCACTTCCTCGACATGAAGAGCGGACGGCGCGTCTGGCAATGCGAGCTCTCGACGATCGACTCCGCCTTTCTGTTCGCCGGCATGCTCACGTGTGCGGCGTATTTCGACGCGGACACCGAGGAAGAGGCGGAGGTGCGTCGACTGGCGGACGAGCTCTATCGTCGTGCGGACTGGCAGTGGGCGCTGAACGGCGGCGCCGCGGTGTCGCATGGCTGGCGGCCCGAAACGGGCTTCATCCCATACACCTGGACCGGGTACGACGAGGCACTGCTGATCTACTTGCTCGGCCTCGGGTCACCGACCTTCCCGCTGCCGTCCGAGACGTTTCACGCCTACCGTGCGACGTACCAGTGGAAGACGATTTATGGACGCGAGGTTCTCTACTCGGGGCCGCTCTTCACGCACCAGCTTTCGCATCTCTGGACCGATTTCCGCGGCATCCAAGACGCGTTCATGCGCGACCACGGCAGCGACTATTTCGAGAATAGCCGCCAAGCCGCGTACATCCATCGCGAATATGCGCGCCGCAATCCGCTGGAGTTCGCGGGTTACGGCGACGACTGCTGGGGCATCACCGCGAGCGACGGGCCTGGGTTCGAGACGCGAAAGGTGAACGGCGTCGAGCGGCGCTTCTACGGCTACCAGGCGCGCGGCGCGCCCTATGGTCCGGACGACGGCACCGTGTCGCCGTGGGTCGTCGTCGCCTCACTGCCGTTCGCGCCGGAAATCGTCATCCCGACGATTCGCGCGTTCTCGCAGCTCCATCTCGGTGCGACCAAGCGCTACGGATTCAAGCCGTCGTTCAACGAGACCTACGCGGCACCCGAGAGCGCCACCGGCTGGTGGGTGACCCCGTACCATTTCGGGATCGACCAAGGCCCGGTGGTCCTCATGATCGAGAACTACCGCACTGGCTTGATCTGGAACCTCATGCGCCGGTGTCCCTACGTGGTGAATGGATTGCGCCGTGCCGGGTTCACGGGCGGATGGCTTTGACATTGCGTGGTCGCGTCAGACGTTGTCGGCGGACGTGCCGGTGCGGGTCGCATCGCCGACCGCGCCACCGCTCCAGCGCCAGTTGGCGATCTCCGGCATATCGTCGCCGTGCTCGGCGATGTACTGGCGGTGCTCGATGAGCCGGTCGCGGATGGCCTGCTTCGCATAGGCCGCTCGCGACCCGAGCTGCGGCAGCCGATCGATGACGTCGGCGACGAGATGATAGCGGTCGAGGTCGTTCATCACGGCGATGTCGAACGGCGTGGTCGTCGTGCCCTCCTCCTTGTACCCGCGGACGTGGAGGTTGCCGTGGTTGGTGCGGCGATAGGTCAGACGGTGGATCAGCCACGGGTAGCCATGGAACGCGAAGATGATCGGCTTATCCCGAGTGAAGAGCACGTCGAAATCTCGATCGGGGAGCCCGTGGGGATGCTCGCTCGCCGGCTGGAGCGTCATCAAGTCGACGACGTTGACGACCCGCACCTTGATCTCCGGCGCGTGCCGCCGCAGGAGATCCACTGCGGCGAGGGTTTCCAACGTCGGCACGTCGCCACAACATGCCATCACCACATCGGGATCGCCGCCACGGTCATTGCTGGCCCACTCCCAGATCCCGATGCCCGCCGTGCAGTGCTTGATCGCCTGATCCATGCTCAGCCAGACCGGCGCGAGCTGTTTGCCGGCCACGATCACGTTGACGTAGTTCCGACTGCGCAGACAGTGATCGGTCACGCTGAGGAGGCAGTTGGCGTCCGGCGGGAGATAGACGCGGATGACGTCGGCCTTCTTGTTGACGACGTGGTCGATGAAGCCGGGATCCTGGTGGCTGAAACCATTGTGATCCTGGCGCCACACGTGTGAGGACAGGAGATAGTTGAGCGACGCGACCGGTCGGCGCCAGGGAATCCCGTTGCACACTTTCAGCCACTTGGCGTGCTGATTGAACATGGAATCGATGATGTGGATGAACGCCTCGTAGCAACTGAAGAACCCATGCCGACCGGTGAGCAGGTAGCCCTCGAGCCAGCCCTGGCACTGATGCTCACTCAACACCTCCATGATGCGCCCGTCGGGGCTCAGGTGGTCGTCCTCGGGGTAGATGTCGGCGACGTAGCAACGATTGGTGACGTCGAGCACGTCCTGCCAGCGATTGGAGTTGTTCTCATCCGGACTGAAGAGACGGAAATTCGCGTGGTCCAGGTTGAGCTTCATCACATCCCGCAGGAGTTGACCCTGCACGCGCGTCGCTTCGGCGCTGACGGCTCCCGGCGCCGGCACCTCGACCGCGTATTGGCGAAAATCCGGCATGGTCAGATCCTTGAGCAGCAAGCCGCCGTTGGCGTGCGGGTTGTCGCTCATGCGCCTATGGCCGCGCGGCGCCAGCTCGGCCAGCTCCGGCTGTAGACGCCCGTCCGCGTCGAACAGCTCCTCGGGCCGGTAGCTCCGCATCCACTGTTCGAGGATTCGGATGTGCTCGGGCTTGTCCATGTCGCCCATGGGCACCTGGTGGCTGCGCCAGTAGTCTTCGCACTTCTTGCCGTCGATCTCCGGCGGACACGTCCAACCCTTGGGCGTGCGGAGCACGATCATCGGCCACGTCGGTCGCTTCGTGAAGCCATTGCTGCGGGCGTCGGCTTGTACGGCTTTGATGACCGCGATGGCTCGGTCGAGAGCCGCCGCCAACTGCTGATGCACACGCTCCGGCTCGTGGCCTTCGACGAAGTACGGCGTATACCCGTATCCCTCGAACAGCTTCTGCAGCTCCTCGCGCGGTATGCGAGCCAGGAAACACGGGTTCGCGATCTTGTAGCCGTTCAGGTGCAGGATCGGCAGCACGGCACCATCGCGCGCCGGGTTCAGGAACTTGTTGGAGTGCCAGCTGGTCGCGAGCGGCCCGGTCTCGGCCTCGCCGTCGCCGACGACGCATGCGACCACCAGATCCGGGTTGTCGAAGGCCGCGCCGTAGGCATGCGAGAGCGCGTAACCGAGCTCGCCGCCTTCGTGGATCGAGCCTGGCGTCTCGGGCGCGACGTGGCTTGGGATCCCGCCCGGGAAGCTGAACTGCTTGAAGAGCTTCCGCACGCCGTCCTCGTCCCGGCCGATGTTCGGATACACCTCGCTGTAGGTCTCTTCCAAATAGGCGTGGGCCACCAGCGCGGGACCACCATGGCCGGGACCTATGACGTAGATCATGTTGAGATCGTGTGCCTTGATGATCCGGTTGAGGTGCACGTACAGCAGGTTCAACCCCGGCGTCGTGCCCCAGTGGCCGAGGAGCCGCGGCTTGATGTGTGATCGCGCGAGCGGCTCCTTCAGCAACGGGTTGTCGAAGAGGTATATCTGTCCGACCGAAAGATAGTTGGATGCCCGCCAGTAGGCGTCCATCTTCCGCAGATCCTCGCGCGACAACGGGTTCATTACAGCAGCGCTGGCAATGATGGGCTCGAGCGTCATGGATTCCTCCTGAGCGTCGCTCCAAACGACGCGGACGAAAACCGCGAGGAGTCAGAGCGTGCTTGATCGACGACGGAAGCAAATGCCAGTTTTCGCCGTCCGAGAACAGGTGAGACTCCATGGCGCACTGGCGACCGCAGCGATCCGGCTGGGAGCTCCCTCGGCCACGCGATCGATCACGCTCCGCGTGTACTCCAAAGGGGGGAAGCCGAAGGTGTAGACGGTTTGATTTCTTTGCAGCGGGTGCGCACATCCACACGCACCCGCATCATTTCTAGCGCGGCGCAGGCGCAGAAAATCATTGCGACCATGAAGGGGCGCGCTATAGCAGTGTCGTTCCCGGCACAGGACGTGCCGGTGATGCCCCGCCTTTTCTCAGGCGGCTGTGATGCGGGGCCACCTCACGACACCGCCACTTCCGGGAGGATCCATGAAGCGTGTTCGATCATCTCTCAGGTTCGTTTCGGTCGCTGTATTCGGCGGCATACTCGCCGTCGCGGTGGCCGCCGGTGCTGCCGACAACGACCCGAACTTCTCGGGTGCCGTGAACTGCGGCGATTCCAACACGAACGGCGCCTGCATCGAGTGCTGCTCCGGCGCCCCGGGCTGCACGATCGGAAAGATCTCATGCTGTCCGTTGGTGGGTGAGTGTACGGTGACGAACAAGCCCACGGGCGGGACGGTCTTGAAGCTCAAAGAGGCCGTAGGTGGCTTAACGCTCCAGTTCGATCGCAAAGGGGCAGACGACAGTTTCGACGTGAAGCTGAAAGCGAAGTTTCTCAAGAAAGTATTCCGCAAAGGCATCGTGCTCAAAGCAAAACTTGCGGGCAGCGATGCGAAGCTCGCCGGCCTCGTCTTTCCGGTGCTGTTCCTGGCGAATGGCGATGGTGCGGCAGGCCAGCTTCAGAGCGGCGGATATGACGTGACGATCAGCGGCACGATGCCCACCTGCCAGTCGTTGTATCCGGCGCAGCTCTGCAGCGAGCTCGCCGTCTCGCTATCACGATCGATCTACGGCGCCCTGGCCGCAGGTGACCGTATCGAGGCACAGCAGTTTCTCGACGCCGTGAA
>JBDSJB010000705.1:0-2811 GCA_039917665.1 Binatia bacterium
GCGACTTCGGCTGCGACTTCATCGTCGCCGAAGCGCTCCGCGGTGTGGACGATCCAGGGGTGAACCGGGTCTTCACGATCGGCTTTCCCGATCAGGCGACGAAGGAGCGGTTCTTCGCCGACGAAAAATATCTCGCGGTACGCGCGGAATTCTTCGCGCCCTCGGTCGGCAGCACGCAGATTCTCGCGAGTTCGGCCCGATCAGGATTCAGTAACGATTCCGGCGCCATCGCCGCGCGCGATGGCTCCGATCTCGCGCCCTCATCGTGGCGTGCTGCGTAGCGGAAGGGCAGCAGCTGCGCGCTCCGCAGTCATGCCGGAGCCTCCGACGCACCCCGTCCCGTGACGTGGATCGACGCAGGCGCTGGCACCGCGGTTGCACATACGCATCTCCATGTGTGCCGCCACTCCAGCGATCTCCGAGCGCGATTCCTCGGAGAAGCATTCGAGATGGCTCGCCTCGCCGACCTCATGACCCGACCCAAGCTGCACGTCGTCACCTCCGAAACCACGCGCACGCATTGTCCCTACTGCGCCTTCCAATGCGGCATGACGGTGACGACGAATCGGGTCGATCACCAAGAAGTGACGATCAAGGCCGACGCCGACTTCCCGGTGAATCGCGGGCAGATGTGCGTGAAGGGATTCACGGCGAGCGCGCTGCTCGATCATCCGGACCGGCTCCGTCGCCCGCTGATGCGCACACGCGCTGGCGGGCTCGCGCCCGTCGCATGGGACACGGCGCTCGACTTCATCGCCGAGAAGCTGATCGCGCTCCGCGACGCGTACGGCCCGGCGGCGCTCGGTGCGTTCGGTGGCGGGTGTCTCACGAACGAGAAGGTCTATCTACTCGGCAAGTTCGTCCGCGTCGTGCTGCGCTCGCCGAACATCGACTACAACGGGCGTTACTGCATGGCCTCCGCGGCAGCGGGCCAGAACCTCGCATTCGGTCTCGATCGCGGTCTGCCGTTCCCGGTGGCCGACATCGCCGAGGCGCGCACGCTCATGCTGTGGGGGTCCAACTGCGCCGACACGATGCCCCCGATCATGCAGTGGATCTTCGCGCAGAAGCATTCCGGCGGCGCTCTCATCGTCGTCGACCCGCGGAAGACCGACACGACCCGCGCCGCGACGCTGCACCTGCAGCTGACACCCGGCACCGACCTCGCGCTCGCGAACGGGCTCCTGCACCTCGCAATCCAGGAGCGTCTGATCGACGCCGACTACATCGAACGCCGCACGGAAGGATTCGACGACGTCCGCCGCGCGGTGCTCACGAGCGATCCGTCGCACGTGGAACGGCTGACGGGCGTGCCGATCTACCAGCAGCTCCACGCCGTCCGTCTGCTCGCGCAGGCGTCGAGCAGCATGACGCTCTCGGGCCGCGGTGCCGAGCAACAGAGCACCGGGACCGACACCGTGCTCGCGCTCATCAACTTGATGCTGGCGCTCGGCAAGGTCGGAAAGCCGGCGAGCGGCTACGGGTGTCTCACTGGCCAGGGGAACGGCCAGGGCGGCCGCGAGCACGGGCAGAAGGCCGACCAGCTTCCCGGCTACCGACTGATCGAGAACCCCGAGCACCGGGCCGAGATCGCGCGCATCTGGGGCATCGCGCCCGAAGCGCTGCCGCACAAGGGCAAGAGCGCCTACGAGCTGCTCGACGCGCTGGGTCCCGAAGGCGGCATTCGCGCGCTGATGGTCGTCGGCTCGAACGTCGCCGTCGCGTCGCCGCACGCGTCGAACGTCGCTCGCAAGCTCCGCCTGCTCGATCTCCTGGTCGTCTGCGACGCCTTCGAGAACGAGACGACGGCGGCCGCGCATGTGGTGCTCCCGACGACGCAGTGGGCGGAGGAAGATGGAACGATGACGAATCTCGAAGGCCGCGTGATCCTCCGGCAGCGCGTGCAATCCGCGCCGCCAGGAGTGCGGAGCGACCTCGACGTCCTGGGCGCGCTCGCTGCCCGCTTGGGTCATGCGGAAGGTTTTCGGTTCGCCTCGACCCGCGACGTCTTCGACGAGCTCCGACGCGCCACCGCCGGCGCGCGCGCCGACTACAGCGGGATCACGTACGAGAAGCTGCGCGAGAACCAGGGCGTGTTCTGGCCGTGCCCGAGCGACGACCATCCGGGAACGCCGCGGCTCTTCGCCGACGCCTTCCCGCTCCCCTCAGGTCGGGCGCGCTTTCATGCCGTGCCCACGCGTTCGTCGGCCGAGCTGCCGGACGCCGAGTATCCGCTCTACCTCACGACCGGCCGCTACAAGGAGCACTACAATTCCGGCGCGCAGACGCGGCGGGTCGCCAAGCTCGTCGACGCTCGACCCGAGCCGCGACTCCAGATCCATCCGATGCTCGCGACGCGTTTGGGCGTCAGCGAGAGCGACGCGCTCCTCGTCGAGAGCCGGCGCGGCGCGGTGCGCTTCGCGGTCAGCCTCTCGTCCGACATCCGGCCCGATACCGTGTTCGCGCCGTTCCACTGGGGCGGGAAGCGTGCCGTGAATGTTCTCACCAATCCCGCGCTCGATCCGATTAGCCGCATGCCGGAGTTCAAAGTGTGCGCGGTGCGAGCGCGCGCGGCCGAAAGCGGCGTCGAGAGCGTGAGCTGACCATGGCCAAGAAGAAGCTCGCGATCGTCGGCAACGGCATGGGAACGTGTCGGCTCCTCGACGAGCTGGTCACCCGCGGCGCGCACCATCTGTACGAGATCACCGTGTACGGCGAGGAGCCGGGCGGCGCCTACAATCGCATCCTGCTCGGGCGCGTGCTCGCCGGTGACAGCCCCGACTCGATCGTGACCAAGACGCCCGAGTGGTA
>JBDSJB010000706.1:0-16499 GCA_039917665.1 Binatia bacterium
GTAATCTGGTCGTCGGTGATCGGCGAGAGACCGTTCATCGCGAAGAGCATCGGGATGCCGCGCCCGAGGCCGAGCGAGAAGCGTCCGCCGGTCAGCGTGTGCATCGTCATCGCGTACGACGCCGTGACGATCGGATGGCGCGTGTTCTGGTTGGTCGCGGCCGTCGCGATGCCGATCTCGCTCGAGATCGCGCCGGCGGCCCCCGACAGCGTCACCGCTTCCTTGATGGTGAAGCGCTCCGAGATGAACACCGAGCCGAAGCCCATCGCCTCGCCCTGGCGCACCTCGTCGAGCAACGCGCGCGGCGACTCGGGGTTGCCGGCGAGCGTGTAGAAGCCGAGCTCGTTCATGCGTTCCATCGTGCCCTCCTGTGGTGCGTGCATCCGCGGTGGCAGCCGAACCGACGACACGCGGTCTCGAATGGCGGCGGGTGCCGCCATCCGCTATGCCGGCGAAACCTTCCGATGGCGAGTGGACCTCACATCTGTGTGTACGGCGCGGGCAGCATCGGCTGCTATGTCGGTGGCCGCTTGGCGGCGACCGGCAGCATGGTCACGTTCGTCGGCCGCGAGCGGCTCGCCGCGGACGTCCGCACGCACGGGCTGACGCTCACCGATTGGGAGGGCGCCGCGCTGACGGTCGCGCCCGACGCCATCCGGTTCACGACGACGCCCGCCGCCGCCGCCGACGCCGATCTCGTGCTCGTCACGGTGAAGTCGGCGGGTACGGCCGACGCCGGCCGTGAGCTCGCCGCCGTGCTGCGGCCCGAGGCGCTCGTGGTGAGCTTCCAGAACGGCCTCCACAACGCGGAGGAGCTGCGGGCGACGTTGCCCGGATGGACGGTGCTGGCGGGCATGGTGCAGTTCAACGTCGTGAATCGCGGTGCCGGCCGCTTTCACCACGGCTCGGAAGGCTTGCTCGAGACGGAACGCCATCCGCGTCTCGACGCGCTCGCGCCAGCGTTCGCGCGCGCCGGTCTGCCGCTCGAGCGGCACGACCACCTGGAGCCCGTGCAGTGGGCCAAGCTCGTTCTCAATCTGAACAACCCGGTGAACGCGCTCTCGAATCTGCCGCTGAAGACGCAGCTCTCCACGCGCGCGTATCGGCAGTGCACGGCGCTCGCCCAGGAAGAGGCGCTCGGTCTGCTCACCGCGGCCGGGCTGACCCCGGCCAAGCTGACGCCGCTCCCGCCCGGGTGGATTCCATGGGTGCTGCGCTTGCCAGATTTTTTCTTCACCCGCCTCGCGGGCCGCATGCTGGCGATCGATCCGCAAGCGCGGTCGTCGATGTGGGAGGATCTCGAAGCCGGCCGACGCTCCGAGGTCGATTACCTGAACGGTGAGATCGTCGCGCTCGCCGGCCGTTTCGGACGGACGGCACCGGTCAACGCACGGCTCGTGTCGCTCATGCACGACGCCGAAGGCGGCGGCCGGCGCGAGTGGAGCGGTGCCGATCTCCTCGCCACCCTCACCGCCGCGACGACGTAGCGGCCCCAAACGACGACGGCGGCGCCGGCCTGCTGAGGCCGACGCCGCCGTTCATGGCGTTACGACGAAAGCAGAACGGCTCAGCCGCCGTTATCCGCCGGCACGTACGTGCGGCACGGCTGACCACGGAGACCCGGACACGGCGGCAAGCCCGCCGGCACGGGAGGCGTCCGGACGATCGGGAGTACCAAGCGCGACGGGAAGGTCCGCGAGCGCGAGACGTCGTTCGCGACCAGGCCATCGGTGTCGAACGTGTCGAACGCCCAACGCGTGCGATCGCCGCCCGGCGCTTCCATGCTGATGCGGATGCGCGAACCCGCGTGGAACGTGTGCGCCACCGGGAAGATCGCGACGCGCATCTTCGTGAACAATCCGGCCGGCATGGGCTCGGCATCGACCGCGAGGTGCGTCTGCACGATGTCGACCCGCGTGTTGCCCTTACGGGCAAGCTTGCGGTGGCTGCCGCGCAACCAACCGCTTTGCACATAGGTCTCGAGGCCGTCGGAACGGATCTCGGTGAGCGTCACCTGCACGTCCGTGTCGACGGCGCTCGAACGCAGCCAGAGGTCGACGCTGCCGTTGCCGACGATCGTCGTGTCGGTTGCGAGCGGCGCCGTTGCGTACGCGACCCCGGTACCCGCAGCCAGCGGCTGCCAGTCGTACGCCGGCATGATCTCCCACGACTCCGACTGCCCCTGACCCGGGATCGTCTGCATCGGACGCGCCTCCGGGTCGGGATGATACGTGTCGAAGCCCTCGTCGATGGGACGGCCCTTGGTCAGCGTACCGCTGGCGCCGAAGTAGAAAGCCGTCTGCCGCGTGCCCGGCGGTGGGTATTTCTTGTAGGTGAGCTCGAAACGCGGCGCGGGCAGACCGGCCGTCGGCGAGCCGGCCCCGTTCTCCATGAGCACGCGCACGCGGGGCTCGCTCTCGAAATGATGAAGCGCGTCGGTGTACGCGGTATCCGCAGCGTAGCGATCCACCGGGAGCGGCGGGACCGGCGTGCCGGGTCCGAGAATCTGCGCGTAGACGTCGCCCATGAACGGCGCGAGGCGGTCGACGTCGGGCCGGCGATGGCCGACGTAGAGATCGAGGAACGCGATCCATTGCCAGAAGCCTTCGGGCTCGAGCGGGCTCGAGTGCACGCCGTTGATCAGCATGATCTTGACGTCTTTGCGCTTCGGCAGAAGCTTCAGCATGGTCGCGAAGAAGCTGCTAGTTTGCTCGTCCTGCCAAGCGCCGGAGATGAAGACCGGCACCTGGATGTTCGAGATCCAGTTGACCGGCGAGCGATCGTCCATCAGCGACGGGGTGTAGTACGGCGTGTCGCGCGTGAACGCGACCGGATCTTGGGTTTGCAGGCGGAGCTTCTGATTGGCGAGACAGACGGCATCGCCTTCGTTCACGCGTTGGATGGCCCACGCCTGGCCGCCCGACGGCGCCGGCTCGGCATCGTCGGCGCGCTCTTGCAGCCACGTCTCCGCGAACCCGTTGTTGAAGATGCCGCCCGGGAAGCCCGGCGCGCGGTAGATGTCGGCGATCACCGAGAACGGCGCGATGGCGCCGAGGTGCGGCGGCTGCGCGCCCGCGACGAAAACCTGGCTGATACCGGGGAACGAGATCCCGACCATGCCCACCTTGTTGAGCAACGCCCACGGCTGATTGCCGGCGATCTCGACCACGTCGTAGCCGTCGGCCGTCGTCGGCAGATCGAACAAGTCGATCACACCGCCCGAGCAGCCCGAACCGCGCATGTTGACGGCGACCGTCGCGAACCCGAGGGCTTGCGCGAGCAGGGTCGACGGCTGCGGGTTGTTCGGGTCGGCGACCGCGTATCCCGAGTATTCGACCACCGTGGGAAACTTGCGATTCGGCGCGAACGATGCCCCGAGGGGCGCGCGCACCATCGCGGAGAGGAGCGTGCCGTCGCGCATCTGCAGATAGTTCATGCCCTCGACGAGCGTCTGCCCCTGATAGAACGACTGCGGAGGATGATCCTCGAAGCGGAGGATCATCACCGGCGTCGTGTCTCCGCCGGGTTCGCGGACGAAGTACGCGGCGCCTTGTGTGAGCTCGCGGAAGATCAAGCTGCCGAACGCATCGGCGAGGCCGGTTTCGACGTCCTGATGCTGGGCATTCTCCAGCACGAGCGACGTCCCCGGCACCTGGCCCGTGATGGCGACGAATCCGATGCCCGGTTGCACGGTCACGGCGGCGGCGGCAGGCACGGCCAAGCAGAGCGCAAGTAGAGCGCCGGATACAACTCGACGATGGAAGCTCAGCATAGTTGTCCTCAGATGGGGTCTCATCCGGCTCACGGCAAGCCGGGATGGCGGCCGGAGAGTACTCGGGAGTCGACCGATCGTCCAGTGAAATCTCGGCCGTGCCGGTGCGTTCGGCGTGCGCGATTGCCCCTGAAGGGCCGCGCCGCCATGCTCGCGCCATGAGCTACCAACCAGCGTCGGAGCCGGCCGTCGAGCCTCGCAGCTGCCCCGGTCTGGAAACGGCGTGACGGGCAAGGTCCACGACCTCGGCGGCTTCACGGTCCGCCGCCTCCTGCCGTCGACCCGACTTCTCCGAAGGCATCGCAGAAGGGACAACTTGATCGGAGCGCCTCTGGCTGGGAGACCGCTGACGTGTCTCCACAGAGACCACCTGCGACGTTTTTCGCGCCGCCCCCTCTCGACCACGAGAGAGATCTAACAGCGCGGGCGACGGCACTGACTGCGGCGCTTTCGTGCGCCCGGCTCACACTGACGCGCTACTGCCCGGCAGCCGTGGCCGAACGACCATCAGGCCAAGCACAAGCAAACTCGCGAGCGAAATCACCTGTCCCGCCGGGATCGTCCACGGGCGATAGAGGAATCGGACTCGGTGCTTTCCCGACGGGATCGCCACACCGCGAAAGAGGTAGTTCGTCGCGACGATCGGCGCTGTGGCACCGTCGACGGTCGCAAGCCAGCCGGGAGCATTGGTGTCGGCGAGGACGAGCAACCCCGCAGTGGTCGCCGTCGCTTCCACCTCCACGACGTCTTCACCATCTTCGACAAATTGGGCCTCAGCGCCGCGCGCTGGCGCGTCGGCGGTCGGCGTGAACCCCGGATCGCCTTCGACGTAAGCCAGTGCCAACGGATCGAACGTAGGGTCGGCCAGACGCGCTAGCAATTCCGTCTCCGCAGGCGCCTGGGCCGTCTGATACACGACGTACGCGCGAGCGTTGGCATTCGGGTTGACTGCTACGGCGAGCGTGCCGATGCCCGCACCCGCCCGCAGACCTGCGGCTCTGAAGAACGACGTGGCGCGACCCTGTGAGGCTTTCGGCGGAATGATGATCCGACCGACCGCGCCGAGATCGAGCAAACGACGGCGAGAACCGGCGGACGATGTCGGCGAAGATCCGAAACGACCGGGCACCGTGCCAAAAAACGGGAGATCATTCACGTAGTCTGTCACGGCGCCTTCTCCGAAGTACGTGAGGTAGCGATTTTGCCGGATTAGGTTCATCGGCTCATAGTCTTCGATGCTGCGGAGACCGTTACGCATGGCTTGTTTCGCTGCAGATTGGGGATCCGCGGCCACGATCAACCAGATCCGATCGTGCGCCCCCTGCCGGCTCAGGAGGCGGTAACTTTGGTCATATAGTTGCAGCCATTTCACCTTGTCCATCGTGTACGGCAGGACCAATCTGAGATCCGTCCGCACAAAGATTTCGGTGCCAACGAGGAGCAAAACAACGCCGGCCGCGACAATCGCGACGCGCGTCCCGCGGACGAGTAGCAACGTGGCGCCGCCGGCGGCGATCCCCACCGCGACGAGGGACGCGCCGGGCGTGCCGAGCCGTACGTGGAACACGGTCCATGCCACTGCGGCCGCGACCACGATCGTCGCGACCGCGATGCGGGCGCGTCGGCTGGCGGAGGCGTCCGGTCCCCGCACAAACGCGTCGATGGTGATTGCGGCAGCGACCGCCATCGAAAAGTCCGTCAGGAGCAACATCCGGTTGGGGCCTCGAAACATCCCGAGCCCGGGAAGCATCCGATAGACGCCGAACACCGAAGTTTCAGCTCCGAGCGCAAAGACCGCCGAGACGACGCCCAGCAGCAGCGCCCACACCAAGAGACCGAGATGACGACCGCCGAGCGCTGCGAGCGCAGCAAGCACGAGCGGCATCACACCGAAGGATTGCGACAGCCCGACGATTGGGAACCGCTCGAGCATCGCAACCGCCGGGTTGCCTAAAGGGGAGATGACACGGGCGGGCAACTGACTGGTCGAACGAGTTCCCTCGGCCATGATTTGGGCCGTCGGCAGGAGCTGTGCGGCTGAGAGAAGCAGCGCCAACAGAATGGCCGCACCGAACAATGCACCGCTCCGGGCGGCGGCGGCGATGGGCTGCTCCGCCGTAACGGTACGTGCAAGCCAGAGCGTTCCCCAGGCGTACATGAGGTACGCCGAGTGCTGGGGCGCACCGGCCAACAATGACATGGCGGCCGCCCCCGCCAACAAAGTGGTCGAGCGCAGCGTGCCGCGCTCGACGATCGACACGACGCCGAGCGCCCCGAAGCCGATCCACGCGGCAGCCTCCACCAAGTTCGGACCGGCGAGGCAAGAGAGAAAGTATCCGCGAAAGGCGAACACGACTGCTCCCGTGAGCGCCGCGACGCTTCCGAGACCGACCCCATTCAGAAAGACGTAGATCCCGACCGCCGCCAAGATCATGTGTGACACGCCAGCCACGGCCATGGCGGTGTGCGTCGGGAGAATCAGGTAGGCGAAGTGCCCGGGGTAGTACAAACCCGGCTGCAGCGCCGCGAGCCATGGCGTTCCGAAGAGCTGCCAGGGATTCCAGCGCGGAAGCACGCCCCGCACCACACGGGCGTACATCTGCTCGTACGACGGATAGAAGTACACAAAGGCGTCCGCGCTCGCGAGGTCCCAATTCTTAACGTCGCCCGAGCCGATGCGAAACCAGAAGAGGACCGCCGCATAGAGCGCAAGGGCGACGACGCAGAGGATCGTGCAGGATCGGCGGCTCACGCTGCGGAGCAAGTAGCCCTCGTGCTCGGCGCAGGTCAATTCGATTCACGCAGGTGACATTGAAGCATGGGACTGGCCGCCCAAGATCGTCGAGCAACTCGACGCGGCAGGAATGACCGAAATCCCCGCCACACTAGGTGGAAGTAGCCGCCTGCATGTTCGCCGTAGACGTGCAGGGAGGAGTATCGACACCCCTCTTGCTGCCTCGTCATCGTGACACACGCCTTGCTGCGCATCCGCAGATGCCGCCAAGGTCGGCGCACGCTTTGGCCTTGAGATGGTTGCCGGTGCGTCGGAGCACCGCCGGCAGAACGAGGGGCACCTGCAGCGTACCCCCCGACAGGGGCCGCGACTGCCCGGCTACGCTACGGGCGGGGCTGGGATGCTGTCCTAGTTTAGTGAGAACAGCACTGCTGCACGGGCCTGACCTCGCCGGTCGTACCCGCCTCACCGACCTTCTACGCCGATGCGACCCTCGCGGCCGGCGCGCGGCTGACGCTCGCCGCCGACTACGCCGAGCGCGCGATCCACGTCGCGCCCGGCGACGCCATCCCGATCACGGCCGAGCAACCAACGCGGGTCCTGCTCTTCGGCGGCGCGCCCCTCGACGGCCCCCGCCACCTCTGGTGGAACTTCGTGTCGAGCTTCGGAGACGCGCATCGAGCAGGCGAAGTCCGACTGGAAAGCGGCTCGGTTTCCCCCGGTACCGGGAGAAACCGAGCACATTCCGTTCCCCGAGCGCTGAACGCTCAGGTCGCGACGTCAGGCTCGACGTGCCGCGACGCGCTCAGCGGTCGAGCGCCACGATCATGTCGGCGACGAACGCATCGAGCTTGGCTTCGAGCGCCGCGTTGTCACCGGAAGTGAGACAGCCGCCGTTCCCTTCGAGCTTCGCGAATTGGTAGGCGTAGAGCGTCTCGGGCTTCGCGTAGCAGGCGGGATCGACCATACCGGGCTCGCGTCGGAACGCGTCCTCGTAGCAGCCGAGCTTCGCGGCCGTCGCTTCGGCGACCGTCTGTTGCTTGCCGGCGGCGCAGCGATTGGCAATGGGGTACGGGAAGCCCGGCGTCACCAGCTGCACGGCATCCGTCACGAAGGCTTCGATCTTGTCCTGGATGGCGACGACGTCGTTCAGGGTGAGGCAGTCGTTGAACCTGCGCTCGGCATCCCGAAAGCACTCGGTGATCTTGTCGAACGTGCGGTTCACGCAGACCTGATCGACGAAGCGCGATCTGATCGTCGCGTTTTGGTAGCACTTGAACTGCCCGAGCACGCCGGCGACGCCACAGACGTGGGTGTAGCCCATCACACAACGCACCTTGGCGGCCGCGCAGCGACTCACGGTCACGGTTTCCGCGTGGGCGGTCGACCCGACGCCCGCGACAGCGAGCAGCGCGACGAGCAACCAACCGGCCCGGTTTTGGAGAATCTTCATCTGGGGGGTTCTCCTCAATCTTCGAATTTGAGTTACGCCCTGCCTGTTGGGGAGGGTTCCGCTACAGCATCGGCCCCTTTGGCGGCGTTCGACAGTCGCGGCGATTGCCGCGCAGCGACCATGCCAGATTACATATGACAGGCCAACTATATTTTTGGGCCGACGCCCGTTCGGTCAGCGATAGCCGGCGGCCTGGAGGGTGAAGAGGCGGGCGTAAGGCCCCTCCCGCGCCATCAGCGTCTCGTGACTCCCCTCCTCCACCACCCGACCGTCCGCGAGCACGACGATGTGGTCGGCCATCCGCACCGTCGAGAAGCGGTGCGAGATGAGAATGGCCATGCGGTCCTCGGTCACGGTCCGGAAGTGGTCGAAGATCCTCACCTCGGCCTCGGCATCCATGGCCGCCGTCGGCTCGTCGAGCACGAGGAGATCGGCCCCCGCCCGCATGAACGCCCGGGAGAGCGCGATCTTCTGCCACTGCCCGCCCGAGAGCTCACGGCCTCCTTGGAACCATTTGCCGAGCTGCGTCCGATAACCGAGCGGCAGCTCGGCGATGAACGGGGCCGCCGTCCCGACCTCCGCCGCCGCCCGCCAGCGGGCCTCGTCGCGCCAATCGCCGACGTCGCCGACGCCGATGTTCTCGCCGACGATGAATTGGTAGCGAACGAAGTCCTGGAAGATGACGCCGATCCGGCGGCGCAGCGTGGCGAGATCCCAATCGCGGAGCTCGGTGCCGTCGAGCCGGATCCGTCCCCCGGTCGGCTCGTACAGGCGGGTCAGCAACTTGATCAGCGTCGTCTTCCCCGAGCCGTTCTCGCCGACGAGCGCGAGCTTCTCCCCCGGGCGGAGATGAAACGACACCTCGCTGACCGCGGCGCGCTCGCTATCCGGGTACGAGAACGAAACGTCCTCGAAGCGGAGGCCGTCCCCGGGCGTCACCCCGACCGTCCGCGTCCCACTCGGCGCGGACACGGGCGTCTCCAGGAACTCGTAGAGCGTCGAGAGGTAGAGATTGTCCTCGTACATACCGCCGACGGCGGCGAGCACGGCCGCCAGCGCAGACTGTCCCTGCTTGAAGACGAGCACGTACATCGTCATCGCGCCGAGCGTGATCTGGCCGTGGACCGCGGCGAGCGTGATCCAGCCGTAGGTGACGTAGAAGGCGATGGTCGACAGCAACCCGAGCAGAAAGCTCCAGAGCCCGCGGCGGAGCGTCAGCCGGCGGTCGTCCTCGTAGAGCCGGCGGAAGATCGCGTCGTAGCGCGCGAGCAGCGGCCGACCGAGCCCGAAGAGCATCACCTCCTTGGCGTTGTCCTCCCGCGCGATGACCGACTCGAGGTAGGTCTGCTGGCGCGTCTCGGGCGTCCGCCAGCGAAACAGCCGGAACGCCTCGCCGGAGAAACGGCTCTCGACCACGAACGCCGGCACGGCCGCGAGCGCGAGCAGCCCGACGGCGAGCGGCGAGAACGCCACCAGCAACACACCGTAGGTGGCGAGCGCGATGCCGTGCTGCACGATCGCGAAGGTCGCCATCACGAGGCTGAGCGGGCGGCTGGATGCGTCGCGCCGCGCACGCGTCATCTTGTCGTAGACCTCGCTGTCCTCGAAGTGCGCGAGATCGAGCGTGAGCGCTTTTTCCAGCACGAGCATGTTCACGCGATGCCCGAGCTGCACGCGGAGCAACGACTGCGCGAGCGTGGTCCCGCGCTGCACGGCCGCGAGCAGCACGACCAGTGCCCCTTCGTAGACGACGAAGCGGAGCACGCTCGCCGCGTCCGCACGCCCAGCCGCGGCGGCGACGACGGCGTCGACCAACCAGCGACCGACGTACGCGATCGCACCCGGCACGACGCCCGCGACGATCGCCAGCCCCGCCAGGAGCAACGCGAGCCCGCGATTGGTCGTCCACACCAGCGCCAGCGCCCGCGCCGAATACTGAAAAACCGCCAGCCAGTCGCGCAGGCGGCGCGGCGCGATCGGCGGCACCGCCGCGGGAGCATGGGGACTGGCACTCGTCACGTATGGACTCGCTCCTGCGGCTCGGAGATACACCGGCCATCGACGTCAGCGGCCGCGCCGTCAGGGTCATGCGGCCGCGCGAAAGGAGCAACGCCATGGGTGCATTCGAAACGATCACGCAATTCGGCAGGATGCTGGGGAACTTGGACGCCTGGCTGGAGAAAGGGACCGTCTACGCGCAGGAGAAGGGGTTCAACGCGGACGTCTTGGCGACCGCGCGCTTGGCCCCCGATCAGTATTCGCTCGTGCAACAGGTGCAGGCGGCTTGCGACCAGGCCAAGTTCGCGGCGGCATATTTGTCCGGGCAGAAAGCGCCCTCGCACCCCGACACCGAAACGACGATCGCCGAGCTGCGCGCGCGCGTCGCCACGTGTCTCGCGTACGTGAACGGCTTCAAGGCCGCCGACTTCACGGGCGCGGAAGAGCGCCGCGTCGCCCCGGCCTGGATGGGCGGGCAGTCGGTGCGCGGCGAAACCTACATTCACCGCATCAGCGTGCCGAACTTCTATTTTCACGCCACCACGTGTTACGCGATTCTTCGCCACAACGGCATCGCGCTCGGCAAGCAGGACTTCATCGGCGTCCGCTCCTGGGAGGAGTTCGGCGAGTAAGTCTGCTCTCAGACGACGCAGTGGCGCCCGCGCGACGGCTCGAGAACGGCCACGCGCGGGCGCAGCGGGCAATCTCGCGGGCGCACCGCCCGATCCCGCGCAGCGGCAACGGTCGCGGGGGTCAGCTCGCCGGTCTGTAGATCGAACGTGAACGCCTCGAAGTGGCCATCCTCGAACTCGACGTCCACGTCGGCGAGATCGCCCACCACGAATCCGAGCCCGACGCTCTTGATGTCGGCAAGCCCGGCCTGCGCGAGTGACGAGATCAGCTTGCCGTTCACGACGGTCGCGGTGGCGATGTCGGTCGTGAAGTCCATCTTGGTGAGCGTGTACTCATCCTGCCCCAGGGCCGAGCCGTCGCTGAAGATCGTGACCGTGCCGTTCTCGACGAGCCGATTCGCCTTCACGTCGATGTCGATGGTCGACGTCCCGGTCTGGCGAAACGTGAAGCCGGTATCGAGGAACCGCACCTCGTATTGCGCGTAGGTATCGGTGCGGATGAAGCGTTGCGCCTCCGGGTCCGAGAGCACGTTCTCCGTCGTCACCGAGCCGTTGATCACGATCGTCCCGAAGCGGCACGCGTGAAACGTGCTCGTCGCACCGTCGATCTCGATGAATCCCTCGTCGCAATCGGTCGTGACCGCGCCCTGCACCATCGGCGCACTCGCCGGCGCGCTGACCCGCGCGATCTTGGTCATCTCGCCGAGGAACACCTTCACCGATTCGTTCGTGCTGGTGACGGGGCATTGCTCGGTGATGCCGAGCCCCGCGGCTTTGCGGAGCACGTTGACCCCGTCGGTGACGGTGACGGCGCCGCTGCCGTCGACGTCGCACCGGCCGGCAACGCAACTGCTCGACAGGCTCGCCGCCGCGCGTAGGGTCTGCACGCCATCGGTCACCGTCACGGTGCCGCTGCCGTCCGCGTCGCCGCACAGTTGTGCCGCGGCACTGGTCGGGCCGAGCATCCACGCACCCCACAGCATCGCGACTCCCACCACCACACGCGCCGTCGTCATGGCTGCTCCTCTGGCAGCCCGCCCCTCCTTTGACAAGGCTCCGTCGGAATGTTGAGAGCGAGACCAGGAGAACGACTCATGAACGATCGCGTGAGCATCGAGATCACCGACGGCGTCGCGGACGTCCGGCTGAACAGGGCCGACAAAATGAACGCCCTCGACCCTGCGATGTTCCAGGGCATCGCCGCTGCCGGCGAGACGCTTGCGAGCGCCGCGAACGTGCGCGCGGTCGTCCTCTCTGGCGCGGGGCGCGTCTTCTGCGCCGGGCTCGACATGGGGAGCTTCGCCGGGATCGGCGGCGCAGCGACCGATCTCGGCGACCGCTCGCATGGCTCGGCCAACCTCTTCCAGCACGTCGCGTGGCTCTGGCGACAATTGCCGATGCCGGTGATCGCCGCCGTCCACGGCGTCGCTTTCGGCGGCGGCTTTCAGATCATGCTCGGCGCCGACCTCCGGATCGCCGCACCGGGCACCAAGCTCTCGATCATGGAGATCAAGTGGGGACTCGTTCCCGACATGGCCGGTATCGCGCTGACGCGCGGGCTCATGCGCGACGACGTGCTCCGCGAGCTCACGTACACCGGCCGCATCTTCACGGCCGAGGAAGGCGTCGCGAACGGCTGCATCACGCGCCTCGATCCCGAGCCCCATGCGGCCGCGATGGCCGTCGCGCGCGAGATCGCGGCGAAGAGCCCCGAGGCCGTCCGCGGGGCCAAGCGCCTCTACAACCAAGCGGTCGACCAGGACGCCGCGGCGCTGCTCCGCGCCGAGAGCCACGAGCAGAAGAGCCTCGTCGGCCGTCCCAATCAGATGGAAGCCGTCATGGCGAACATCGAGAAGCGTTCGCCGGTCTTTCGAGACGAGGCATGACCACGAGCGTGGCGCCCTCCACTCCGCCGCTCGGCACCCTGGTGGCGCGCGGCGCCGGTCGGCGCTGCCCGCGCTGCGGCGAGGGTCCGCTCTTCAAACGCCTGAACGTCATGCACGACCACTGCGCCGTCTGCGGGTATCGCTACCTCGAGGATCAGGGCGACCTCTTCGGCTACCTCTTCGTGCTCGATCGCGCGCTCTTCATCCTGCCGTTGATCGCGATGGTGTTCCTGCGTGTCTGGGTGCCCGACGCGTCCTGGTTCTACGTCGTCTGGGCTCTCCTGATGATCGCGGTCGTGATCACGCTGCCGCAGCGCACCGGCATGAGCATCGCGTTCGATTATTGGCTCCGGAACCGCCGGCCCAAAGAAAGCGCGAGCTGACCCGTGCGGCGGCGTCTCACTCGACGTCGCCCGCCGGCTTGCCGCCCGCCACCACGATCGTCTTCGCGTTGGTGAACTCTCGGAGGCCGAGCGTCGCGAGCTCGCGGCCGTAGCCCGAGCGTTTCACGCCACCGAACGGCAGCTGCGGATCCGACGCGACCATCGCGTTGACGAACGTCATACCGGCGGCGAGATCGCGAACGAAGCGCGCGCGCTCGGCCGCGTCGTTGGTCCACACGCTGGACCCGAGGCCGTACGGCGTGTCGTTGGCAACCGCGATCGCCTCGTCGAGATCGCGCACGCGATGCACCAGCGCGACCGGGCCGAAAATCTCCTCGTGGTGCGCCGGGGCGGCCGGCGGAATGTCGGCGAGCACGGTCGCCGCGTAGAACCATCCCGGACCGTCGAGGGCGTGGCCACCGAGAAGGAGTCGGGCCCCGGCCGCGACCGACGCGTCGACCTGGCGCACGAGCGTGGTGCGTCCGGCCTCCGTCGCGAGCGGGCCGAGATCGGTGTCCTCCCCCATCGGGTCGCCAACGCGCAGGCTCGCCATGCCGGCGACGAGCGCATCGACGAAGCGATCGTAGACGGCGGTCTGCACCACGAACCGCTTCGCCGCGATGCACGATTGTCCGTTGTTGATCGTCCGCGCGACGACCGCGGTCCGCGCCGCCGCCGCAACGTCGGCGCTCGGCATCACCACGAACGGGTCGCTGCCACCGAGCTCCAGCACGCACTTCTTGAGATGCCGCCCCGCCACGGCCGCGATCGATTGACCCGCACCCTCGCTGCCGGTCAGCGTCACCGCAGCGACACGCGGATCACCCACGACGTCGGCGACGGCTTCGGACTCAATGAGCAGCGTTTGGAACACCCCGGGTGGAAACCCCGCCCGCCCGAACAGCTCTTCCAGTGCGAGCGCGCATTGCGGCACGTTCGACGCGTGCTTCAGGAGCGCGACGTTCCCCGCCATGAGCGCTGGCGCCGCGAAGCGCACGACCTGCCAGTACGGAAAATTCCACGGCATCACCGCGAGCACAGCACCGAGCGGCAGCTGGACGACGCGCGCGTCGCCGGCCTGCGGCCGCGTCTCGCCGTCCTCCAGAATGGTGTCGGCGAGCATTGCGGCGGCGTGCTCGGCGTAATACCGACAGCCGAGCGCGCATTTCTCGACCTCGCTCCGCGCCGAGCGAATGGTCTTGCCCATCTCCTGCACGGCAACGCGGGCAAGTCGCTCGCGGTCGGCGTCGAACACGTCGGCTGCACGCCGCATCCAGCTGGCGCGGACCGCGACGTCGGTCAGCCGGTGTTGCTCGAAGGCGCCCGCCGCGCGCGCGAGGCGTCGTTCGATCTCGGCCGCGCCGTGGGCCGCGAACGTTTGCAGCGTGGTGCCGGTCGTCGGGTCGGTGGTCGCGATCGCCATGCTGGCGACTCTAGTCGTTTCAGCCGTGCCGTGCGCGTCTGGTGAGTGACGCCAGAGGCGTCGAGGTCAGCGCCGCCATGGGCCTCACAACCTCAGAGCCAGCGCCAGCGTCAACGGCGCCGTCCGCGTTTTCCCTGCCCCGTTTGCGGCGCCCGCGGCGCGCCGATTGCCGCGATGAAATCCTCGACTTCGCGGAGCGCGAGCCCGAGCTCGTCGAGCTCGGCCGCGAGGCGCTCCGCCGCGGCCTGCTTGAGCGCCCGGCGAACGGCGGTGGATACGCTCGGGAATCCCCAGGCCGGGTCGCTCGCGAGCTCGGCGAGCCGGCGCTCGAGCGCACGACACGCGCCACGGAGGGCCCGCAGCCGGACGTGGCGCTCCCCGACCGAAACGAGGAGCGCGCCGTCGTCGCCACCCTCGCTACCGTCGCCACCCGCCGCGGCCTCGGTCTCGAGCCAGGCCGACAGCGCCAACAGCCGCTCGAGATTGCGGGCCGCGTACGCGGCTTGCACCTCGGCCCACACCGTTCGGAGGCGCGCCGGGTCGAGCCCGCGAATCGCGGTTGGCGAGTCGGGGTGCAACCGGCGGGCGAGCCCGCGATACAGCGTCACGAGGCGCGCGACACCGACGGGAGACCCGGCGCCGCCACCTGCTTCCGGCTTCGGCGCCGCACCGCCACGGCGTGCGCGCTTCGCCTGCTTCCGCTCGGCCCGCTTCCGATCGAGCTTGGCCTGCCGACGCGCCGCGACCGCATCCCGCTCCTCGTCGAGCGCGCCACCCGTCCGCGCCGCGTGCAAGGCCTCGCGCGGGTGGAGGCCGTGCACGGCCACGAGCTCGTCGACCCGGTCGGCGAGAAGCGTTTGGGCGCGCAACGCCGCCATCACCTCCTCCACCCGCGTCACGACCGGGCCGAGCTCGAGGCGTACCCAGCTCGTGTAGGCCGGCCGCTCCACGTCCTCGAACTCCCGGAGACGCGCCTCGAGCCGCACCAGCTCGCGCCGGCGCTCCTCCTCCTCGACCGCGAGCCGCCGGAGCACCTGGTGCACATCGATGACGACCGGAAGCGCGCGCCCTTCATTCATTCGAGATTCTGATACAAGCGCTCGCCATGACACCGCCAGCTCCCCCGATCGAGCACCTATCCAGCACCGCCGACGTCGAGCGCTTCGCCGACGAAGCCCGCGCCGCCGGCCGCCTCGCCCTCGACACCGAGTTCCTCTGGGAACGCACCTACGCCCCCGTCCCCTGCCTCGTGCAGGTCGCGACCGCCGATCGCATCGCCGTCATCGACCCCATTGCCGGGGGCGACGTCGCGCCCATCGCGGCGCTCATGGCGGATCCCACCGTCGAGGTGCTGATGCACGCGCCGGCAGCCGATCTGCTCCTGTTCGCGCGCCGCTACCAGGTCCGACCGATCCGCATCTTCGACGTGCAGCTCGTCGCCGGGTTCCTCGGTCTCGGTACGTCGCTCGCGTACGATCGCCTGGTCGAGCGCGTGCTCCACGTCCGCCTGGTCCACAACGAGACCTTCAGCAACTGGGTCAAGCGACCGCTCTCGGCGACGCAGATCGAGTATGCCGCCGACGACGTCCGCCATCTCCACGCGATCGCCGACGCGCTCCACGCCGACCTGGCCAAGCGCGGCCGTACCGCGTGGGCCGAGGACGAGCTCGCACGCCGCTACGGCGCCGGGGTCTCCGCACCCGATCCTCGCCAGGCCTACTTGAAGCTCCCGCGCCGCGGCCGCTTGACCGGCCGCCAGCTCGCCGTGCTCCGCGAGGTCGCGGCATGGCGCGAGGCCGAAGCCGAGACCAGCGATCTCCCGGTCGGCTGGGTCCTGAAGGATCCCACGCTCATCGAGATGGGACGCACCATGCCACGCGACGTCACCGCGATCGGCAACGTCCGCGGTGCCAGCGGGTTGTCGGGCGCCGCGCGTAGTCGGCTCGCCGCAGCGATCGGCCTCGGTATGGAATCCGAGCCCCTCGAGCCGCCCCGCGAAGTCCCGCGCGAGCTCGCCCGCCGCGTCGGCGCAGCATCGGAATTGGCGGGCGTCCTCCTCCGCGTCCGCTGCGACGCCGCCGACATCGCCTCCGAGCTCGTCGCCACCCGCACCGACCTCGAACGCTTCATCGAGCTGATCGTCACGAACGACGACACCCCCCACCCCCTCGCCGAAGGCTGGCGCCAACAACTCGTCGGCGACGAGCTCCGCGACCTA